>NZ_JACVUU010000130.1:0-200 GCF_016516145.1 Klebsiella sp. S69 | reverse complement strand
CCACAATGAAGCCTGATGCAGTCTGGTATCCTCCGCAGTTTCCGAAGCAGGTACGATGGTTGACGCGCCTTGTTTTTATCGCTGTGGCGATATTGCTGGCTGGTTGTGACAGGTCTGCCAGAGAAGAGAGTGTCAGCGGCGGCAGCGGCACCATAGAAGCGGTTAACCATACCCACTGGGCGATAAACCATTTCAGCGTA
>NZ_JACVUU010000012.1:0-178310 GCF_016516145.1 Klebsiella sp. S69 | reverse complement strand
GACCTTGCCAAGGTCGGGGTCGCGAGTTCGAGTCTCGTTTCCCGCTCCAAATTTCTTCTTATACCTGATTTATCCACAGCGCAATCACGCGCCGGGGATGATTTTCGTCCTGTCCAGAAAATACTGTGAACAGACTTATCCACAGGTTAATCTTTTGCCTTAATCCCGAAAAATACTTCACTATGTAAATAGTATTTATCTATATTGTTGAAATGTAATAAGAAAATTTCATTTCAAAGTGTTAACTCGATCGCTTGACGAACGTCTGCATGTTGAAACGCAATGTGTTTTTATTTTTATTCACACCCTGTGAATGAATCAGGCGTCGCGCGGTAACCCTTTTTCAACCACCCTGACCAGCCGTAGCTTTTTCGGTAGTTGCACCTCAATCACATTGGCATTTCTTTTTGCAATTTGCTGCGCAATCGCCCATTCGATATGTTCGTCGAGAAGTGGGTGCTCACCCCGGCGGCTTTCCAGCGCCTGCAGGTTCGCTTCATTCCAGGGCGCATTGCCCAACGCAACGGCGATATTACGCAGCCAGCGCAGATGACCAATACGGCGAATGGCCGATCCTTCCGTCACTTTTAAAAACCAGGGCTCGCTCCAGGCGAACAGTTCTACCAGCGCCGGGGCATGCAGCGCCTGACGCGGGCTGAAATCATCTTCATCGGTTAATTGCGCGAAGCGGTTCCACGGGCAAATCAGCTGGCAGTCATCACAGCCGTATATGCGGTTACCGATCAGCGGACGAAATTCTTCCGGAATAGCGCCTTCCAGTTCGATAGTCAGATAGGAGATACAGCGCCGGGCATCAACGGTATAGGGCTCGACGATGGCGCCGGTTGGGCAGATGGTCATGCAGGCAACGCAGCGTCCGCACTCTTCTTCAACGGGCTGGTCGACGGGAAGAGGGAGATCGATAAGCAATTCGCCGAGGAAAAAGAACGAGCCGGCATCGCGGCTAAGGATGAGTGAGTGCTTACCTGTCCATCCCAGCCCCGCTTTTTCGGCTAAAGGGCGTTCAAGAATCGGCGCGGAATCGACAAAAGGTCTAAAATTGAGCGAAGCACACTGCCCCTGAATCATCTCACCTAATTTTTTCAGGCGATTACGTAACAGCTTGTGATAGTCCCGTCCAAGGGCATAACGGCTAACGTAACCCAACGCGGGATCTTTCAGGGTTCGGGCGAAAGCGGCATTAGCGGGAAGATAGTTCATCCTGACGCTAATCACGCGGAGCGTACCGGGCTGGAGTTCATGAGGTCGCGCGCGCATCATGCCATGACGCGCCATCCACTCCATTTCGCCATGGTATTGTTTATCCAGCCACGCCTGCAGTTTAGGTTCGCTGGCGCTGAGATCGGTATCGGTAATACCGACCTGCTGGAACCCCAGCTCTGTGCCCCATTGTTTGATTTGCTGCGCTAACTGATTGAGATCGAGGGGCTGTGACATGATGGACCATACGATGACGAAAAACGCCGACAGTATACCACATATCATCTGGTCGGCGGATGCGTTACGGCGGGCGGAAAAAGAGGCGGCGGATGCCCTCGGGCTGACGTTATACGAGCTGATGCGTCGTGCGGGCGAAGCGGCTTTTGAACGGGCTTACGAGTACTATCCTGAAAACCGGTGCTGGCTGATTCTCTGCGGTCACGGCAATAACGGCGGCGACGGCTACGTGTTGGCTCGCCTGGCGCAGTCGCGAGGTATTCAGGTCACGCTGGTGGCGCTGGATAGCGAGAAGCCGCTGCCGGAAGAGGCCAGTACCGCGCGTGAAGAGTGGCTCAACGCCGGCGGTACGATTCATGCCGCCGACATCGCCTGGCCAGAAGATATCACGCTAATTATTGACGGGCTGCTCGGGACCGGATTACAGAGCGCTCCACGGGAAAACGTTGCGGAGCTCATCGCGCGCGTTAATGCCCATCCGGCGCCGGTTGTGGCGCTGGATATCCCCTCAGGCCTGAATGCGCAGACGGGGACCACGCCGGGTGCGGTTATCCAGGCCGCTCATACCATCACCTTTATCGCGCTTAAGCCCGGATTGCTGACCGGCAAGGCTCGCGATGTCGTTGGCCGCTTGCATCACCACGCCCTGGGACTTGAGGGGTGGCTGGCAGGCCAGACGACGGCGCTTAGTCGCTTCGATGCCTCGCAGCTTGCCGACTGGCTACCGCCCAGACGCCCAACGTCGCACAAAGGCGACCACGGGAAGCTGGTCATTATCGGCGGCGAACCGGGTACGGCTGGAGCCATCCGCATGAGCGGCGAGGCGGCTCTGCGCGCGGGCGCCGGCTTGGTGCGAGTCCTGACTCACCGGGACAACATTGCGCCCATTCTGACCGCCAGGCCTGAACTGATGGTCCATGAGCTGACCTCCCGCTCTCTCGAAGAGAGCCTGCAATGGGCGGATGTCGTCGCGATTGGGCCGGGTCTGGGGCAGGGCGAGTGGGGTAAAAATGCGCTGCGCCAGGTGGAGAATTTTCGCAAACCGATGGTCTGGGATGCGGATGCGCTGAACCTGCTGGCAATCAATCCCGATAAACGTCACAATCGCGTGCTGACGCCGCATCCCGGCGAAGCCGCTCGTCTGCTGAACGTGAGTGCGGCAGAAATTGAAAGCGATCGCTTACATTCTGCACAACGTCTGGTAAAACGTTATGGCGGCGTCGTAGTGCTGAAAGGCGCAGGTACGATCGTGGCGAGTGACGCTGGCGAGACGGGTATTATCGATGCCGGCAACGCCGGAATGGCCAGCGGCGGAATGGGCGATGTCCTGACCGGCATTATTGCTGCGTTGTTAGGCCAGCAGCTGACGCCGTATGATGCCGCCTGCGCCGGATGCGTTGCTCATGGCGAAGCCGCCGATCGTCTGGCGGCCAGATACGGCACCCGCGGCATGCTGGCGACCGATCTTTTTTCCACGCTCAGGCGTGTTGTTAACCCGGATGTGATTGACGTAGACCATGATTAATCGAGTGATTCCTTTACCCGACGAGCAGGCAACTCTCAGCCTTGGCAACCGCGTAGCGCAGGCATGCACTGGCGCGACGGTCATCTATTTGTACGGCGATTTAGGGGCGGGTAAGACGACCTTTAGCCGCGGTTTCCTTCAGGCTCTCGGTCACCGCGGCAACGTTAAAAGCCCGACCTATACCCTTGTCGAGCCTTATAGTCTCGATAAGTTGATGGTCTATCACTTCGATCTCTATCGCCTGGCGGACCCTGAAGAGCTCGAGTTTATGGGGATCCGCGATTATTTTACCGACGACGCCATCTGCCTGGTGGAATGGCCGCAGCAGGGTACAGGCGTACTGCCGGAACCGGATGTTGAAATTCACCTTGAATATCAGGCTCAAGGGCGTGAGGCGCGCGTAACTGCGGTCTCCTCATTGGGTGAGTCTTTATTGGCGCGTTTGGCTAATTAGCCTGAAGGACGACGGGATGATGTATCGCTTAACCAGTTGGCTGACCGCCGCACTGATGCTGTTCAGCATTCAGGCCACAGCGGCAAGTTTATCCGATATCCAGGTCTCAAATGGCGATCGGCAGGCCCGTATTACCATAAGTTTTATCGGCGACCCTGAATATTCGTTTAGCCCGCAGGGCAAACGCACCGTCGCGCTGGATATCAAACAGAGCGGCGTACTCCAGGGCTTGCCGCTGCAGTTTAGCGGCAATAATCTGGTAAAAAGCATTCGTTCCGGAGCGCCGCAGGATACCCAGTCGCTGCGTCTGTTGGTGGATTTAACCGCCGACGGCAAAACGCGCGCGGTGAAACAGCAGAACGGTTCTAACTATACCGTGGTGTTTACGATTAATGCCGATGAACCGCCTCCGCCTCCGCCTCCGCCACCGCGTGTCGTGGTGAAACAGGCAGAACGGCCCGTGGCGCAGCCCGTGCGTCCGAGCGAGCCGGCGCGCAACCCGTTTAAAGCCGATAACGACCGCCTGACTGCGGTGACCAGTACGACCAGCGTAACGCGTCCTGCGGCACGTACCGTTTCTACCGACGATAAAGTGATTATCGCCATTGATGCCGGTCACGGTGGCCAGGATCCGGGAGCGATTGGTCCGAACGGCACTAAAGAGAAGAATGTGACCATTGCTATTGCGCGTAAGCTCCGCGCGCTGCTGAATGCCGATCCTCAGTTCAAACCCGTGCTGACGCGCGACGGCGATTATTTCATTTCAGTTATGGGGCGTTCTGACGTCGCGCGTAAGCAAAACGCCAATTTCCTTGTCTCGATTCACGCCGACGCTGCACCGAATCGCGATGCTACCGGAGCATCGGTTTGGGTGCTTTCCAACCGTCGCGCGAACAGCGAAATGGCCGGCTGGCTCGAGCAACATGAGAAACAATCCGAACTGCTGGGCGGTGCAGGCGATGTGTTGGCCAACAGCCAGTCGGACCCTTACCTGAGCCAGGCGGTGCTGGATTTACAGTTCGGCCATTCCCAGCGCGTCGGGTATGATGTGGCGACTAACGTGCTGAGCCAGCTGCAGCGGATCGGCGATTTACATAAGCGTCGTCCTGAACATGCCAGCCTCGGCGTACTGCGCTCGCCGGATATCCCGTCAATCCTGGTGGAAACGGGGTTTATCAGTAATAACGGCGAAGAGCGGCTGCTGGGGAGCGATGCTTATCAACAGCAGGTCGCAGAGGCCATTTATAACGGTCTGCGTAACTACTTTATGCAACATCCTCTACAATCCGCGCCGCGCGGGGCAGCCGCGCAGACTGCCAGCGCAGGTTCGTCAGATGGGACGCTGTTAAATTAAGGAGACGGCCATGCCGATTCAGGTTCTACCGCCGCAGCTCGCCAACCAGATTGCCGCAGGTGAAGTGGTGGAACGACCGGCGTCGGTGGTTAAAGAGCTGGTGGAAAATAGCCTCGATGCCGGGGCGACGCGCATCGATATTGATATTGAGCGCGGCGGCGCGAAGTTAATCCGCATCCGCGATAACGGCTGCGGCATTAAAAAAGACGAGCTGGCGCTGGCGCTGGCTCGCCACGCCACCAGTAAAATTGCTTCGCTTGATGATCTTGAAGCGATAATTAGCCTCGGTTTTCGCGGCGAAGCCCTGGCCAGTATCAGCTCAGTCGCTCGCCTGACGTTGACCTCGCGTACCGAGGATCAGCAGGAGGCCTGGCAGGCCTATGCCGAAGGACGCGATCAGGCAGTAACCGTGAAGCCGGCGGCCCACCCGGTGGGTACGACGCTGGAAGTACTGGATCTGTTTTATAACACCCCCGCCCGGCGCAAGTTTATGCGCACTGAGAAAACCGAGTTTGGCCATATCGACGAGATCGTACGGCGCATCGCGCTGGCGCGCTTTGACGTGACCATTAACCTCAGCCACAACGGAAAGGCCGTGCGCCAGTACCGGGCGGTATCGCAGGATGGCCAGCGCGAACGGCGTCTGGGCGCAATCTGCGGTTTGCCGTTTCTCGAACATGCTCTGGCTATCGAGTGGCAGCACGGCGACCTGACCCTCAGCGGCTGGGTGGCCGATCCTCTGCATACCAATCCGACGCTGGCGGAGATTCAGTATTGCTATGTCAACGGACGGATGATGCGCGATCGCCTGATTAATCACGCGATCCGTCAGGCCTGCGAAGACAAATTGGGCGCCGATCAGCAGCCCGCTTTTGTGCTGTACCTGAAGATAGATCCGCATCAGGTGGATGTGAACGTGCACCCGGCCAAGCATGAGGTGCGTTTTCATCAGTCGCGCCTGGTGCACGATTTTATCTATCAAGGCGTGCTAAGCGTTCTGCAGCAGCAGCTGAACGCTCCTCTGGCAGAAGAGGGCGCAGAACCCGCGTCGCGTCAGGTACCTGAAAACCGCATTGCGGCAGGCGGCAATCATTTTGCCCAGCCCGCCGTCGCGCGTGAAACCGCCGCTCCCCGTTATCGTGACGAGCCCGTCGCGCCGCGCTTTAATACCAGCACCGGCGGCTCGCGAGAATCCGCTGCCACGGGGTCATCTGGCGGAGCCGGCTGGCCGCATGCGCAGCCAGGTTATCAAAAACAGCAGGGGGCGCTCTATCGCCAACTGCTGGATACTCCGGCCGCGGAGCGAAAACCAAAATCTCCTGCGCCGGTAGCGGAAGGCCTGGCAGGCCATAGCCAAAGTTTTGGCCGCGTGCTGACGATCGTCGATAACGACTGTGCGCTGCTGGAGCGCGATGGCAAGCTTGCGCTGCTGGCCCTGCCGGTTGCCGAGCGCTGGCTACGCCAGGCGCAGCTAACGCCGGGCGCGGAGGCAGTCTGTGCCCAGCCGCTGCTTATCCCGCTGCGGATAAAAGTGTCCGGGGCAGAAAAGGACGCGCTTGAGCAGGCGCAGTCGGCGCTGGCAGAAGTCGGTATTGAACTGCAGTCCGATGCGCACTACGTGACGATCCGCGCAGTGCCTTTACCCTTAAGACAACAAAATTTACAAATCTTGATTCCTGAACTGATAGGCTACCTGGCGCAGCAAAAAACATGCGACGCCGACAATATTGCTCAGTGGATAGCGCGTAATCTGGCGAGCGAACATGCGCAGTGGAATATGGCGCAGGCGATTGCCGTCCTGGCGGATATCGAGCGTTTATGTCCGCAGCTGGTTAAAGCGCCGCCGGGTGGCCTGTTACAACCTGTTGATTTACATTCGGCGATGAATGCCCTGAAAGATGAGTAATGTAACCGAGGCAAGCCTGCCTAAGGCAATATTTTTAATGGGCCCGACGGCCTCTGGTAAAACCGCATTGGCTATCGCCCTGCGTAAAGTTTTGCCAGTAGAGTTGATTAGCGTTGATTCAGCCCTAATCTATCGAGGGATGGATATCGGTACGGCCAAGCCCGATGCCGCGGAGCTGAGCGCTGCGCCGCATCGCCTGCTGGATATTCTGGACCCGGCCGAGGCTTATTCCGCGGCGGATTTCCGTCGCGATGCGCTGGCAGAGATGGCTGATATCGTTGCGGCCGGGCGTATTCCGCTACTGGTTGGCGGAACAATGTTGTATTTCAAAGCGTTGCTGGAAGGATTGTCGCCTTTGCCTTCGGCAGATCCGCAGGTCAGAGCGCGGATTGAGCAACAGGCCGCAGAGCAGGGATGGAACGCGTTACACCAGCAGCTACAGGAAATAGATCCCGTTGCCGCAGCGCGTATTCATCCAAATGATCCGCAAAGACTTTCCCGAGCACTGGAAGTTTTTTTCATTTCGGGTAAAACTTTAACGGAGCTGACGCAAACGTCAGGTGATGCTCTGCCGTACAAGGTGCACCAGTTCGCCATCGCCCCGGCGAGCCGTGAACTGCTCCATCAGCGCATAGAACAGCGTTTTCATCAGATGTTGGCTTCAGGTTTTGAAGCAGAAGTGCGGGCGCTTTTTGCCCGGGGAGATTTGCATACGGATATGCCTTCCATTCGTTGTGTCGGATATCGCCAGATGTGGTCTTACCTTAATGGCGAGATCCCGTATGATGAAATGGTTTATCGAGGTGTTTGCGCCACGAGACAGTTAGCTAAACGTCAGGTTACCTGGCTGCGCGGTTGGGAAGGTATTCACTGGTTAGACAGTGAACAACCTGAACAAGCGTTCAACAAAGTATTACAGGTTGTTGGTGCTAGCCTGGACTGAACGTGTACAATTGAACGGTATCGTGCGTAATTTTTAAGAATCGTAAGGTTCTGAGTACAAAACAAGCATACATATAAGGAAAAGAGAGAATGGCTAAGGGGCAATCTTTACAAGATCCGTTCCTGAACGCTTTGCGTCGGGAACGTGTTCCGGTTTCTATTTATTTGGTGAATGGTATTAAGCTGCAAGGGCAAATTGAGTCTTTCGATCAGTTCGTGATCCTGTTGAAAAACACGGTCAGCCAGATGGTCTATAAGCACGCAATTTCTACCGTTGTCCCGTCTCGCCCGGTGTCACACCACAGCAACAATGCTGGCGGCGGTACTAACAACTATCACCACGGTGGTGGTGCGCAGGGTTCTTCTGCACCGCAGCAAGACAGCGAAGACGCCGAATAAGGCAGATGCTGTTTTTCCACGTCGGGGAGCCAGGTTTTCTGCGTTCCCCGCTGGTATTTTATAAGGGGTTTACGCTTGTTTGACCGTTATGATGCCGGTGAGCAGGCGGTACTGGTACACATCTATTTTTCGCAAGACAAAGATATGGAAGATCTCCAGGAGTTTGAAACTCTGGCCTCTTCCGCCGGTGTCGAAGCAATGCAGGTGATTACCGGTAGCCGTAAAGCACCGCACCCGAAGTATTTTGTTGGTGAAGGTAAAGCTGTCGAAATTGCGGAAGCCGTAAAAGCGACCGGTGCATCGGTCGTGCTCTTCGATCATGCCCTGAGTCCGGCGCAGGAACGAAATCTCGAACGCTTATGCGAATGTCGGGTTATCGATCGCACCGGCCTGATTTTAGATATTTTTGCCCAACGAGCGCGTACCCACGAAGGGAAACTGCAGGTTGAGCTGGCGCAGCTGCGCCACATGGCGACTCGCCTCGTTCGCGGCTGGACCCACCTTGAAAGACAGAAAGGCGGGATTGGTTTGCGCGGCCCGGGTGAAACCCAGCTCGAAACTGACCGCCGATTGCTGCGTAACCGTATTATGCAGATCCTGTCGCGACTGGAAAAAGTTGAAAAACAGCGCGAGCAAGGACGGCGGTCACGGGCCAAAGCCGATATTCCCACCGTGTCGTTGGTCGGTTATACCAACGCCGGTAAATCCACGCTGTTCAATCAGATAACTGAAGCTGAGGTCTATGCAGCGAACCAGCTGTTCGCCACTCTGGATCCGACGCTGCGCCGCATCGATGTCCCTGATGTTGGCGAAACCGTGCTGGCGGATACCGTAGGTTTCATTCGTCATCTGCCGCACGATCTGGTGGCCGCGTTTAAAGCGACTCTCCAGGAGACGCGCCAGGCGACGCTGCTGCTGCATGTCATTGATGCGGCGGATGTTCGCGTGCAGGAAAATATTGACGCAGTAAATACGGTACTCGCGGAAATCGAGGCCGATGAGATCCCGGCGCTGCTGGTCATGAATAAAATCGACATGCTGGATGATTTTGAGCCGCGTATCGATCGGGATGAAGAAAACAAACCGATTCGGGTCTGGCTTTCCGCCCAGACCGGGGTTGGCGTACCGCTGCTTTTTCAGGCTTTGACGGAACGGCTCTCTGGTGAAGTGGCTCAGCATACGCTGCGCCTGCCGCCGCAGGAAGGCCGTTTGAGAAGCCGATTCTATCAGCTTCAGGCGATAGAGAAAGAGTGGATGGAGGATGACGGTAGCGTTGGTCTGCAGGTGCGCATGCCGATCGTTGACTGGCGTCGCCTCTGTAAACAAGAGCCAGCGCTGGTTGAATACGTGATTTGACCTTGCAGCTTGCCTGAAGATATTAACCCCTGTGGGGATATCAAAAACAAATATGGAGCATATACATGGCGTGGAATCAGCCCGGTAATAACGGACAGGACCGCGACCCGTGGGGAAGCAGCAATAACCAAGGCGGCAACTCTGGGGGAAATGGCAACAAAGGTGGTCGCGAGCAGGGACCTCCCGATCTGGATGATATCTTCCGTAAGCTAAGTAAAAAACTTGGCGGCCTGGGCGGCGGGAAAGGTGGACTGGGCGGCGGTAGCGGCTCACAGGGACCACGCGGGCCTATGGGCGGACGTATCGTCGGCATCGTTGCCGCCGCTGCGGTTATTATCTGGGCAGCCAGCGGTTTCTATACCATTAAAGAAGCTGAACGTGGCGTCGTCACTCGCTTTGGTAAATTTAGCCATCTGGTTGAGCCTGGCCTTAACTGGAAACCCACCTTCATTGATAACGTTCAGGCGGTTAACGTTGAGTCGGTGCGCGAACTGGCGGCCTCTGGCGTCATGCTGACGTCAGACGAAAACGTCGTGCGCGTTGAGATGAACGTACAGTACCGCGTGACCGACCCGGAACGCTATCTGTTTAGCGTGACCAGCGCTGACGACAGCCTGCGTCAGGCAACCGACAGCGCGCTGCGTGGCGTTATTGGTAAATACACGATGGACCGTATCCTGACCGAAGGGCGTACCGTCATTCGTAGCGATACCCAGCGTGAGCTGGAAGAGACGATTCGTCCGTATAACATGGGTATCACCCTGCTGGACGTCAACTTCCAGACGGCGCGTCCGCCGGAGGAAGTGAAAGCCGCATTTGATGATGCGATTGCCGCACGTGAAAACGAACAGCAGTACATTCGTGAAGCGGAAGCTTACACCAACGAAGTTCAGCCACGGGCTAACGGTCAGGCGCAGCGTATCCTTGAAGAGGCTCGTGCGTACAAGACCCAGACCGTTCTTGAAGCGCAGGGTGAAGTGGCTCGCTTTGCAAAAATTCTGCCTGAGTATAAAGCGGCTCCGGAAATCACCCGCGAGCGTCTGTATATCGAAACCATGGAAAAAGTGCTGAGCCATACTCGCAAAGTGCTGGTTAACGATAAGGGGAGCAACCTGATGGTTCTGCCTCTGGATCAGATGCTGAAAGGCGCTGGCGCGCCAGCGGCAAAGAGTGATAGCAGTGGCGCAAGCGATCTGCTGCGTCTGCCGCCTGCATCCAGCTCAAGCAGCGCCAGTAACGCTTCTACCTCTACGGGAGGCACCATTATGGACCAACGCCGCGCCAACGCGCAGCGTAACGACTACCAGCGTCAGGGGGAATAACGATGCGTAAATCTGTTATCGCGATAATTGTCATCGTGCTGGTGGTGCTCTATATGTCCATCTTTGTTGTCAAAGAGGGCGAGCGCGGTATCACGCTGCGTTTTGGTAAAGTTCTGCGCGACGATGAAAACAAACCGCTGGTGTATGCGCCTGGCCTTCACTTCAAGATTCCATTTATTGAATCTGTGAAGATGCTCGATGCGCGTATTCAGACGATGGACAATCAGGCCGACCGCTTTGTTACCAAAGAGAAAAAGGACCTGATCGTTGACTCTTATATCAAGTGGCGCATCAGCGACTTTAGCCGTTACTACCTGGCTACCGGCGGCGGTGACGTCTCCCAGGCCGAAGTACTGTTGAAGCGTAAATTCTCCGACCGTCTGCGTTCTGAAATTGGTCGTCTGGATGTGAAAGACATCGTGACCGACTCCCGCGGTCGTTTGACCCTGGAAGTGCGCGATGCCCTGAACTCAGGTTCTGCGGGCACAGAAGATGAAGTCAGTACGCCGGCTGCCGATGATGCAATTGCCAAAGCGGCGGAGCGAGTTGAAGCAGAAACGAACGGTAAGGTTCAGGTGATCAACCCGAACAGTATGGCGGCGCTGGGTATTGAAGTCGTCGACGTTCGTATTAAGCAGATCAACCTGCCTGCTGAAGTGTCTGAAGCGATCTACAACCGTATGCGCGCTGAGCGTGAAGCGGTAGCTCGTCGCCATCGCTCACAGGGCCAGGAAGAAGCTGAAAAACTGCGCGCAACTGCGGACTATGAAGTCACCAAAACGCTGGCGGAAGCCGAGCGCCAGGGGCGTATCCTGCGCGGTGAAGGCGATGCGGAATCCGCAAAACTGTTTGCTGATGCATTCAGTCAGGATCCAGGATTCTACGCCTTTATCCGTAGTCTGCGTGCGTACGAGAACAGCTTCAAGAGCAATCAGGACGTAATGGTTCTCAGTCCGGACAGTGATTTCTTCCGCTATATGAAATCTCCAGCGGCAGCGACTCGCTGATAAGCAATGAGTATGCAAAAAGGCGTCCATCGGGGCGCCTTTTTTACATGATGAAAGCGATTAATTACCGCGGTGTTTTTTATTCAATGAACCCACGGATGCTACGTTTTGCGAGAATGCTTCATTTATAAAACCAGCGCTTAATTCATTATCTTCGTTTCTGGTGTTAGTACGCTAATCGATCATTGAAATTAAGAAAAAACAAGTTGTTATGTATTTCATTTCATAAAGCCGGTTCATAACATTGATGAAATAGCGGAGAATGTGAAGTGAGTGCAACTCAACGCGAGTGAGCGACTGGTGCTGTACTGGCTGCATTTAAATAAAGGTGAATAATGAACTCAACAATCTGGTTGGCACTGGCGCTGGTTTTAGTACTTGAAGGGCTTGGACCGCTGCTTTATCCCCGCGCATGGCGCCGTATGGTCGCCACGATGAGCCAGCTACCGGATAATTTATTACGCCGCTTTGGCGGGGGACTTGTGGTTGCCGGCATCGTCATCTACTACATGTTGAGGAAAACGATTGGCTGAGCGCAAAGTAGACTAATTTACCGTCTTTTGAGTGCAAAAAGTGCTGTAACTCTGAAAAAGCGATGGTAGAATCCATTTTTAAGCAAACGGTGATTTTGAAAAATGGGTAACAACGTCGTCGTACTGGGCACCCAATGGGGTGACGAAGGTAAAGGGAAGATCGTCGATCTCCTGACTGAACGGGCTAAATATGTTGTGCGCTATCAGGGCGGTCACAACGCCGGCCATACTCTCGTAATCAACGGTGAAAAAACCGTCCTCCATCTCATTCCATCAGGAATTCTTCGTGAGAATGTCACCAGCATCATCGGTAACGGTGTGGTGCTGTCTCCGGCTGCGCTGATGAAAGAGATGAAAGGTCTGGAAGACCGTGGTATCCCTGTTCGCGAGCGTCTGCTGCTTTCTGAAGCTTGTCCGCTTATCCTCGAATATCATGTTGCGCTGGATGTTGCGCGTGAGAAAGCGCGCGGCGCGAAAGCTATCGGTACGACCGGTCGCGGTATCGGCCCGGCTTACGAAGATAAAGTGGCTCGCCGCGGTCTGCGCGTTGGCGATCTGTTTGATAAAGCTACCTTCGCTGACAAACTGAAAGAGGTGATGGAATATCACAACTTCCAGCTGGTGAATTTCTATAAAGCTGAAGCGGTTGATTACCAGAAAGTTCTGGATGACGTGATGGCGATTGCCGACATCCTGACCTCCATGGTGGTTGATGTTTCCGATCTGCTTGACCAGGCGCGTAAGCGTGGCGATTTCGTCATGTTTGAAGGCGCGCAGGGTACGCTGCTTGATATCGACCACGGTACCTATCCGTACGTAACGTCTTCCAACACCACCGCAGGTGGCGTGGCGACCGGCTCCGGTTTGGGCCCGCGTTATGTTGATTACGTTCTGGGTATTATCAAAGCCTACTCTACTCGCGTAGGCGCAGGCCCGTTCCCGACTGAGCTGTTTGATGAAACCGGTGAGTTCCTGTGTAAACAGGGTAACGAGTTTGGCGCCACCACCGGCCGTCGTCGTCGTACCGGTTGGCTGGATGCCGTTGCGGTACGCCGCGCGGTGCAGATTAACTCCCTGTCTGGTTTCTGCCTGACTAAGCTTGACGTCCTGGACGGCCTGAAAGAAGTTAAAATCTGCGTTGCCTACCGTATGCCGGATGGCCGTGAAGTGACCACCACTCCGCTGGCGGCCGACAACTGGGAAGGTATTGAGCCGGTTTATGAAACAATGCCGGGCTGGTCTGAAACCACCTTCGGTGTGAAAGAGCGCAGCGGCCTGCCGCAGGCAGCGCTGAACTACATCGCCCGTATTGAAGAGCTGACCGGCGTACCGGTTGATATTATCTCTACCGGTCCTGACCGTACCGAGACGATGATTCTGCGCGATCCTTTCGACGCATAATTATCTCCAGGGGCGCCGTTCAGGCGCCTCTTGTTTTTGCTGTTCGCCCGCCCCATTTAAATAAATTAGCGGCCTGAGCGCTGGCTGGTTTATCATCAATAGTAATTACGTCTACCGACGCACTCTGTTTTTCTTTTCCCTGAGGTTGATTGTGCAGTTAACGAGTTTCACTGATTACGGACTACGCGCGCTGATTTATATGGCGTCGCTGCCGGATGGAAGAATGACCAGTATCTCCGAAGTGACGGAGGTTTACGGCGTTTCCCGTAATCATATGGTTAAGATAATCAATCAGCTGAGCCGCGTGGGTTATGTGACGGCGGTTCGGGGAAAGAACGGCGGAATTCGTCTGGGGAAACCGGCAAATATGATTCGCGTGGGTGATGTGGTTCGCGATCTGGAGCCGCTCTCTTTAGTCAACTGCAGCAGTGAATTTTGCCATATTACGCCCGCCTGTCGTCTGAAACAGGCGCTTGCTGAAGCCGCGCAAAGTTTTCTCAAGGAACTGGATAACTACACGCTGGCCGATTTGGTTGAAAAGAATCAACCGCTTTATAAATTATTACTGGTGGAGTGACGTAAACTTCACTGGAGATGACAACGGAGGAACCGACATGTCACAAGATCCTTTCCTGGACCGCGAATCTGAAAAATACGCTAATCCAATCCCGAGCCGGGAATTTATCCTCGATCATTTAGCAAAACGTGAAAAACCGGCCAGCCGAGATGAGCTGGCAATTGAGCTGAATATTGAAGGCGAAGAACAACAAGAAGCATTGCGCCGCAGACTGCGCGCAATGGAACGCGATGGTCAACTGGTCTTTACGCGTCGTCAGTGCTATGCGCTGCCGGAACGTCTCGATCTGCTAAAGGGGACCGTTATTGGCCACCGCGACGGTTATGGCTTCCTGCGCGTTGAAGGCCGTAAAGATGACCTTTATTTGTCGTCCGAGCAGATGAAAACCTGCATTCACGGCGATCAGGTACTGGCGCAGC
The DNA here is from genome assembly GCF_016516145.1 of Klebsiella sp. S69. Lineage (NCBI taxonomy): Bacteria > Pseudomonadati > Pseudomonadota > Gammaproteobacteria > Enterobacterales > Enterobacteriaceae > Klebsiella > Klebsiella sp. S69. The sequence continues at coordinate 163,657 of NZ_JACVUU010000012.1, read as the reverse complement.
CGTTAGGCGCCGATCGTAAAGGCCGCCGGGAAGCGCGTATCGTCCGCGTGCTGGTGCCCAAAACCAGCCAGATTGTGGGCCGCTACTTTACCGAAGCAGGCGTAGGCTTCGTTGTGCCTGATGACAGCCGCTTGAGCTTCGATATCCTGATTCCTCCCGAAGAGATCATGGGCGCGAGGATGGGCTTTGTAGTGGTGGTTGAGCTGACCCAGCGTCCAACCCGGCGCACCAAAGCGGTCGGCAAAATTGTTGAGGTTCTCGGCGACAACATGGGTACCGGCATGGCGGTCGATATGGCCCTGCGCACCCATGAAATCCCCTACGTCTGGCCGCCAGCAGTAGAAAAACAGGTTGCTGGCCTGAAAGAGCAGGTACCGGAAGAAGCGAAAGCCGGTCGCGTGGATTTGCGTAATCTGCCGTTGGTTACTATTGATGGCGAAGATGCCCGTGACTTTGATGATGCCGTATACTGCGAGAAGAAACGCGGCGGCGGCTGGCGTCTGTGGGTGGCGATTGCCGATGTGAGCTACTACGTGCGTCCTGGTACGCCGCTGGATGGCGAGGCGCGGAGTCGCGGCACCTCGGTCTACTTCCCGTCGCAGGTCGTTCCCATGCTGCCTGAAGTGCTCTCTAACGGCCTGTGCTCACTGAATCCTCAGGTCGACAGACTCTGTATGGTTTGTGAAATGACGATTTCGGCTAAGGGTCGTCTCACCGGCTTCAAATTCTACGAAGCGGTGATGAGCTCTCATGCCCGTCTGACTTATACCAAAGTCTGGCATATGCTGCAGGGCGATCGGGATCTGCGTGAGCAGTACGCGCCGCTGGTCAAGCACATTGAAGAGCTACACAACCTCTACAAAGTGCTGGACGGCGCGCGTGAAGAGCGTGGCGGTATCTCATTTGAGAGTGAAGAAGCTAAATTCATCTTTAATGCTGAACGTCGTATTGAACGTATTGAGCAGACTCAGCGTAACGACGCGCACAAGCTGATTGAAGAGTGCATGATCCTGGCGAACATTTCCGCGGCGCGCTTCGTTGAGAAGGCCGAGGAGCCGGCGCTGTTCCGTATCCATGACAAACCAAGCACCGAAGCGATTACCGCATTCCGTTCGGTTCTTGCAGAGCTGGGGCTTGAGCTGCCTGGCGGCAACAAGCCGGAGCCGCGCGACTATGCGCAATTACTGGAGTCTATCGCCGACCGTCCTGACGCTGAGATGCTGCAAACTATGCTGCTGCGCTCGATGAAACAGGCAGTATACGATCCGGAAAACCGCGGCCACTTTGGTCTGGCGCTGCAATCTTACGCTCACTTTACTTCGCCGATTCGCCGCTATCCTGACCTGTCGCTGCATCGCGCGATCAAGTATTTACTGGCGAAAGAGCAAGGGCATAAAGGTAATAGCACTGAGACCGGCGGCTGGCACTACAGCATGGATGAGATGCTGCAACTGGGGGCGCACTGTTCGATGACCGAGCGCCGTGCTGATGAAGCGACGCGCGATGTCTCGGACTGGTTGAAGTGTGATTTCATGTTGGATCAGGTCGGTAACGTCTTTAAGGGCGTGATTGCCAGCGTGACCGGCTTTGGTTTCTTCGTACGTCTTAATGAACTATTTATCGATGGTCTGGTGCACGTCTCTTCCCTTGATAACGATTACTACCGTTTCGACCAGGTAGGACAGCGTCTGATCGGTGAATCCGGCGGTCAAACCTATCGTCTGGGCGATCGCGTTGAAGTACGCGTTGAAGCGGTGAATATGGATGAGCGTAAAATTGATTTCTCGCTTATCTCCAGCGAGCGCGCCCCGCGCAACGTCGGTAAGACCGAGCGTGAAAAGGCGAAGAAAGGGGCGGCAGGTAAAGCTTCCGGACGTCGCCGCCAGGCTGGTAAGCAGGTAAACTTCGAGCCGGATAGCGCATTCCGTAAACCGAAAGGTCAATCCCAGCCGAAGGCCGCTCAGCCAAAAGGCGAGAAGAAAGCGAAGAAGCCGTCGGCGAAAACCCAAAAGATAGCTGCTGCGACCAAAGCCAGGCGCGCGGCGAAAAAGAAAATAGCTGAGTAATGAGATTTCCTTTACCCTGGCTTCTTGCGTTATTCCGCAGTGGTCGGGGTGAAGGGAACTGATAACAGAACCTAAAACGAGTAGATAAATGAGTGAAATGATTTACGGCATCCACGCGGTGCAGGCACTGCTGGAGCGCGCACCTGAGCGTTTTCAGGAAGTCTTTATTCTGAAAGGCCGTGAGGATAAGCGCCTTATGCCGCTGATCCATGCTCTGGAAGCACAGGGCGTAGTGATTCAGGTCGCCAGCCGCCAGTTTCTCGATGAGAAAAGCGAAGGCGCCGTTCATCAGGGAATTATTGCCCGCGTGAAGCCCGGACGTCAGTATCAGGAGAACGATCTGCCGGATCTGATCGCTTCTCTCGATCAGCCATTCTTTTTGATCCTCGACGGCGTGACCGATCCGCACAACCTCGGCGCCTGTTTGCGTAGCGCTGATGCCGCAGGCGTACATGCGGTGATTGTGCCCAAAGATCGCTCCGCGCAGCTGAATGCCACGGCGAAAAAAGTCGCCTGTGGCGCGGCGGAGAACGTTCCGCTCATTCGCGTCACCAACCTGGCACGCACCATGCGTCTGCTGCAGGAAGAGAACGTCTGGATCGTCGGTACCGCGGGTGAAGCCGACCATACGCTGTTCCAGAGCAAGATGACCGGTTCGCTGGCGCTGGTGATGGGCGCGGAAGGTGAAGGCATGCGACGCCTGACCCGCGAGCACTGCGACGAATTGATCAGCATTCCGATGGCCGGCAGCGTCTCGTCGCTGAACGTATCGGTCGCCACCGGGATTTGCCTGTTTGAAGCGGTGCGTCAGCGCAGCTAATCTCTTCTTCCTGTATAAGCCATTCTCCAGGATGGCTTATCTTCGTCTTGCCTGTTCATCTTCTCGTTCCGTCTGACGGGCGATTTCCAGACCTCTTTCCACATAGTTCAATAGCTGGCTTAAGGATAACGCCTCTCCTGGTTCATCTCCCGTTTGCTCGATGAATTTAAGCTGCGCGCCCCGATTTTTTAATATCTTGATGAGATTGAGAAAATTTCCAACAGGATTCTGCTCTTCAAGGATATCGTCGCAAATTTTGCTTTCATCAAATGAGGTAACGTAGCCCGAAGCGTTCAGGTTCTGCTTGATGGCGTTAATCGCCAGATGGGGTAGATGCCGACGGATAAGCGGAATATAGGTCAGTGCGTTTTCCCGATCTTCAATAATTAAATGAATCATGAAATTCCCTTTCAGATTGTGAGAGAACTTTATAACAGAGTTCTCTGACGGAAAGTGCGCCGTTGTCCATACTTATCGGCAGAGCCATTGAAGGAGGGAAACATCATGCACTGGCAAACTCATACCGTATTTAATCAACCCGCGCCGCTGTGTAACAGCAACTTATTCCTGTCCGATACCGCCCTGCGTGAAGCCGTTGTCCGCGAAGGCGCGGGCTGGGATGGCGATCTGCTGGCGAGTATTGGCCAACAGCTGGGGACGGCAGAATCGCTGGAGCTGGGGCGTCTGGCTAACGGTAATCCGCCGGAACTATTGCGCTATGATGCGACGGGATCGCGGCTTGACGATGTTCGTTTCCATCCCGCCTGGCATCTGCTGATGCAAGGATTATGCGCTAACCGGGTGCATAACCTTGCCTGGCAGGATGACGCTCGCGAAGGCGCCTTCGTTGCCCGCGCTGCCCGCTTTATGCTGCATGCGCAGGTCGAGGCGGGAACCCTGTGCCCCGTCACGATGACCTTTGCCGCTATTCCATTGCTGCAGCGCTCCTTACCCGGGGCTTTTAGCGACTGGCTATCGCCGCTCCTAAGCGATCGCTACGATCCGCATCTGGCGCCGGGTAACCAGAAGCGAGGGTTGCTTATCGGAATGGGGATGACGGAAAAGCAGGGGGGATCCGATGTCCTGAGCAACACGACGCGTGCGGAAAAAACCGCCGAAGGCTTTTATCATCTTATCGGTCATAAATGGTTTTTCTCGGTACCGCAGAGCGATGCTCATCTGGTGCTGGCGCAGGCGCCGGCGGGACTCTCCTGCTTTTTTGTCCCGCGCCTGCTGCCGGACGGTCAGCGTAACGGCGTACGCCTGGAAAGGCTGAAAGATAAATTAGGTAACCGCGCGAACGCCAGTGGCGAGGTTGAGTTTTACAATGCTTGCGGCTGGCCGATCGGGGAAGAGGGCGATGGCATCCGTCAGATTCTTAAGATGGGGGGCCTGACCCGCTTTGACTGCGCGCTGGGCAGCCATGCGCTGATGCGCCGGGCTTATTCAGTCGCCCTGTATCATGCTCTGCAGCGCCAGGCATTTGGCAAAAATCTGGTCGATCAACCGATGATGCGTCAGGTTCTGGGGCAAATGGCGCTGCGGTTGGAAGGGCAAACCGCCTTTCTGTTCCGCCTGGCGCGTGCCTGGGACAGACGCGGTGATGCGCAGGAAGCGCTGTGGGCAAGGCTTTTCACGCCCGCGGCAAAATTTGCGGTCTGCAAATCCGGGATCGCCTTCGTCGCTGAAGCGATGGAGGTGCTGGGGGGATCGGGCTATTGCGAAGAGAGTGAACTACCGCGTTTGTACCGCGAAATGCCGGTAAACAGTATCTGGGAAGGTTCCGCTAATATTATGTGCCTGGACGTGATGCGTGTACTGATGAAGCAGCCGGCGGCGCTTGAACTACTGGCGGCGGAGTGCGCGGAAGTCAAAGGGCAAAACCGTCATTTCGACCGCGCATGGCGGCAGTTGCAGCAATGGTTGCGGCGACCTGTGGAAGCGCAGGGGCGGGAAATTACCCGGCTGGTCTATAGGCTGGGCGCTGGCGCGCAGGTATTACGCGTTGCTTCACCGCCGTTGGCGGAAGCCTGGTGCCGTATGATGCTCGACACGCGCGGCGGCATGCGTCTGGACGAGCAGACGCTGGACGACTTGCTGCTACGGGCAATGGGGCGTGGACGTCAGGCGCCTCAGGCATAGAGAATGGCCTGTACCCGCCAGTTATCCGGCTGCTGCTCTTCGTACATCTGGACGATGCGATACCAGGACGCGCCCTGCTCATCGGCCTGCAAGGCGATAGCATGTTCAACGTCCTGCTGGCTGCCGGAAATATTGTTAACGCAAATCAGGCCAATTTCGTTCAGGCCAGTCACGCAGTCAGCGCTGGCAAACTCCGCTGACTGCGCGGAGGTATTGGCCGTGACGGTGGTCAACATCAGGCTGGGTAGGGAAAAATTTCGTTTCATCGTCAGCTCCATTTCACATAGTCCTGAGGGCAGTCCGTTGCTAACGTTCTGCCAGGTTACAGCTGGCCGAACGTTATTATGCACAGGAGAACGTGAATGGGCGCAAAGCAGTGTAAAGCTCGCTTAAAGATTGACCGCTATTTACGGTACAAAATCGCCTGCGAATACCACTGGCCGGGAACCATGGTGTCATCAATCATAATGATGACGTAGTAATCCGCCTTAGCTGCTTCAGCTTTGACTTTTAGCGCAGCCTCGACATCCATCGGTGAGCCGTACTTTAAGACACTCACCGTGCCCATCTTCTGCAAGCCCATCGTCTGATTACGTTGGATCTCTTGCGGATGGTCGGTTGCTGGCGGCGGCGCTTCTGGCGTCCCTTGTAGCGCACTACAGCCGCTTAAAGCGATAGCCAATAGCCAGGGTATAAACCTACGCATAGCCATATCTCGTTTCCTGATAGTCATAGTGTAGTGGTAGCCTGAATCTCATTTCTGGGGAATGTTCCCAAATTGTTATCCGGTACGCGATTTTCGAATGAAAATATCGTGAAAGCGTAATCTGGTTCTCAAGATTATGAATCATGTGCGAACAAGAGACTCGAGTAATAACATAGCACCACACCACTATAGAGAAAGGAGACGGTAAATGATTGCACTAGAAATGCGTAACCTTGCGGGTGGGGAAGTTCTCCATGCGTGCCCGCACGGCGCTGCGGATTCACCGCTGCCTTGCATCGTCTTTTATCATGGATTTACCTCTTCTAAGCTGGTCTACAGCTACTTTGCCGTTGCTCTGGCAGAGGCCGGGTTTCGGGTCATTATGCCCGATGCGGCGGAACACGGTGCGCGATATCAGGGTGATGAACAAGGGCGGATGCAGCGCTTCTGGCCGATCCTGATGCAAAATTTTGCTGAATTTCCGGCATTACAGGAGGCGATTCGTGCGCAGGGATGGCTTGCTGACGACAGGCTGGCGGTTGCCGGAGCATCGATGGGCGGAATGACGGCGCTGGGGATAATGACCCATCATCCAGAGCTGAAAAGCGTTGCCTGCCTGATGGGGTCTGGCTATTTCAGTACGCTCTCGCAGAGGCTTTTCCCTTCGCCTTCATTTGATGCAGCGCAGCTGGCGGATTGGGACGTCAGCCAGCAGCTGGCGACGCTTGCCAGTCGGCCGCTGCTGCTCTGGCACGGCGATGAAGATGATGTGGTGCCTCCGGAAGAGACCTTCCGTCTGCAGCAGGCGCTGCGGCAACATGAAATGACCGATAAGTTAACCTGCCTCTGGCAGAAGGGCGTCCGTCACCGCATTACGCCAGAGGCGTTAGCGGCGACGGTGGCGTTTTTTCAACGCCATCTTTAAACGCGAATCACCTGAACACCCTGATCCTCAAGCTGCTTGAGGATCGCTTCATCCGCCTGTTTTCCGGTAATCACCAGGTCGATTTGCCCGGCCTGGCTAAACAGCATTCCGGCGCGTTCGCCAACTTTACTGCTGTCGACCAGTACCGCGAGTTTACCGACGACGTTAAGCATTTTTTGCTCCGCCATCGCTGTCAGCATATCGGTTTTATATAGCCCTTCGGCGGTGAGACCTTTGCCGCTGGTAAACATCCAGTGCCCGGCGTACAGGCTGTTTTCGCTGCCCTGCGGGCTCAGGGTGATGGAGTGGCTGCGGTTATACTGTCCGCCCATAATGATGACGCTGTCGTGTTCCTGATCGATCAGGTAATTGGCCAGCGGCAAATAGTTCGTGATGATCTGTACCGGTTTTCCGCACAGCTCTTGCCCAAGCAGGAAGGCGGTAGAGCCGCAGTTGATAACAATACTTTCGCCGGGGTTGACCAGTTGCGAAGCCGCACGTGCAATCCGCACTTTCTCGTCGTGGTTTTGCGCCTGGTGAATATTCATTGGTGACCAGCGCGGGCGCTGCTCGCTGATGGCTTCCGCGCCGTTGCGGACTTTTTTTAGTTTGCCGCTGTCGTCGAGCTTATTGATATCGCGCCGTGCCGTCGCCGGAGAAATTCCCAGTCGGGAAATCACCTGCTCCACGGTGACAAATCCCGTTTGTGCCAGCAAATCCAGTAAAATTTGATGTCTTTGCGCTTCCGTCATGAGCAAATCCGATTAAAAGTGATAAGCAAAGATGATATTTGAAATCAGGTGAAAATACTAATGCTGACGGGGATAATTTCCGGCGGGGGCTCCCGCCGGAGATGCCTTAGAGGAAGGACTTAAAGGGGAGGTCCGGTTCCATGGTGAAGCAATCGTCGAATCCGCGAGGATAGTGGTATTCAAAGTTGTCTTTATCCAGCGGCCAGGTGAACTTCCCGCCGACCTGCCAGATAAATGGCTTAAAGCCATACTTCAGGCGGTCTTTTTTCATTTCCCACAGAACGCGGATCTCCTGCGGATCGGCCTGGAAATTTGACCAGATATCGTGATGGAAAGGGATCACCACTTTGGTATTCAGCGACTCGGCCATGCGCAGGATATCGGCGCTGGTCATTTTGTCGGTAATGCCGCGCGGGTTCTCGCCATAGGAGCCCAGAGCCACGTCGATTTGGTGCTCATTCCCGTGCTTCGCGTAGTAGTTAGAGTAGTGAGAATCGCCGCTGTGGTACAGGTTGCCGCCCGGCGTTTTAAACAAGTAGTTCACCGCGCGCTGATCCATCCCATCCGGCAGCACGCCCGCGGCTTTTTGTTCTGCGGGTAAGGTGATCAGGGCGGTACGGTCAAAGGCGTCGAGCGCGTGGATTTCAATATCTTTGATTTTAACCACATCGCCCGGTTTCATCACTATGCAGCGTTCTTTCGGAACGCCCCAGCCCATCCACAGATCGACGCAGGTTTGCGGGCCGATAAAAGGTACGTCTTCGGCGCAGTTCTGCATGACCGCGGCGGCTACGTTCACATCAATATGATCGTTATGATCGTGGGTAGACAGCACGGCGTCGATCTGGCGAATGGCGAACGGATCGAGGACAAACGGAGTGGTCCGCAGGTTTGGTTGGAGCTTCTTCACACCCGCCATGCGCTGCATCTGGTGGCCCGTTTTCATCAGCGGGTTGCCGTGGCTTTGCTTGCCGGTGCCGCACCAGAAGTCGACGCAGATATTGGCTCCGCCTTCGGATTTTAGCCAGATGCCCGTACAACCCAACCACCACATGGCAAAGGTGCCCGGCGCCACCTGCTCTTGCTCAATCTCTTCGTTCAGCCAGCTGCCCCATTCCGGAAAAGTGTTCAGGATCCATGATTCGCGGGTGATGGTTTGCACTTTACTCATTTATTTTCCCCTCACATATTATCAAAAGTAATCACATTGTGATTTGTTTTGAAGAATACTGGCATCGTTTGTTCAGGATTGCAATCCTGAATTTTGCCTGTTCTGGAGGCAATCCTAAGGGGTAAACGGAGGTTAAGACAGATTTTATGATATATGTGGAATTATATTTTATTGATTTTAATGTGTTATTTTTTATTTTATGAAAATGAGAATTAATACGATGGCGGATTGTGTGATTATTTGCGGCGTGCGTCACATTTAATCAAATATAATCTTGTTGTGATTATTTTTGATTATTAGAGTGATCCCAACAACAAACCCTGAGCGTAGCGTGCGTTCAGAGCGTCCACCTTCTGGAGTGTGTTATGGAGATTCTCTACCACATCTTTACCGTGTTCTTTAACCAGGTAATGACTAACGCCCCGCTACTGCTGGGGATTGTGACCTGCCTGGGCTATATCCTGCTGCGTAAAAGCGCCAGCGTTATTGTTAAAGGGACGATTAAAACCATTATCGGTTTTATGCTGTTGCAGGCTGGCTCCGGCATTCTGACCAGCACCTTTAAGCCGGTAGTGGCGAAAATGTCTGAGGTTTATGGCATTAACGGGGCTATCTCCGATACCTACGCATCAATGATGGCCACGATCGAACGCATGGGAGACGCCTACAGCTGGGTGGGCTATGCCGTGCTGTTAGCTCTGGCGTTGAATATTTGTTACGTCCTGCTGCGGCGTATTACCGGTATTCGCACCATCATGCTGACCGGGCACATCATGTTCCAGCAGGCTGGGTTGATTGCCGTCTCTTTTTACATATTCGGCTACCCGATGTGGACGACCATCATCTGTACGGCGGTGCTGGTATCGCTCTATTGGGGCATTACCTCGAACATGATGTACAAGCCGACCCAGGAAGTGACCGACGGCTGCGGCTTCTCCATCGGTCACCAGCAGCAGTTCGCTTCATGGATTGCTTACAAGGTCGCTCCGTATCTGGGTAAAAAAGAGGAGAGCGTTGAAGATCTTAAGCTGCCGGGCTGGCTGAACATCTTTCACGACAACATCGTCTCCACGGCCATTGTGATGACCATTTTCTTCGGCGCGATCCTGCTCTCCTTCGGCATCGATACCGTACAGGCGATGGCGGGCAATACCCACTGGACGGTCTATATCCTGCAAACGGGCTTCTCGTTCGCCGTGGCTATTTTCATTATCACCCAGGGCGTGCGCATGTTCGTCGCCGAGCTCTCCGAGGCGTTTAACGGCATCTCACAGCGCCTGATTCCTGGGGCCGTACTGGCCATTGACTGTGCGGCGATCTATAGCTTTGCGCCAAACGCCGTCGTCTGGGGCTTTATGTGGGGCACCATCGGCCAGCTGATCGCCGTCGGTATTCTGGTGGGCGTCGGCTCTTCCATTCTGATTATTCCGGGCTTTATCCCGATGTTTTTCTCGAACGCTACCATCGGCGTCTTTGCTAACCACTTTGGCGGCTGGCGCGCGGCGCTCAAGATTTGCCTGGTGATGGGAATGATTGAAATCTTTGGCTGCGTCTGGGCGGTGAAGCTGACCGGCATGAGCGCCTGGATGGGCATGGCTGACTGGTCAATTCTGGCGCCGCCGATGATGCAGGGCTTCGCCTCCATCGGTATCGCGTTTATGGCCGTCATCATCATTATTGCACTGGCTTATATGTTCTTCGCAGGGCGCACGCTGCGTGCTGAAGAGGACGCGGAAAAACAACTGGCAGATGCTTCTGCTCAATAAGGAGTTTTGACTATGACCGTACGTATTCTGGCTGTATGTGGCAACGGGCAAGGAAGTTCCATGATCATGAAGATGAAGGTGGACCAGTTTTTGACCCAGTCAAATATCGATCACACGGTGAACAGCTGCGCGGTGGGGGAATATAAAAGCGAACTAAACGGCGCGGACATTATTATCGCCTCCACCCATATCGCCGGTGAGATTAGCGTCTCCGGCAATAAATACGTGGTTGGCGTACGCAACATGCTCTCGCCAGCGGACTTTGGCCCAAAACTGCTGGAAGTGATCAAAGCGCACTTTCCGCAGGATGTGAAGTAAGGACGCCAAATGAAATTACGTGATTCGCTGGTGGAGAATAACTCCATCCTTTTACAGGCTGATGCCAGCACCTGGCAGGAAGCCGTCAAGCTGAGCGTTGATTTGCTGGTGAAAGCCGATGTGGTAGAGCCGCGCTACTACCAGGCCATTCTGGATGGCGTAGCTCAGCACGGCCCTTATTTTGTGATAGCTCCCGGCCTGGCGATGCCGCACGGTCGCCCGGAAGAGGGAGTCAAGAAAACTGGCTTTGCGCTGGTCACGCTGAAAACGCCGCTGGTTTTCAATCATGAGGATAACGACCCGGTCGACATCCTGATCACCATGGCGGCCGTGGATGCCAATACCCATCAGGAAGTGGGCATCATGCAGATCGTCAATCTGTTTGAAGACGAAGCCAATTTTGACCGTTTACGCGCCTGCCGCACCGCGCAGCAAGTGCTGGATTTAATTGATAACACCACGGCGGCGGCCGTTTAAAAGGAAGAGAAAATGTCATTACCTATGTTGCAGGTTGCGCTCGATAACCAATCCATGTCTTCCGCGTATGAAACGACGCGCCTGATAGCCGATGAAGTGGATATTATTGAAGTCGGCACCATCCTTTGCGTGGCTGAAGGCGTTCGCGCCGTTCGCGACCTGAAGGCGCTCTATCCCAACAAAATCGTGCTGGCGGACGCTAAAATCGCCGATGCCGGTAAAATCCTCTCCCGCATGTGCTTTGAAGCCAACGCCGACTGGGTAACCGTGATCTGCTGTGCGGACATCAACACCACCAAAGGCGCGCTGGACGTGGCGAAAGAGTACAACGGAGACGTTCAGATTGAACTGACCGGCTACTGGACCTGGGAGCAGGCGCAGGAGTGGCGCGAAGCGGGTATCCAGCAGGTAGTCTATCACCGTAGCCGCGACGCCCAGGCGGCCGGGGTGGCATGGGGCGAGGCGGATATTAACGCTATCAAACGCCTGTCCGATATGGGCTTTAAAGTCACCGTCACCGGCGGCCTGGCGCTGGAGGATTTGCCGCTGTTCCAGGGAATTCCGATCCACGTCTTTATCGCCGGGCGCAGCATTCGCGACGCCGCTTCGCCGGTGGAAGCCGCCCGGCAGTTCAAACGTTCTATCGCCCAACTGTGGGGCTAAGGAGCGGCTATGCTGTCGAAACATATTCCGCTCGGCATCTATGAAAAAGCGCTCCCCGCCGGGGAGTGCTGGCTGGAACGCCTGCAGCTGGCTAAGGCGCTCGGTTTTGATTTCGTCGAAATGTCGGTCGATGAAACTGACGCCCGCCTGGCCCGGCTCGACTGGAGCCGGGAGCAGCGCTTCGCGCTGGTTAACGCGATTGCCGAAACCGGGGTGCGCGTGCCCTCTATGTGCCTGAGCGCCCATCGGCGCTTCCCGCTCGGTAGCGAAGACGACGCGGTTCGGGCGCAGGGCCTGGAGATTATGCGCAAAGCGATTCAACTGGCTCAGGATGTCGGCATTCGCGTTATTCAACTGGCGGGCTACGATGTTTACTACCAGGAAGCCAACAACGAGACGCGCCGCCGCTTCCGTGACGGGCTAAAAGAGAGCGTTGAAATGGCCAGCCGCGCGCAGGTAACGCTGGCAATGGAAATCATGGACTATCCGCTGATGAACTCGATCAGCAAGGCGCTGGGCTATGCTCATTATCTGAATAATCCGTGGTTCCAGCTCTATCCGGACATCGGCAACCTTTCCGCCTGGGATAACGACGTGCAGATGGAGCTGCAGGCCGGGATGGGGCATATCGTGGCGGTGCATATAAAAGATACGAAACCCGGCGTATTTAAAAACGTGCCGTTCGGCGAAGGCGTCGTCGATTTTGAACGTTGTTTCGAAACGCTCAAGCAGACGGGCTATTGCGGCCCGTATCTAATTGAAATGTGGAGCGAAACGACCGACGATCCGGCCGCCGAGGTCGCGAAAGCACGCGATTGGGTGAAGGCGAGGATGGCCAGCGCCGGTCTGGTGGAGGCAGCATAATGCAAACGCTAAAACGGCAGGTATTTGAAGCCAATATGGATTTACCGCGCTACGGCCTGGTCACTTTTACCTGGGGTAACGTCAGCGCTATCGACCGCGAACGCGGGCTGGTGGCGATTAAGCCCAGCGGAGTCGCCTACGAGGCCATGAAAGCGGACGATATGGTGGTCGTGGATCTGGAGGGGAGAGTGGTAGACGGGCGGTATCGTCCCTCTTCCGATACCGCCACGCATCTGGCGCTGTATCGCCGCTACCCGAGTCTGGGGGGCGTGGTACATACTCATTCGACGCACGCAACGGCCTGGGCGCAGGCGGGTCTGGCCATTCCCGCGCTGGGAACGACCCATGCGGACTACTTCTTTGGCGATATCCCCTGCACCCGGGCGTTGAGCCCCCGGGAAGTGGAAGAGGCTTATGAGCTGAATACCGGCCACGTGATTATCGAAACGCTGGGCGATGTTGAGCCGCTGCATACGCCGGGCGTCGTGGTCTATCAGCACGGGCCTTTTGCCTGGGGCAAAGATGCGCACGATGCGGTGCACAACGCGGTGGTGATGGAAGAAGTGGCGCGGATGGCGTGGATAGCCCGCGCGATCAACCCGCAGCTGAAGCCCATCGATAGCTGGCTGATGGACAAACACTTCATGCGCAAGCACGGGCCAAACGCCTACTACGGGCAAAAGTGAAATACGTGCTCCGGAGCATTTCATCTTTATGATGAATCAACCGGTCTGCTCCGGAGCCTTTTTTAACGTTGTTGATAAGCCGACGGCATACAGCGCATACCTATCAGCGTCACGACGCAAATTATCGCGCCAGCATAAAACGTCGAGGCGGCGCCCAACATTTCCCACAGCACGCCTGCACCGGCGCTGGCCAGCAGTAGCGCGATTCCGCTCATCAGGTTGAACATTCCGAATGCAGTGCCGCGCAGTTCAGGCGGGGCGGTATGCGCCACCATTGCCGCCAGTAGACCCTGCGTCATGCCCATATGAATACCCCACAGCGCGACGCCGGCTAAAAGCGTGCTCCAGTGGCTACTCAGCGCCAGCACGATATCGGCGGCAATCAGCACCAGCAGGCCCCACTGCAGCATTTTGCTGTGGCTCATCCTGTCCGATAATTTCCCGAAAGGATAGGCAGTCAGGCTGTAGACCAGGTTCATGGCGACCATTACTAGCGGTATGGCGAATAGCGGGATCGCCATTTGCTGGGCGCGTAGCACCAGAAAGGCTTCGCTGAAGCGGGCGAGGGTGAAAATCGAGCCAATAGCCACCACCCACCAGTAAGCGGCGGAAAGCTTCTTGAGATTCTCGCGGCGCAGGGGATTGGTACGTTTCTGGACGACCGATGTGTTGGGTTCTTTTAACCCAAAGCCCAACAGAGCGATTGAGAGGACGGCGGGAATCGCCGCGACCCAGAAAATCGACTGGAAATCGTTATCCCAGAGAAACATCAGCGCGACGGCAAGCAGCGGGCCCAGAAACGCGCCGATGGTGTCCAGCGCCTGGCGCAGCCCGTAGGCGGCCCCGCGAATTTCCGGGGGAGTGACGTCGGCAACCAGCGCATCCCGCGGCGCACCGCGTATTCCTTTGCCGATGCGGTCGATCATTCGAGCGCTAAACACCATGCCGGAGGTAGGGGCGATAGCAAAAAGAGGCTTACTCAGCGCTCCCAGACCATAGCCGAGCAGCGCCAGCCCTTTACGTTTGCCGACATAATCGCTGATGACGCCGGAAAACACCTTCAGCATCAGCGCGGTGGCTTCCGCCACGCCTTCGATAATGCCGATAATAATCACGCTGGCTCCCAACGTGGTGGCCATAAATAATGGGAGCAGGCTGTGGATCATTTCTGAGGAAACATCCATCAGCAAGCTAACGCCGCCCAGCACCCAAACCCCTTTTGGGATACGGCTGAGCGTGGCAAAACGCGGAACCATGAATCACTCCAGAGAATCATGCAGTTAAAGAGAGATTAAATCAGGTTACGCGCAGGCTGATAAGTCACGAGGAAAAATAATTCTCAATTGCATTAAGCAACGCTCTCTTCCGCGACGCGGCGGACGCCTTACTCAGTCAGGAAACGCCAGTCAAACATCAGGTTCTGTGTTTTGTGTCGAATTGAGCAACGTCGGCGGGCCGGGCAGGAGCATCGCTGACTTCCCCTGTTATTGGAAGAAGTCAGCGCTCCGGAGGCGTTAGCGGTAAATGACGGCGCTGGCGTGAATTTGCCCATCGCTTCCCGGTTCATGAATAAGGATTGGCTGGAAGTATTTCGCTCCCTGAACATCGCTCTGCTGGCTAAGCGCCTGGTCAGCTTCCTGCTCGGTGGCGATGTTATGGTTGATATAGATAACGCCGAGGCTCTGCACATCATCCATATTGCGGGCCTGGCGGGCATCGATTTTAATAGCAGCCAGCGCGTTGGCGCATAACAAAAGCGCTGCCATCATGGTTATGAGGATGTATTTCATCATCTACGCTCCTTATGACAGTCCTGACGTTCACCCGCTTCCCTGGGGTATGGATTGCTTCTGATCTAATTGTAATCGCTGCCTCTCTCTGGCGCATCGCGACCATTTCTGATGCAGTTGTTCAAAAAATTGTCGCTTCCGCTGTTGATTAATTTTAAATCACGGGCTTAGGGTCACTTTGCGCTTAGTGCGAATTATTTGCACAATTCACTTGTCTTAAACCCCGCTCGCCCGTATTATGACGCGTCAATTTTTCAGCCGCCCTTTAACACGTTCCTTGCCTCCATGGGCCGCGGCTGACCCAGACAGGAGGCTGAATAATCCGTAAGGAGCAATTCGATGCGTCATTACGAAATCGTTTTTATGGTCCATCCTGACCAGAGCGAACAGGTTCCGGGCATGATCGAACGTTACACTGGTGCAATCACTGCAGCAGAAGGTACGATCCACCGTCTGGAAGACTGGGGCCGCCGTCAGCTGGCTTATCCGATCAACAAACTGCACAAAGCTCACTACGTTCTGCTGAACGTTGAAGCGCCGCAGGAAGCGATCGATGAGCTGGAAACTAACTTCCGCTTCAACGACGCCGTTATCCGCAGCATGGTAATGCGTACTAAGCACGCTGTTACCGAAGCATCTCCGATGGTTAAAGCGAAAGACGAGCGCCGTGAGCGTCGCGAAGATTTCGCTAACGAAACCGCAGATGATTCTGAAGCTGGGGATTCTGAAGAGTAATCCTGATGACCAATCGTCTGGAGCTGTCCGGCATTGTTTGCAGGACTCCACTTCGTAAGGTCAGCCCGTCAGGAATTCCACACTGCCAGTTCGTGCTTGAGCATCGTTCAGTGCAGGAGGAAGCCGGTTTTCACCGGCAGGCGTGGTGCCAGATGCCCGTGATAATCAGCGGACACCAGAACCAGGCCATTACTCACAGTATAACGGTCGGTAGCGCAGTAATCGTTCGAGGGTTCATCTCTTGCCACAAGGCAAAGAACGGCTTGAGCAAAATGGTTCTGCATGCCGAGCAGATTGAATTGATAGATTCTGGAGACTAGCCATATGGCACGTTATTTCCGTCGTCGCAAGTTCTGCCGTTTCACCGCGGAAGGCGTTCAAGAGATCGACTATAAAGATATCGCTACGCTGAAAAACTACATCACCGAAAGCGGTAAGATTGTCCCGAGCCGTATCACCGGTACCCGTGCAAAATATCAGCGTCAGCTGGCACGCGCTATCAAACGCGCTCGCTACCTGTCCCTGCTGCCGTACACTGATCGTCATCAGTAATCGGTCACGGTCCATTAATACGACTTTGAGAGGATAAGGTAATGCAAGTTATTCTGCTTGATAAAGTAGCAAACCTGGGTAGCCTGGGTGATCAGGTTAACGTTAAAGCGGGCTATGCTCGTAACTTCCTGGTACCACAGGGTAAAGCTGTTCCTGCTACCAAGAAAAACGTTGAATTCTTCGAAGCACGCCGTGCTGAACTGGAAGCCAAACTGGCAGAAGTTCTGAGCGCTGCTAACGCACGTGCTGAAGCAATCAACGCACTGGGCACCGTTACCATCGCGTCTAAATCTGGCGACGAAGGTAAACTGTTCGGTTCCATCGGTACTCGCGACATCGCTGACGCTGTAACTGCAGCTGGCGTTGCCGTTGCTAAGAGCGAAGTTCGTCTGCCGAACGGCGTTCTGCGCACCACCGGTGAGCACGAAGTGGACTTCCAGGTTCACAGCGAAGTCTTCGCTAAACTGGTTGTTAACGTTGTAGCTGAGTAATTCATTACTCAACTCACGTCGAGACGCCGGCCCTGTGCCGGCGTTTTGCTTTTCTGTATTTGCCTAATCTTTTCCTGGTATGGTGGCTATTCTTAGCAACTTTCTGGATAATAAAATAAAACACTATTTTATTTCTGGTAAAGTGAATGGACGCACCCTCAATATTTTCCCGCAAGAATGTGGCTTATGCCTGCGCAACCCTCTGCTGCCTGCTGTGGGGAAGCTCCTATCCGGCGATTAAAAGCGGCTACGAACTGTTTCAGATTGCCACTGATGATGTGCCGTCAAAAATCGTTTTTGCTGGCTATCGCTTCCTGTTTGCCGGAACCCTGCTGCTGCTCTTCGCGCTGGTGCAACGTAAGCCGATTGCCCGCTTAAATCCGCGTCAGTGCGGGCAGCTGGCGATACTGGGCGTTACGCAAACGTCTATCCAGTACGTTTTCTTCTACGTGGGCCTGGCGTTTACCACCGGCGTGAAGGGCTCGATTATGAACGCTACCGGAACCTTCTTCAGCGTCCTGTTGGCGCACTTCATCTATCAGAATGACAAGCTGAGCTATAACAAGGCCATCGGCTGCATTCTCGGTTTTGCCGGCGTCATGCTGGTGAACTTTAATCATTCATTGAGCGATTTTAGCTTTGTCTGGCAAGGTGATGGTTTTGTGGTGCTGGCGGCTTTTATTCTGTCGGCGGCGACGCTATATGGTAAACGCATTTCACAAACGGTTGACCCAACGGTGATGACCGGCTGGCAGCTGGCGTTTGGCGGTCTGGTGCTGGTTGGCGGCGGTTACCTGACCGGCGGAACCCTCGAGGTTCACAGCTCCGCAGCGGTGCTGGTTCTGGCTTATTTGACGCTGCTCTCTTCCATCGCTTTTGCTTTGTGGAGCGTGTTGCTGAAGCATAACCGCGTGAGCATGATTGCGCCGTTCAACTTTGTCATCCCGGTAGCCGGAACCGTGCTGTCGGCCATCTTCCTTGGCGAGAATATTTTTGAACCGAAATATGCGGTTGCGCTGGTGCTGGTGTGCGCCGGGATCTGGTGGGTAAATAAGCCGGGGGCAACATCCGGAAAATCTTCACAGCAGGCCGGGTAAGCTACCCGGCCGGAACGCTTAACGGACGCGAATAAAGCTACCGTTCGACTGGCGGGTAAACAGCACCTGCTGCCCGCCGCCGGTATCGATAGTCAGCCCGGTGACCACGCCGCTGGCATTCTGGCGGATCTGTACCGTCTGCCCGGTTTGCAGCGAGCTTAGCGGCTTACCGGCACCTTCAACCTGGGCCATGGCGTAAACGTCGGTCGGCGGCAGGTTGTGGTCGCGGAACAGCTGCGCGAGGGTTTTGCCGGATTCAATGCGGTAGGTCCGCCACTGCTGCTCAATGCCGGGAGTCGACTGCGGCTCCTGATAAGGCTGGGAAGCGGTCTGCTGCTGCGGCTGATCCGGCTGCTCATCCTGAATGG
This sequence comes from Klebsiella sp. S69, assembly GCF_016516145.1. Lineage (NCBI taxonomy): Bacteria > Pseudomonadati > Pseudomonadota > Gammaproteobacteria > Enterobacterales > Enterobacteriaceae > Klebsiella > Klebsiella sp. S69. The sequence continues at coordinate 145,268 of NZ_JACVUU010000012.1, read as the reverse complement.
GCTCCGGCGCGACCGGCGCCACCTGATCGGCATCGTTGACCGGCGGCGTGTTGGTGATGGGCGGCAGTGGGACGGCCTGATTACCTGAAGACTGCGGCTGCGACTGAGATTGCAGGTCGAGATTCGCCTCGCGGCTGGCCTGAAATGAACTGCCGTTATCCTCTGAAGGGAGCAGAACGCCGATAACCACCAGCAGCGCTCCGGCAATAATACCGCGGCGGTGCATCGGCGGTAGCGGATCCATGAGGCGAAAATGATCCGGGGCATGCCAGATCTTCTCCAGGGTAGATTTCAGTTCAAAGCGCCCGGGCATGGCTTTCCTCCTGCTCCGCATATTTTTATCCTGCTGTCTCTAGAGTATAGATGGCTAACTTTCTGAAGGACGAGACAAAGATATGTTTCGTGAGGTTAACCTTATCTCTCTATTGTTTCTGTTTCCGTCAGATTTGTCATCATCCTGCCGACAAAGTTTTACCCGTCGTGCTGTGGCTGATATGCTGCCCACCTCTTTATACCCGTCATACTTCAGGTTGCAGATGCGTTGGCTGCAGCTCGAATTATTTAGGGTATATGTTCCGGCTTTTCTGCTTATGCTGCGTGAAGCCGTGGAATATGAAATTCTCACCCAAAAAAGGAACAAAGATGGCAACCCCTACTTTTGACACGATTGAAGCACAGGCAAGTTACGGTATCGGCTTGCAGGTTGGACAACAGCTGAGCGAATCTGGCCTGCAGGGGCTGCTGCCGGAAGCGCTGGTCGCGGGTATTGCTGACGCGCTGGAAGGTAAACAGCCGCAGGTGCCGGTGGAAGCCGTTCACCGCGCGCTGCGTGAAATTCACGAACGCGCTGACGCCGTGCGTCGCGAACGTTTCCAGGAAATGGCCGCGGATGGCGAGAAATACCTGGAAGAAAACCGCGAGCGCGAAGGCGTGAACAGCACCGAATCTGGCCTGCAGTTCCGCGTACTGACCCAGGGTGAAGGCCCGATCCCGGCGCGTACTGACCGCGTTCGCGTTCACTACACCGGCAAACTGATCGATGGCACCGTCTTCGATAGCTCCGTTGCGCGCGGCGAACCGGCTGAGTTCCCGGTGACCGGCGTGATCGGCGGCTGGATTGAAGCGCTGACCCTGATGCCGGTAGGCTCTAAATGGGAACTGACGATTCCGCACAACCTGGCCTACGGCGAGCGCGGCGCGGGCGCATCCATTCCTCCGTTCAGTACCCTGATTTTTGAAGTTGAACTGCTGGACATTATTTAAACAGCAGGTGCTTCCTCTTCCGTATGGGGGAGGGAGCCGCTTTAAATAGTGTAAAACCCTTAAGTTGGGCATTTGCTGGAGCTTTATATTGCATATCTGCTGAATGGGTGTATTTTTGTGAGCTGTTTCGCGTAACCGGAGTGATATAACACTCACTTTAAACATAAAATTAACATTATCTCTAAATCATAGTATTCATCCCTCCGATTCTTACCTAATATCGATAAACCCTCGTTCCGGGGTTAATACGAATGAAGGGCCAATAGAGCCCGAACAACACAGACAGGTACAACAGGAAAAATCACATGGTAGATCAGGTAAAAGTCGTTGCCGACGAACAGGCGCCGACTGAACAGTCGCTGCGGCGAAATCTCACTAACCGGCATATTCAGCTTATCGCTATCGGTGGTGCGATAGGCACCGGGCTGTTTATGGGGTCGGGCAAAACCATCAGCCTTGCCGGGCCGTCAATTATTTTTGTTTATATGATCATCGGCTTCATGCTGTTTTTCGTCATGCGCGCCATGGGTGAATTACTGCTGTCGAATCTCGAATACAAGTCATTCAGCGATTTTGCCGCCGACCTGCTGGGCCCCTGGGCAGGTTATTTCACCGGCTGGACCTACTGGTTCTGCTGGGTGGTGACCGGGATGGCGGACGTGGTGGCGATCACCGCCTACGCGCAGTTCTGGTTCCCGGGACTCTCCGACTGGGTCGCCTCGCTGGCGGTCATCCTGCTGCTGCTGGGTCTTAACCTCGCCACCGTGAAGATGTTCGGTGAGATGGAGTTCTGGTTTGCGATGATCAAAATTGTCGCTATCGTGGCGCTGATCGTGGTCGGCCTGGTGATGGTGCTGATGCACTTCCAGTCACCGACCGGCGTGGAAGCCTCTTTCGCCCATCTGTGGAATGACGGCGGCTGGTTCCCGAAAGGCATCAGCGGATTCTTTGCCGGCTTCCAGATCGCCGTCTTCGCCTTCGTGGGCATCGAACTGGTGGGAACCACGGCGGCGGAAACGAAAGATCCTGAGAAATCCCTGCCGCGGGCGATTAACTCGATTCCCATTCGTATCATTATGTTCTACGTCTTTGCGCTGATCGTCATTATGTCGGTGACTCCGTGGAGCTCAGTCGTGCCGTCAAAGAGCCCGTTCGTTGAGCTGTTTGTGCTGGTCGGGCTGCCGGCGGCGGCGAGCCTGATCAACTTCGTGGTGCTGACCTCGGCGGCCTCTTCCGCTAACAGCGGCGTATTCTCTACCAGCCGTATGCTGTTTGGTCTGGCACAGGACGGGCAGGCGCCGAAAATGTTCGCCAAGCTGTCGAAACGCGCGGTACCGGCGAAAGGCCTGACCTTCTCCTGTATGTGTCTGCTGGGCGGCGTGGTCATGCTGATGGTCAATCCAAGCGTCATTGCGGCGTTTACCATGATTACTACGGTGTCGGCGATCCTGTTTATGTTCGTCTGGACGATTATCCTGTGCTCGTATCTGGCCTATCGCAGGAAACGTCCGCAGCTGCATGAGCAGTCCAAATATAAGATGCCGCTGGGCAAACTGATGTGCTGGGTGTGCATGGCATTCTTCGTCTTTGTGCTGGTGCTACTGACGCTGGAAGCCGATACCCGCGAAGCGCTGATGGTGACCCCGCTGTGGTTTGTACTGCTCGGCGCGGGCTGGCTTTTTGCCGGCAAGAAGCGTCTGGCGAAATAAAAAATCCTCGGGAGAGATGTTTAACGTTGCTTGCAACGGCCCGAAGGGGGCAGGACGCCCGTCATAAAAAAGGCCACCCGGGGTGGCCAATAAGACTGACAATGTCGAGGGCGCCTGCGGGCGCCTTTTTATTTACTTTCCGGCGAGGGCACGCGGGAACAGCACGTTATTTTCGAGACTGATGTGCTCCATCAGGTCATCAATCAGTTCGTTGATGCCGTTGTACATCGCTTTCCAGGTGGTGCAGGCTTCCGCTGGCGGCGTCACGTTCTGCGTGATGTGCTTAATCACCTCCAGCAGCTCGCCCGCTTCATCATGCTCGCTTTCCATCACGCTGATAGGACCGCCGGCCTGCGTTCCCATGCCCTGTTTGATCATCGGGAACAGAATCTGCTCCTCTTTCATCATATGGCTGGAAAGCTCCTGGTGCAGCATGGTCAGATACTTGGTTAAGCCTTTCGGAACGCTGGGCTTGTCGGCGTGAACGCGCTCGACTTTGGTGGCCTGTAAAATCAGCTCCGGCAGCTGCTCGCGATGCCTGTCGTGATAGCGAACGATAATGTGATCGATAATTTCCGCATAGGGCGCAACCCGCCAGTCGCGCTCTACCGGCTCTTCCGCCAGTTTTGCCAGCTCGGCTTCAATCACCGCGACGTCCAGCTCTTTGCGAGATGCCGCGCGATCCAGCGTCTGTTTGCCGCCGCAGCAGTAGTCCATATCGTACTTACGGAACAGCGCGGAGGCGCGCGGAATCGTCAGCGCCAGCTCGCCTAAAGGTTGGTCACGGAAAGCCATAGCAGTTACCTCGTCATCAAGAATATAAGTTGTATTTTAAATGCATCTTATGTTCCAGGGAATACCCCTTTAGGGTACCAGGCTATTTTTTCTCGCTGACCAGTTTCTGCAGCACGGGTTTTTCCGGACGAGCACGCACGGCAGACACCACACCGAGCACCAGCAGCAGAATACCGCTTAGGGTCAGAAGCGGGGGCAGACTCTGGCGCAGAATAAAGGTATACAGCAGTCCGGCAAGGGTTTCGAAGACGATCAGCGGCCCGAGGATCACCGTTGGCAGACGCTGGCTGGCAACGTTCCAGCACCACGCCCCAACCCATGAACAGAAGATAGCGATCGCCAGCATCAGGGTGACGAACACCGCCGGGCGCGGGCCGAAGGGGAGCGGAAAGTCCGGGTGCTGTCCATGCAGCCACCCGCAGGCGATAAGGTATCCGACCAGCGATACCGGCAGGGTCACCAGCGCCTGCGCGGTAGCCCACATCATCGGCGGTTTATCCGGGTTTTCCCGCAGCCAACGGGCGTTGCGCAGCGCGTACCAGGCCCAGCACACCACCGAGATCAACGCCAGCAAGATACCGGAGCCGTAGCGCCACGGGCTGAAATCGGGTAAGCCCTGATGCAGTTCAGCGATATTGACGCATGCCAGGCCGAAGGCAATACAGACCAGCGCCGGGAACAGTTGCCGCCACGGCAGCTTTCCATCGCGCTGGCTATAGAGCAGGTTGGCGAAAACCGGCAGCACGACCGGCAGAGTGCCGATAATCATGGTCGACACCGGCGCGCCGGTACGCTGAATCGCGCTGGCCAGGCAGACGTAATAGATTAAGTTGCCCATCAGGGTCAGTCCCAGCGCCGTCCACCAGTCTTTCCTGGCGAGCTGGCGCAGCCGCGCGCGGCCCAGCCAGGCCAGCGGCAGGGCGATCAGCCCCAGCGCCAGATAGCGCCCCATCGACTGTAAAACAGCCGGGTATTCAGGCACCAGTAAAGGGCCCACGAATATCAATCCCCACATCAGCCCTGCCAGCAGGGCGTACAGCACACCACTAATCATCATGCTTTCCATTACTCTTTTTGTTGGCGACAGTGTAGGAGAGGCTTTAGCGGGAATATTGTATGAGGTTGCGCATTAGCGCGGGAGAACCTGCTTTTGATAACGTACCGGGGTAATGCCGTAACGGCGGGTAAACGCGCGGGTCAGGTGCGACTGGTCGGTCAGTCCGGCGGCGAGAGCGACGTCGGCAGCGGGCATACCGTGGGTGAGAAACGCTTTGGCGCGCCACAGGCGAATGGCCATTAACATCTGGTGCGGCGTAACGTGGAAATGCGCTTTGAACTGGCGCTGGAAATGGTACGGGCTCAGCGCCGCCACCTGCGCCAGCTCATCGAGGGTCACCGTACGCATATAGTTATCATGCAGATAGTCTCGTACCCGCTCGAAGCGGTGGCGAGCTTCGGGCAGCGCAGTGGCGTGGTGAGCGAACGGCCGGAAGGTATCGATTAAATCCAGCAGCAGACCCTGCTGCGCGAGCGGATCGTCAGTATGCCACAGGCCGTAGATGAGATTGCCGATTTGCCGGGAGCGAAGCGGGTCCTGACGCACCACTTCGCTGAACCACCAGTGGCGCACGCCGGTCACCTTTTCCAGCGTATCCGGGTCGAGATAAATCATCCGATAGCGCCAGCCGTCGGCAGTCTCCGCCTCGCCGGTATGCAGTTCATCGGGATTCATGGTGACGATAGAGTTAACCGAAGCCACATGCTGGCTGCCGCGATAGCGAAAACGCTCGGCGCCGAGCTCTATCGCGCCGATACCAAAGGCTTCATGGGTGTGCGGTTCAAAGGCGTAGCGGGAGATGTGGGCATGATACAGCTCAACGCCGGGCAGCTGCGCCAGATGGCGAAAGCGCGCGCTGTCTCTTTCATCATTAAACTGTTCCGGTACGCCTTGCATGCGATAACTCCCGACGGACATCCGTGCATTATTGAGGATGGCCCGCCGGGATGCTACAAAAATTAACCACTATGTAACAGTTACAGAATGCCTTTGACGCTCTCTGCCAGCGTCGTGGTTGGGCGACCGATGAGCTTACTCAGGGTGCGGCTATCGTCGAACAGCCCGCCTTTGGAGGCGCCGGTATCAGAATTCGCCAGCATATCTGCCAGGCCTGCGGGCAGGCCGACGCCCTTCAGCGCGGCGGCGAAGTCGGCTTCGCTGAGGTTTTGATACACCACGTTTTTACCGCTTTGTTTGCTCAGCTCAGCGGCGAGTTCGCTCAAAGTCCACGCCACATCGCCCGCCAGTTCATACACTTTTCCGGCGTGGCCCTCTTCGGCGATAACGCGAGCGGCAGCGGCGGCGTAATCCGCGCGGGTAGCAGAGGCGATTTTGCCGTTACCGGCAGCGCCGATAAACACGCCGTGCTCAATCGCCGGCGGCGCGCTGGCGAGATAGTTTTCGGTGTACCAGCCGTTGCGCAGCAGGGCATATGCAATGCCGGAGTCGGCGAGCATCTGCTCGGTGGCGATATGTTCATCCGCCAGCCCCAACGGGGAGGTATCGGCGTGCAGCAGGCTGGTATAGGCGATAAATTTCACGCCGGCCGCTTTCGCTGCATTAATCACGTTGCGGTGCTGGACGGCGCGCTGGCCGACCTCGCTGGAAGAGATCAGCAACAGTTTGTCCACGCCCTGTAGGGCGGCGGTCAGGGCCGCTTCATCACTGTAGTCGGCCTGACGAACCCCTATGCCCCTTTGGCTCAGCGATTCGGCTTTTGCCGGGTTGCGCACGATAGCCACAACCTGGCCCGCGGGGACGGTTTTTAACAGGTTTTCCAGGACGTGTTGGCCAAGCTGGCCGGTTGCGCCGGTAATTGCGATCATGGGTCTTCTCCTTCGTGTTCATTGGCAGTTGTGGTAAGCTAACACCTTAACTAACTTTTAGTAAGTACGTACAAAAAGGTAAGTATGAATATGGCGAATCTGACGCTGAGCGAGCAGCTACGTAACGGCAACCTGTTTGCCGAACAGTGCCCCTCGCGGGAAGTGCTCAAACACGTGACCAGCCGCTGGGGCGTACTGATTTTGGTGTCCCTGCGCGATGGCACCCATCGGTTTAGCGATCTGCGGCGTAAGATCGGCGGCGTCAGCGAAAAAATGCTGGCCCAGTCGCTCCAGGCGCTGGAACAGGACGGCTTTCTTAAACGCGTGTCGTATCCGGTGGTGCCGCCGCACGTTGAATATAGTCTGACTCCGCTCGGTGAGCAGGTGAGCGAGAAGGTGGCGGCGCTGGCGGACTGGATTGAGCTGAACCTGCCCGCGGTTCTGGCGAACCACGAACAGGTAGCCTGAGGTTGATGTCAGTGTAGCCCCGGTAAGCGCAGCACAACCGGGGAACCGGCAATTATTTACTCAAATCCAGCTGATAAATAGCAAAGCCGATATCGTCGGTAGCCACCTGGCGCATCGGGTATTGCGCTTTCTCTTTGATAAATGCCGCGGCCTTGTCGCCCGGTGAGGTTTCAAAGCGAATATCCAGCGGTACTGTGCTGTGGATCGGCGCCAGGCGCCAGTTGTTATCCGCCGCCGGATGGATCTCGCCGTTTTTCTTCGACTCCGCGCCAATCCAGGCCGCCAGCACCGAGCGGTTTTCATCCGGTGAGGCGAACGCGATATGATCCTCGCCGGTGCCCTGGAATTTACCGCCGTAGGCGCGGTAGTTATTGGTTGCGACGAGGAAAGTGGCGTTCGGATCGATTGGCTTGCCGTTAAAGGTCAGATGCTTAATTCGCTCGGCCTGCGGATTCACGCTGTTGCATTCGCCGTCGTAGCGCGCCGGCTGGGTGATATCGATCTGGTAGTTCACGCCGTCAATCACGTCGAAGTTGTAGGTGCGGAAGCCGTCCCAGTTAATCAGCGACTGCGGCTTGCTGCTGGCGGGATCAATTTGATTGAACTGTCCGGCGGAGCACTCCAGCCACTCTTTAACCTCTTTACCGCTGACTTTCATCACCACCAGGGTGTTGGGATACAGGTAGAGGTCGGCGGCGTTGCGGAAGGTGAGCTGCCCTTTTTCCACTTCAACAAAGCTGGCCGGGTCATTTTTACGTCCGCCGACTTTAAACGGCGCGGCGGCGGAGAGTACCGGCAGCTTCGCCAGATCCGGGTCGCCCTGAATATAGTGCTCAACGTAGGCCTTCTGGGCCATATTGACCACCTGTACGGTTGGGTCGTCCTGCACCAGCGCCAGGTAGCTGTACATATTATCCGAGGATTTACCAATCGGTTTGCCGACAAACTCGCGGGTGGCGTCATGGTCGGCTTTTAATACCGCCACCATGTTGCTGTCTTCTGCCGCCAGCGATTTCTTCGCCACCGAGTCGTAGATCGGCCGCGCTTCGGCTTTCGCTGCGCTGACCTGCCATTTGCCGCTGTCGTTGTTCAGGACCAGATCGACCACCCCAAGGTGATCGCCCCACATGCCCGGCATCACTGCCGGTACGCCGTTCAGCGTACCTTTCGCGATATCCGCGCCTTTGATACCGGCAAAATCTTTGCTCGGGAAGACGGCGTGAGCGTGGCCGAACATAATGGCATCGACCCCAGGCACCTGGCTTAAATAGTAAACGGAGTTCTCCGCCATGGCCTGATACGGGTCGGCGGAGAGGCCGGAGTGGGCAATGACCACCACCACGTCCGCGCCTTTTTCGCGCATTTCCGGGACAAACTTGCGTGCGGTTGCGGTAATGTCGTTAACGGTCACCTTGCCGCTAAGATTGGCCTTATCCCAGGTCATTATCTGCGGTGGTACGAAGCCGATATAGCCAATGCGCAGCGTCTGCGTTTTGCCGTCGCTATCCTTCACCTGGGTATCCTGAATCAGATAAGGCGTAAACATCGGTTTGCCGGTTTTGACGTCGATAATATTGGCGTTCACGTAGGGGAACTTCGCCCCTGCCAGCGCTTTATGCAGGAAGTCGAGCCCGTAGTTAAACTCGTGGTTGCCGAGGTTGCCCACGACATAATCCAGGGTATTCATCGCCTTGTAGACCGGGTGAACATCGCCCTCTTTCAGACCCTTTGCGGCCATATAGTCACCCAGCGGGCTGCCCTGAATAACATCGCCGTTATCGACCAGTACGCTATTGCTGACTTCCTGACGCGCTTTCTCAATCAAGGTTGCGGTACGCACCAGGCCAAATTTTTCCGTGGCGGCATCTTTGTAATAGTCAAAGTCCATCATATTACTGTGCAGATCGGTGGTTTCCATGATCCGCAAATCGACCGTTGCCGCATTTACGCTGGCGGCGATCAGCGTGGCCAGCAGCGTTGCGCTAAACTTAATCATCAGTGGCGTCCTTTTTATATGAGCAGTGGCACAGAAGAAAATGTATTTACATTCTGTTGCTTACAGAAATGTGAATCATGCCAGAAAAGCGGTGAAGGAAACCGCCATCGTTATCACAGATAGCGGAACTCACAATGATGCGATATAAATAAAACAACGAGTTAACGCCACTGTAACCAGACGAGGTGGAGAATGTTAGAACAAGTATGTCAGCTTGCACGGAATGCGGGCGATGCCATCATGGAAGTTTACGATGGAAAACAGCCGATGGACGTTACCAGCAAGAAGGACGATTCTCCGGTCACGGCCGCGGATATTGCGGCGCACAAGGTGATTATCAGCGGCCTGCTGGCCCTGACGCCCGATATTCCGGTTCTGTCGGAAGAGGATCCGCCGGCCTGGGAGGTGCGCCAGCACTGGCAGCGCTACTGGCTGGTGGACCCGCTGGACGGCACCAAAGAGTTTATCAAGCGCAACGGCGAGTTTACCGTCAATATCGCCTTGATTGAAAACGGTAAACCGACCCTGGGCGTGGTCTACGCGCCGGTGATGAAGGTGATGTACAGCGCGGAAAAGGGCAAAGCATGGAAAGAGGAGTGCGGCGTTCGCAAGCAGATTCAGGTCCGCGATGCGCGCCCGCCGCTGGTGGTGATTAGCCGTTCACACGGCAATGACCCGGAGCTGCAGGAGTATCTTGAGCAGCTTGGCGAACACCAGACCACCTCAATTGGTTCGTCGCTGAAGTTCTGTCTGGTCGCTGAAGGGCAGGCCCAGCTTTACCCGCGCTTCGGGCCGACAAGTACCTGGGATACCGCGGCCGGTCATGCGGTCGCCAGCGCCGCCGGGGCGCACGTTCACGACTGGCAGGGGCGTACTCTTGATTACACGCCGCGTGAATCGTTCCTCAACCCCGGCTTCCGGGTCTCTATTTATTAAGCAACTTATGCAGCAGGCCCACTACCTGCTGCACCTCCTGCTGGCTGAGCGCGCCGTCTTTAGCCCACTGCACGCGACCCTCTTTGTCCAGCACCACGATGGCCGAACTCTCTTCTTCGAGCTGCCACGCTTTGCGCACCGCGCCGTTGCTGTCGACGATGAACTGTGACCAGGGGTAGAGCTGCTTATTGTTCTCGATACTGCTGCGGACAAACATTCCCGAGCCTGGGATAGCGTCATCGGTATTGACGATAGTCGTCGTTTGGTAGCGGTTGTGCGGCAGCTTCGCGCTTTTAATGGCTTCAATTAAGGTCGCGTTTTTTTCTTTTGCCGACGAGCGACCGGCAATGTGCATCACGACGCGCACTTTTCCCGCCAGCTGCGCGCTATTCCAGCTTTTATAGCTAAATTTATCGTTATCCAGCACCAGTTCTCCCCGATCCGCTACGCCGACCGGCGCAACGCGCTGACCGTCGACAAAGTTATGCGCCGAGGCCAACAGTGGGAACAGGAGACATGAAACGGCCAGTAATCTACGTAGGGTCATGGTGTTTCCTTTTATTATCTTTGCAGGTGATCCGACCACTTGGTCTGCTTTAATCATAAGTGCGATTTATCGGCATTACCCGCAATGATGGTGCCAGTTTGCGTGTTGACGCACAATTCCGTCTAAAATCGGCGACTTATACTACCTTCATCGGATGCCTGAAACGAAAACTCTGAATTATTGTCATCATAAGGTAAATAAACTTATACAAACTGGGTATCACTCAGATTCTGGACTATAGTTTCAGGGCATTAAAATTTGCGATTCCGGTACGTGGGCTAACTGTGGCACCACAGGAGCGTAACCCTGGCAGGAGACAACAATGAAAATTTTCCAACGCTACAACCCGCTACAAGTAGCGAAGTACGTGAAGATCCTGTTCCGTGGACGTTTGTATATCAAGGACGTTGGCGCTTTTGAGTTTGATAAGGGCAAAATCCTTATCCCGAAGGTTAAGGACAAGCTGCATTTGTCAGTGATGTCCGAAGTCAACCGCCAGGTCAGCCGTCTACAAACAGAGATGGCATAACCTGAAAAGTGGTATGACTACACGGTAAAAAGGCGGCTCCCCCAGGGAGCCGTTGATGTTTCTGGACCCGGCATCAGCCCCAGATTGGTCGGCATACGCAGACTTAAGTGTATATCGATGGGCAATGCGTAATCTGATGAGATTGCGATCTTTATTGGCCGGGCAAGGCGTTAGCCGCCGCCCGGCAACAGGGGGGGGAAGAACAGTGTTCGCGAGAAAGCGTTACGCTGACTCTTTATCACTGTTCGCCGCGTCCGGCAGCTTGGGCACCAGCACCGTCGGCTTATTGTCGATGCGGGTCACCAGCAACTGATCGATGCGGTAGTTGTCGATATCCACCACCTCGAATTTATAGCCGGAGAACTTCACCGCGTCGGTCCGCTTGGGAATTTTACGCAGCATAAACATCATAAAGCCGCCAATGGTCTCGTAATTTCCGGACTGTGGGAAATCATCGATATCCAGCACCCGCATAACGTCGTCGATCGGCGTGCCGCCGTCAATCAGCCAGGAGTTCTCATCGCGTGCGACGATCTGCTCTTCCAGCCCCTGGCCGACCAGATCGCCCATCAGGGTGGTCATCACGTCGTTAAGGGTGATAATCCCGACGACCAGCGCATACTCGTTCATGATCACGGCGAAGTCTTCACCGGCGGTTTTAAAGCTTTCCAGCGCTTCAGACAGCGTCAGGGTATCCGGGACAATCAGCGTATTGCGAATCTGCACGCCGCCGGTCAGCACCAGGCTTTGGTTCGCCAGCACGCGGTTCAGCAGGTCTTTGGAGTCAACGTAGCCGATGATGTGGTCGATATCTTCGTTACACACCAGGAACTTAGAGTGCGGATGCTCTGCAACTTTATTCTTCAGGCTCTGTTCATCTTCATGGAGATCGAACCAGATGACGTTTTCACGCGAAGTCATGGACGAAGGCACGGTGCGCGACTCCAGCTCAAACACGTTCTCAATCAGCTCATGCTCCTGCTTACGCAGCACCCCGGCCAGCGCGCCGGCTTCCACTACGGCGTAAATATCATCGGAGGTAATGTCGTCTTTACGCACCATCGGAATTTTGAACAGGCGGAAGATGTTGTTGGCCATGCCGTTGAACAACCACACCAGCGGGCGGAAGAGAAACAGGCAGAAGCGCATCGGGTTGATGATGCGTAAAGCGACGGCTTCAGGCGCAATCATACCGATGCGTTTCGGGGTCAGGTCAGCAAACAGAATGAACAGGCTGGTGACCAGGGTAAAGGAGATAATAAAGCTCAGCTGCTCGGAGAGCTCGGGGGACATATAGCGACTAAAGAGGCCGTGAAACGCCGGCGAAAATGCAGCATCGCCGACGATACCGCCGAGAATCGCTACCGCGTTGAGGCCGATTTGCACCACGGTAAAGAACATACCGGGGTTTTCCTGCATCTTCAGCACGCGTTGAGCGTTGACGTTGCCGTCATCGGCCAGCAGCTTGAGTTTGATTTTACGTGATGCGGCCAGCGAGATTTCCGATATCGAAAAGAACGCACTGACGGCTATCAGACAAAGTATTACTAAAATACTGTTTAACATATCTTATCTGACCGTTGAGATCAGATCCTCGGAAGGGAAGTGGATAACGCTAAGTGGAATTCACAAAAAGCCGGTCCGAAGGCTCTGGACCGGCGATAACACGGCGTAGTATAGCGTAAGGTACTGTAAAGCCGCCAGAGCGTAAATTATTCAATCCGGCAGCCTGCTATTACGGGTCAACGGCATCAGGGCTGCGGCGGTAAACAAACCCCAATCCCGCCGATACCGCAGTATCCGTAGGGGTTTTTATGCAGATACTGCTGATGATCGTCTTCCGCATAATAGAACGGCTTTGCCGTGGCGATCTCGGTGGTGATAGCGCGCGGGTCGTTGGCTTCCTTCATTGCCGCCTGGAAACGCGCGAGGCTGGCTTTCGCGGCTTCGCTCTGTTCCGGCGTCAGCGGATAAATAGCGGAACGATACTGCGTGCCGCGGTCGTTACCCTGCTGCATGCCCTGCGCCGGGTCGTGATTTTCCCAGAAGACCTGAAGCAGCTGCTCATAGCTGATAACCTGCGGATCGTAGACCACGCGCACGGCCTCAGCATGGCCCGTCTCGCCGCTGCAAACTTCACGATAGGTGGGGTTTGGCGTGTAGCCGCCGGTGTAACCTGCGGCGGTGCTATAAACGCCGGGCAGTTGCCAGAACAGGCGTTCGACGCCCCAGAAACAGCCCATGGCGAACAGAGCGACTTCCATTCCGGCGGGGACGTTGGTCATCGAATGGCCATTGACGGCGTGGAGCGTAGCCACCGGCATCGGCGTATTGCGTCCCGGCAGCGCGTCCGCTTGGGCGACAAGATGCGTTTTATCAAATAGACTCACGGTGGGCCTCTCTAACAGAAAATGTGGTTAAGGTTGTAACCAAGCGTGACTTTTAACACAATAACCACGCTTAATACGTCTAGATTTAAACATAAGAATTATTTGGGTTAACGTCTATTTTTCAACCCTTAGTTGTTAGGGTTTTGTTAAGCCGTGGAGCGGCACTTTCGTTTCCTTCGGGGGGAAACAAGGATATTCAGGAGAAAACGTGCTACAAATCCGCCAGTTATGTATCACCAGCCTTTTGCTGGTCAGCGGGGTCGCCAGCGCAGCGAACGTGCGTTTGCAGGTTGAGGGGTTATCCGGGGAACTGGAAAAAAACGTCCGCGCCCAACTCTCTACGATCCAGAGCGATGAAGTTACGCCGGACCGGCGCTTTCGCGCGCGCGTGGATGATGCTATCCGCGAAGGTCTGAAAGCGCTCGGCTACTATGAACCCACCATCGATTTTGATTTACGTCCGCCGCCGGCGAAGGGGCGCCAGGTACTGATCGCCAAAGTCACGCCCGGCGAACCGGTGCGCATTGGCGGCACTGAAGTCATTTTACGCGGCGGAGCCCGAACCGATCGCGACTATCTGGATTTGTTAAACACGCGACCGGCCATCGGTACCATCCTCAATCACGGTGATTATGATAGCTTTAAAAGCTCTCTGACCCGGGTCGCGCTGCGTAAGGGCTACTTCGATAGCGAGTTTAATAAAAGCCAGCTTGGGGTTTCTCTTGACCGTCATCAGGCCTTCTGGGATATCGACTACAACAGCGGCGAGCGCTACCGCTTTGGCCCGGTGACCTTTGAGGGCTCGCAAATTCGCGACGAATATCTGCAAAATCTGGTGCCGTTTAAGCAGGGCGACTATTACACCTCGCAGGATCTCGCCGAACTCAACCGCCGCCTGGCGGCGACCGGCTGGTTCAGTTCCGTCGTCGTGGCGCCGCAGTTTGAGAAGTCCCGCCAGACGAAAGTGTTGCCTTTGCAGGGCGTGGTTTCTCCGCGCAAAGAGAATACTGTTGAGACCGGGGTCGGCTACTCAACCGACGTCGGGCCGCGCGTCAAAGGGACCTGGAGAAAGCCGTGGATGAACTCCTACGGCCACAGCCTGACCTCCAGCCTCAGCCTGTCCGCTCCTGAACAGCAGCTTGATTTCAGCTACAAGGTACCGCTGCTAAAAAGCCCGCTTGAACAGTACTACCTGATGCAGGGCGGCTTTAAGCGTACCGATCTCAATGATACCCAGGCGGATTCTACCACCCTGGCCGTGTCGCGCTATTGGGAGATGTCGAGCGGCTGGCAGCGCGCGCTGAACCTGCGCTGGAGTCTCGACCACTTTACCCAGGCCAACGTCACCAATACCACGATGCTGATCTATCCCGGCGTGTCGGTGAACCGGACCCGTTCTCGCGGCGGCCTGATGCCGACCTGGGGCGATTCACAGCGCTATTCGGTGGACTACTCCAACACCATGTGGGGCTCGGATATTAACTTTATCGTGATGCAGGCGCAGGACGTCTGGATCCGCACCCTTTATGACCGCCACCGCTTCGTGGTACGCGGCAACCTTGGCTGGATTGAGGCCGATAACTTCAGCAAAGTCCCGCCGGATCTGCGTTTCTTCGCCGGTGGCGACCGCAGCATTCGCGGTTATAAATACAAATCTATCTCGCCAAAAGATGATGACGGCAAGCTGATGGGGGCTTCGAAGCTGGCCACCGGCTCGCTGGAGTATCAGTACAACGTGAGCGGCAAATGGTGGGGCGCGGTGTTCGTCGATAGCGGCGAAGCGGTGAGCGATATCCGCGAAAGCAACTTTAAAACCGGCGCTGGCCTCGGCGTACGCTGGCAGTCCCCGGTCGGTCCAATCAAGCTGGATATCGCCAGACCGATCGGTGACAAAGAAGAACACGGTTTACAGTTTTATATCGGCCTGGGGCCTGAATTATGAGTTTATGGAAGAAGATAAGCCTCGGCGTACTGATTTTTCTGGTGCTGCTGCTGGGGACGGTAGGTTTCCTGGTGGGGACGACGACTGGCCTGCATCTGGTTATCAAAGCCGCCGATCGCTGGGTCCCTGGGCTGGAAATTGGCAAAGCCACCGGCGGCTGGCGCGATCTGACGCTGGAGAACGTGCGCTTTGAGCAGCCGGGCGTGGCGGTCACCGCCGGGCAGTTCCACCTTGGCGTTAAACTACGCTGCCTGTGGGACAGTAGCCTGTGCGTCAACGATATTTCTCTGCGCGATATCTATGTGGCGATCGATACCAGCAAAATGCCGCCAGCGGCGCCGGTTGAAGAAGAAGATAGCGGGCCGCTGAATCTCTCCACGCCTTACCCCATCACCCTGAGCCGAGTGGCGCTGCATAACGTCAACGTGAAAATTGACGATACGGCCGTTTCGCTGCGCGATTTTTCCACGGGGCTTAACTGGCAAGAGAAAAACCTGACCCTGACGCCAACCTCGCTGCAGGGGCTGCTTATCGCGCTGCCGAAGGTGGCGAAAGTGGCCCAGGAGCAGGTCGTTGAGCCGAAAATTGACAATCCGCAGCCGGAAGAAAAGCCGCTCGGCGAGACGATGAAAGACCTGTTCTCGAAGCCGGTGCTGCCGGAAATGACCGATGTCCATCTGCCGTTGAATCTCAATATTCAGGAGTTTCGCGGCGAGCAGCTGCGTCTGACCGGCGATACCGATATGACCATCTACTCGCTGCTGCTCAAAGTCAGCAGCATTGATGGGCAGATGAAGCTGGACGCGCTGGACGTGGATTCTGACCAGGGCAAAGTGACGGCTTCCGGTAATGCACAACTGCAGGATAACTGGCCGGTCGATATCACCCTCAACGGTACGCTGAATGTAGACCCGCTCAAGGGCGAGAAAGTGCAGCTCAAAGTGGGCGGCGAAGTGCGTAAAAAGCTCACGCTCGGCGTGGATCTGAACGGCCCTGTCGCCATGACGCTGCGCGCCGAAACGCAGCTGGCGGAGGCCGGCCTGCCGCTGGATATGGAGGTGAAAAGCAAGCAGCTTTACTGGCCATTTACCGGCGAGAAAGCGTATCAGGCTGACGACCTACTGCTGAAATTTAACGGCAAGATGACCGACTACACGCTGGCCTTCAGCACCGCGGTGAAAGGGCAGTCGCTGCCGCCAGCGAAAATTAGCCTGAACGCGAAGGGCAACGAGCAGCAGGTGAATCTCGACAAGCTCACCGTCGCCGCCCTCGAAGGAAAAACCGAGTTGAAAGCGCTGCTCGACTGGCAGCAGGCGATCAGCTGGCGCGGCGAACTGACGCTTAACGGTATCAACACCGCTAAAGAGGTACCGGACTGGCCGTCGAAGCTCAACGGACTGATTAAGACCCAGGGCAGCCTGTACGGCGGCAGCTGGCAGATGTCGGTACCGGAGCTGAAAATCACCGGTAACGTGAAGCAAAACAAAGTCGACGTGAGCGGTTCGCTGCAGGGCAACAGCTATATGCAGTGGAAAATCCCCGGCCTGCATCTGGCTCTGGGCCCCAACAGCGCCGACGTGAAAGGCGAGCTGGGAGTTAAAGATCTTAACCTCGACGCCACCATTGACGCGCCGCATCTCGATAACGCCCTGCCGGGCCTGGGCGGGACGGCGAAGGGATTAGTAAAAGTTCGCGGCACCGTCGATGCACCGCAGCTGCTGGCGGATATCACCGCCCGGGCGCTGCGCTGGCAGGAGCTATCGGTGGCTCAGGTGAACGTGAAGGGCGATGTGAAATCCACCGACCAGATTGGCGGTCATCTTGACGTACGCGTGGACCGCATTAGCCAGCCGGGCGTGAATATCAGCCTGGTGCAGCTCAACGCGAAGGGCAACGAGAAACAGCACGACCTGCAGCTGCGGGTGCAGGGCGATCCGGTTTCCGGACAGCTGTCGCTGGCAGGCAGTTTTGACCGCAAAGAGGAGCGCTGGAAAGGCACGCTGAGCAATACCCGCTTCCAGACGCCGGTAGGGCCGGTGGCGCTGACGCGCAACATCGCGCTGGATTACCGTAACCTCGAGCAGAAAATCAGCATTGGACCGCACTGCTGGACTAACCCGAATGCCGAACTGTGCGTACCGCAGACCATTGACGCCGGCGCGAGCGGGCGCGCGGTAGTGAATCTCAACCGTTTCGACCTGGCGATGCTGAAGCCGTTTATGCCGGAAGAGACGCAGGCCAGCGGCGTGTTTAGCGGCAATGCCGACGTGAGCTGGGACACCACCAAAGAGGGGCTACCGCAGGGCAAGGTCACCCTGAGCGGACGTAACGTGAAGGTGACCCAGACGGTCAACGACGCGCCGCTGCCGGTGGCGTTCGATACCCTGAATCTTACGGCCGATCTGCACAACAATCGCGCCCAGCTGGGCTGGCTGATTCGCCTGACCAACAATGGTCAACTGGATGGGCAGGTGCAGGTCACCGATCCGCAGGGCCGACGTAATCTGGGCGGGAACGTGAATATCAGCAACTTCTCGCTGGCGATGATCAACCCTATCTTCTCGCGCGGTGAAAAGGCGGAAGGGCGGCTCAATGCGCGTCTGACGCTGGGCGGCAACGTACAGAGCCCGCAGCTGTACGGGCAGATGCAGCTGAATGGCGTGGATATTGACGGCAACTTTATGCCGTTCGATATGCAGCCGAGCCAGCTGGCGATGAATTTCACCGGTACCCGCTCGACCCTACAAGGGACGGTGAATACCAGCCAGGGCCATATTGCGCTCAGCGGTAACGCCGACTGGACGCAGATTGACAACTGGCGCGCGCAGATTGCCGCGAAGGGCAGCCGGGTGCGGATAACCGTGCCGCCGATGGTGCGCCTGGATGTTTCGCCAGATGTCGTCTTTACCGCCACGCCAAGCCTGTTTAACCTGGATGGTAGCGTTGACGTGCCCTGGGCAAGAATCGTCGTCAATGAAGTGCCGGAAAGCGCCGTTGGGGTCTCTTCTGACGAAGTCATGCTGGATAAAAATCTGCAGCCGATTAAGCAGCAGAGCGCCGGTATTCCGATTAACAGCAACCTGACGATTCATGTAGGCAACAACGTTCGCCTCGACGCCTTTGGTCTGAAAGCGCGTCTGACCGGCGATTTGAAAGTGGCTCAGGATAAACAGGGGCTGGGCCTCAACGGGCAGATTAATATCCCGGAAGGCCGCTTCCATGCCTACGGCCAGGATCTGATCGTGCGTAAAGGCGAACTGCTGTTCTCCGGACCGCCGGATCAGCCGCTGCTGAACATCGAAGCCATTCGTAATCCGGATGCCACGGAAGACGACGTGATCGCCGGCGTTCGCGTGACCGGTTCGGCCGATCAGCCGAAAGCGGAAATTTTCTCCGATCCGGCCATGTCGCAGCAGGAAGCGCTCTCTTACCTGCTGCGCGGGCAGGGTTTGGGCAGCGGACAGAGCGATAGTGCGGCAATGACCTCCATGCTTATTGGTATGGGGGTTGCACAAAGTGGTCAGGTTGTGGGTAAAATCGGCGAGACGTTTGGCGTAAGTAATCTGGCGCTGGATACCGAAGGGGTGGGCGACTCCTCCCAGGTGGTGGTCAGCGGCTACGTGCTGCCGGGTCTGCAGGTAAAATATGGGGTAGGGATCTTTGACTCCCTGGCGACGTTGACGTTACGTTATCGCCTGATGCCTAAGCTATATATGGAAGCCGTGTCTGGCGTAGACCAGGCTCTCGATTTGCTCTATCAGTTTGAGTTTTAGCAATGCGAATATTTGTTTACGGCAGTTTACGACGCAAACAAGGCAACAGCCACTGGATGACCAACGCTCAGTGGCTGGGCGATCATAGTGTCAATGATTATCAACTGTACAGCCTGGGCCACTATCCAGGCGCGGTGCCCGGCGATGGCACGGTACATGGTGAGGTCTATCGTATTGACGCATCGACGCTGGCTGAATTGGATGCGCTGCGTACTAAAGGCGGCGAGTATGCTCGTCACCTGATCCAGACGCCCTACGGTAGCGCCTGGATGTATGTCTATCAGCGCCCCGTTGAGGGCTTCACGCTGATAGAAAGCGGCAACTGGTTGGATAAAGACCAGTATTAATAACGATAACGCCACCTTCGGGTGGCGTTGTTTTTTATAGGGGGATGTTGTCGGCCCGCTAAGGCATCAGCCGCCGCTCAGCAATAGAGCAACGCCCAAAAAAAAACACCGCCGGAGGCGGTGTTTTTGCGAACCTGAGTGCGGCAGAATTACTTCTTAGCGCGCTCGAAGGAAGCCACGATTTCGGCTTTCGCCGCTTCAGCGTTGTCCCAGCCGTCAACTTTAACCCATTTGCCTGCTTCGAGGTCTTTATAGTGCTCGAAGAAGTGGGTGATCTGCGCTTTCAGCAGTTCCGGCAGGTCGTTCACATCTTTGATGTGATCGTATTCTTTGCTCAGCTTGGTGTGCGGTACCGCAACCAGTTTCGCATCTTCACCGGATTCGTCGGTCATTTTCAGTACGCCAACCGGACGGCAGCGGATAACGGAACCCGGCTGCAGCGGGTACGGCGTCGGGACCAGAACGTCAACCGGGTCGCCGTCCAGGGACAGGGTGTGGTTGATGTAGCCGTAGTTGCACGGATAGAACATCGCCGTGGACATGAAACGGTCAACGAACAGTGCACCGCTCTCTTTGTCGACTTCGTATTTGATAGGATCTGCGTTCGCCGGGATCTCGATCACGACGTAGATGTCTTCCGGCAGATCTTTGCCCGCAGGTACGTTGAGTAAGCTCATGTCTGTTTCCTTTAAAATGTATGGCAAACAAGTGCCCGGTATTATAGCCAACTCACATCGAATGTCTTCGCTTCTTTTTCCCCAGAACGGGTGGGTGGAGTCCGAATTTTTCGGCGTAATACAGCCTGAAAATCCATAAACATAGCCGCATACTGAATAAAATTATGTAACCGTTTTCATTGCATATGCTTGATATCTCAAAGCGCGCAAAATTTCGTCATAAACGGCGAAGCTCGCGCGGGTCGCGAAGCCTCACCGGCTCTCCGCTGAAGAGTAACGCACCGATTAACATCTAATTAACTTTTTTGAAGTGTGATGTAACGCATTCAGTTACATCTCCGATTGTCTATAGTTTGTCCGCTGGTGAGGCTTTATCCAACAATAACCCTACGAGGATCCTCTTATGTGGAAGCGCTTACTTCTTGTCACCGCAGTTTCCGCAGCTATGTCGTCTATGGCCATGGCTGCCCCTCTGACCGTGGGTTTTTCACAGGTCGGCTCTGAATCCGGCTGGCGTGCGGCAGAAACCAACGTCGCGAAGGAGGAAGCCGCGAAGCGCGGTATCACTCTGAAGATTGCCGACGCGCAGCAAAAACAGGAAAACCAGATTAAAGCCGTCCGCTCTTTTATCGCTCAGGGCGTCGATGCCATCTTCATCGCTCCGGTGGTGGCGACCGGCTGGGAACCGGTACTGAAAGAAGCGAAAGAGGCCAAAATCCCGGTATTCCTGCTCGACCGCTCCATTGATGTTAAAGATAAAGACCTCTACATGACCACCGTGACCGCCAACAACGTGCTGGAAGGCCAGCTGATCGGCGAGTGGCTGGTGAAAACCGTCGATGGCAAACCGTGTAACGTTGTTGAGCTGCAGGGGACCGTAGGCGCCAGCGTGGCGATTGACCGTAAGAAAGGCTTCGCCGAAGCCATTTCTAAAGCCTCTAATATCAAAATTATCCGTTCCCAGTCCGGCGACTTTACCCGCAGTAAGGGCAAAGAAGTGATGGAAAGCTTTATCAAAGCGGAGAACAACGGCAAGAACATCTGCATGGTTTACGCCCATAACGACGACATGGTGATTGGCGCTATTCAGGCGATTAAAGAAGCCGGGCTGAAGCCGGGCAAAGATATCCTCACCGGCTCTATCGACGGCGTGCCGGATATCTATAAAGCGATGATGGCCGGTGAAGCTAACGCCAGCGTCGAGCTGACGCCGAATATGGCAGGCCCGGCGTTCGATGCGCTGGAGAAATACAAAAAAGACGGCACCCTGCCTGAAAAAGTCACCATCACTCAATCGACGCTCTACCTGCCGGATACGGCGAAAGAAGAGTTAGAGAAGAAGAAAAATATGGGCTACTGAGTCGTAGCTAAAAACAGGCCACGTTCCCGGTGGCGCTACGCTGACCGGGCTACAGTTTTACCGCCGTCTGCGGAGCGGGTAGCCCGGACAGGCGCGCAGCGCCGCCTCCGGGATTTCCCCGGTCGCTATAGCACGGCTGATTTCCCTCTCCTCCCCTCGGGGAGAGGGCAAAGGTGAGGGGAGAGCATGAACGGCGAATCGCATCAGGAAATCCTTCGTACGGAAGGGCTCAGCAAGTTTTTCCCCGGCGTGAAAGCGCTGGATAACGTTAATTTCAGCCTGCGCCGGGGCGAAATCATGGCTCTGCTAGGCGAAAACGGCGCGGGTAAATCTACTCTGATTAAAGCGCTGACCGGCGTCTATCACGCCGACCGCGGGACAATCTGGCTGGAAGGCCAGGCGATTTCGCCGAAAAACACTGCCCATGCCCAACAGCTGGGGATTGGTACTGTCTATCAGGAAGTGAACCTGCTGCCTAACATGTCGGTGGCGGACAATCTGTTTATCGGCCGTGAGCCCCGGCGTTTTGGCCTGCTGCGGCGTAAAGAGATGGAAAAGCGCGCCACCGCGCTGATGGCATCCTACGGTTTTTCCCTTGATGTACGCGAGCCGCTGAACCGCTTTTCAGTGGCGATGCAGCAGATTGTCGCCATCTGCCGGGCGATCGACCTGTCAGCAAAAGTATTAATTCTTGATGAACCGACCGCCAGCCTGGATACCCAGGAGGTGGAGATGCTCTTCACCTTGATGCGCCAGCTGCGCGATAGCGGGGTCAGCCTGATTTTCGTCACCCATTTCCTCGACCAGGTTTACGCCGTCAGCGATCGCATCACCGTGCTGCGCAACGGCGGTTTTGTCGGCTGCCGGGAAACCCGCGAGCTGCCGCAAATTGAGCTGGTGAAGATGATGCTGGGCCGCGAGCTGGAGCATAACGCCCTGCAGCGCGCGGGCCGCACCCTGCTCAGCGATAAGCCGGTGGCCGCCTTCGAAGATTTTGGCAAAAAAGGCACCATTGCACCGTTTAGTCTGCAGGTCCGTCCCGGTGAAATCGTCGGCCTGGCGGGTCTGTTAGGCTCGGGGCGCACGGAAACGGCGGAGGTTATCTTCGGCATTAAACCCGCCGACAGCGGCAAAGCGTGGATCAAAGGCAAGCCGCAAACCCTGCGCTCGCCGCATCAGGCATCCTGCCTCGGGATCGGCTTCTGCCCGGAGGACCGCAAAACCGACGGCATTATCGCCGCCGCCTCGGTGCGGGAAAATATTGTTCTCGCGCTACAGGCGCAGCGCGGCTGGCTGCGGCCGATTGGGCGGCGCGAACAAAATGAGATTGCCGAACGTTTTATTCGTCAGCTGGGTATTCGTACCCCCAGCGCCGAACAGCCGATCGAATTTCTCTCAGGCGGTAATCAGCAAAAGGTACTTCTCTCCCGCTGGCTGCTGACGAAACCGCAGTTCCTGATCCTCGATGAACCCACCCGCGGTATTGACGTGGGTGCCCACGCCGAGATCATCCGCCTGATCGAAACCCTGTGCGCCGATGGTCTGGCGCTGCTGGTTATTTCTTCAGAGCTGGAAGAGCTGGTGGGTTACGCCGATCGGGTGATTATCATGCGCGATCGCCAGCAGGTGGCGGAGCTGGCTCTGAGCGAGCTCTCCGTGCCGGCGATCATGAACGCTATTGCGGCATAAGGAGTAACCGATGATGCCTCAATCTGTTCCGAAAACCGGCCAGCCGAAACGGCGCGTTAACTGGCCCAAAGGGATGCCGCAGATCGTTGCGCTGCTGCTGGTGCTGGTGGTTGACAGCCTGGTCGCCCCGCATTTCTACCAGATCGTGCTCCAGGAGGGGCGACTGTTCGGCAGCCCGATTGATATTTTGAACCGCGCCGCGCCGGTGGCGCTGCTGGCGATCGGCATGACGCTGGTTATCGCCACCGGCGGGATTGACCTCTCCGTCGGGGCGGTGATGGCGATTGCCGGCGCAACGGCGGCGTCAATGACCGTGGCGGGACACAGCCTGCCGATTGTGCTGCTGGCTTCGCTGGGAGCCGGCGCGCTGGCGGGCCTGTGGAACGGTATTCTTGTGGCGGTGCTGAAGATCCAGCCGTTTGTCGCCACGCTGATCCTGATGGTCGCCGGACGCGGCGTGGCGCAGCTGATCACCTCCGGGCAGATCGTCACTTTTGACTCCCCGCCGCTGGCCTGGCTGGGCAGCGGATCGCTGCTGCTGTTCCCGACGCCGGTGATAATCGCCATCGTTACGCTGGTGCTGTTCTGGCTGTTTACCCGCAAAACCGCGCTGGGGATGTTTATCGAAGCGGTGGGGATTAACATTCGTGCGGCGAAAAACGCCGGGGTAAATACCCGCATCGTCGTGATGCTGGCCTACGTGCTGAGCGGAGTATGCGCGGCCATCGCCGGCATTATCGTCGCGGCGGATATTCGCGGCGCGGATGCCAATAACGCCGGGCTATGGCTGGAGCTGGATGCCATTCTGGCGGTCGTTATCGGCGGCGGCTCGCTGATGGGCGGGCGCTTTAATCTGCTGCTCTCGGTTGTCGGGGCGCTGATTATCCAGGGCATGAATACCGGGATCCTGCTGTCCGGTTTCCCGCCGGAGCTTAATCAGGTAGTCAAAGCGGTGGTGGTGCTATGCGTACTGATCGTCCAGTCGCCGCGCTTTATCAGCATACTGAAGGGGATGCGTGGCCATGATAAAACGTAATTTACCGTTAATGATTACCCTCGCGGTCTTCGTACTGGGATACCTTTACTGCCTGACGCAGTTTCCCGGCTTTGCCTCGACGCGGGTGATCTGCAATATCCTGACCGACAATGCTTTTCTCGGGATCATCGCCGTCGGCATGACGTTCGTGATCCTCTCCGGCGGGATCGATCTGTCGGTGGGGTCGGTGATCGCCTTCACCGGGGTATTCCTCGCCAAAGCGATCGGTTTCTGGGGGATCTCGCCGCTGGTGGCATTTCCGCTAGTGCTGGTGATGGGCTGCGCTTTTGGCGCCTTTATGGGGCTGCTCATCGATGCGTTGAAGATCCCGGCGTTTATCATCACGCTTGCCGGGATGTTTTTTCTGCGCGGCGTCAGCTATCTGGTTTCGGAGGAGTCGATTCCCATCAATCATCCGGTGTATGACGCGCTTTCCGGACTGGCATGGACCATCCCCGGCGGCGGTCGTCTGAGCGCCATGGGGCTGTTGATGCTGCTGGTGGTGTTCGGTGGTATTTTTATGGCCCACCGCACCCGCTTTGGCAATCAGGTTTACGCCATTGGCGGTAACGCGACGTCGGCCAACCTGATGGGGATCTCCACGCGGAGCACGACGATTCGCATCTATATGCTCTCTACCGGTCTGGCGACGCTGGCGGGGATCGTCTTCTCTATTTATACCCAGGCGGGTTATGCGCTGGCAGGGGTTGGCGTCGAGCTGGACGCCATTGCTTCGGTGGTGATCGGCGGCACGCTGTTAAGCGGTGGCGTGGGCACGGTTCTCGGCACCCTGTTTGGCGTCGCCATTCAGGGGCTGATTCAAACCTATATCAACTTCGACGGTACTCTTAGTTCATGGTGGACCAAGATCGCCATCGGTATTCTGCTGTTTATCTTTATCGCGCTGCAGCGCGGCCTGACGGTGCTGTGGGAGAATCGGCAGAGTTCGCCGGTGACAAGGGTAAATGTGCGTGCGACTGCTGAGTAGTATTCTGGTTTTTCGCTCAACTTATGTACCTACTCGCCACGTTCATCCATGATAGGTGCCTGATACAACAGGCACCCTGAAAAGGGATATTTTGAGCAAAGGAACGCTATTAATGGATATGGTTGAAGGTGAAGGATTATCAGGCAAGTGCGCCAGCTGTGGGCAAAAGGTATTGCCTCCGGCGCGTTATTGTAAAACCTGTAAGGATAAAAAATATACCGGTATCGGCGGCTGGCTTTATCTGCCGGCTTTAACCCTGACGCTCAGCTCGCTTTTACAGATCGTTGGGATATGTAATACGGTGACGGTTTTTCTGGATGTTGAAGAGGAGTTTAGAGCGTTTGCGCTGTTTGAAGCGGCTGGGGCACTATTTCTTTGGTTATTGGCAGTTTATACGACGATGTTGTTTTTCAGGAAGAAACGTCAGTTGCCAAATTATTATACTGTCTGGGTTCTGTTCACCACGATTCTCTACGCCGTCGACTGCTGGATTGCTGCGCATTTTTATGGTGTCGGGCTGGAGGTTGAAGATATAAAAATTTTGGCCTCATGCGCGCTGCAGATAATCATCTGGATACCTTATTTCCGCCTGTCGAAACGCGTCAAACTCACCTTCGTGAACTAAAGCAAATAGACGCCGGAATTATCCGGCGTCTGAATATTACGCGTCCGGGAACTCTTTAATAAAGTTCTCGACGTCTTCGACCATATGGTTATTGCCGACGAAGAAAGAGCGGCGCTGATGCAGGCTTTCCGGGATAATATCCAGAATGCGCTCTTTACCGTCGCTGGCCTTGCCGCCCGCCTGTTCAGCGAGGAACGCCATCGGGTTGCACTCGTACAGCAGACGCAGTTTACCGTCCGGGTGGCTGGCGGTGCTCGGGTAGAGGTAGATGCCGCCTTTGAGCAGGTTGCGGTGGAAATCCGCTACCAGCGAGCCGATATAGCGCGAGGTATACGGGCGCTGGGTCTCTTTATCTTCTTCCTGGCAGTACTTGATGTACTTCTTCACGCCCATCGGGAACTTGATGTAGTTACCTTCGTTAATCGAGTAGGTATTCCCCTTTTCCGGGAAGCGCATGCGTTCCTGGCACAGGCAGAACACGCCAAGGGACGGGTCGTAGGTAAAGGCGTGGACGCCGCAGCCGGTGGTATAAACCAGCATCGTCGAGGAGCCGTAAACCACATAGCCGGCGGCGACCTGGCGGTTACCCGGCTGCAGGAAGTCTTCTTCGGTGACGGGAGTACCCACCGGCGTGACGCGGCGATAGATAGAGAAAATCGTCCCGACGGAGACGTTAACGTCGATGTTAGAGGAGCCATCCAGAGGGTCCATCAGCACCACGTATTTGGCGTGTTCACAGCCTTCAAAGACGACGATTTCATCTTCTTCTTCAGAGGCGATCCCGGCAACAATATCGCGTGCTCGCAGTGCGGCTTTCAGCTTTTCATTGGCAAACAGGTCGAGTTTTTGCTGCACCTCGCCCTGAACGTTTTCAGCACCGCTGGCACCCAGGATATCGACCAGACCGGCCTTGTTGATATCGCGGTGGATGATCTTGGCGCCTAACTTTATCGCCGACAACAAAGCAGTCAGCTCGCCCGTTGCGTGAGAGAACTCGTGCTGCTTTTCGACAATAAATTCACCTAACGTTTTCATAACCCGTTCCCTGCATGTTTATGTGAAGTAAAACGAACAAAACAATCTTAACAAAGAATAAAAAAAGTTCGCACAGGTGAATCGCGCCAGCAAAATACGGATTCCCCTGAAATGCATTTCTTTCAGCCCCAACATCCCGGTAAACTGTGCTTCAGATAAGAGAAGGAAATGACGAATGCGCATTCATATTTTAGGAATCTGTGGCACGTTTATGGGGGGGCTGGCGATGCTGGCGCGTTCCCTCGGTCATGAGGTAACGGGGTCGGATGCAAACGTCTATCCGCCAATGAGTACCCTGCTGGAAACCCAGGGAATTGAGTTAATTCAAGGATATGATGCCAGCCAGCTGGATCCTCAGCCGGATCTGGTGATCATCGGTAACGCGATGACGCGCGGCAACCCGTGCGTGGAAGCGGTGCTGGAAAATAACATCCCGTATATGTCCGGGCCGCAGTGGCTGCACGACTTTGTCCTGCGCGATCGCTGGGTGCTGGCGGTTGCCGGGACGCATGGTAAAACCACCACTGCCGGAATGGCGACCTGGATCCTTGAAGCCTGCGGCTACAAGCCGGGCTTTGTCATCGGCGGCGTACCGGGCAACTTTGAGGTGTCCGCGCGCCTTGGCGACAGCCCGTTCTTCGTGATTGAAGCCGATGAATACGACTGCGCTTTCTTCGATAAGCGCTCTAAGTTCGTTCACTACTGCCCGCGTACGTTGATTCTCAATAACCTTGAGTTCGACCATGCGGACATTTTTGACGACCTGAAGGCCATCCAGAAACAGTTCCATCATCTGGTGCGTATTGTGCCGGGCAAGGGCAAAATCATTCTGCCTGAGAACGACATCAACCTAAAACAGACGATGGCGATGGGCTGCTGGAGCGAGCAGGAACTGGTCGGCGAACAGGGCCACTGGCAGGCGAAAAAGCTGACCACCGATGCATCCTCATGGGAAGTGTGGCTGGACGGCGAGAAAGTGGGCGAGGTGAAGTGGGCGCTGGTCGGCGAACATAATATGCATAACGGCCTGATGGCCATTGCCGCCGCCCGTCATGTCGGCGTGCTGCCTGCCGATGCGGCCAATGCGCTGGGTAGCTTTATCAACGCCCGCCGCCGTCTGGAACTACGCGGCGAAGCCAACGGCGTCACCGTATACGACGATTTTGCCCACCACCCGACGGCGATTCTGGCGACTCTGCAGGCGCTACGCGGCAAAGTTGGCGGTACCGCGCGAATTCTTGCCGTGCTTGAACCCCGTTCCAACACCATGAAAATGGGCATTTGCAAAGACGACCTGGCGCCGTCTCTCGGCCGAGCCGACGAGGTCTTCCTGCTGCAGCCGCAGCATATTCCGTGGCAGGTAGCTGAAGTAGCTGACGCCTGCGTACAGCCCGCGCACTGGAGCGCCGATGTCGATACGCTGGTGGATATGATTGTGAAGACCGCGCATCCTGGCGACCACATTCTGGTCATGAGCAACGGTGGTTTTGGCGGCATTCATCAGAAGCTGCTCGATAAGCTGGCGAAAAAAGCCGAGGCGGCCGAATAGGCCATTCTCCGCGTTGGTCCGCCCTCCGCGTGAGGGCGGATAGTTACGGATGGTTCATGTTGATTTCACAAAGAGTGACCTCTACCGATTCCGCTTATTTTCCCGCGCTGGACGCCCTGTACGGCAGGGCCTTCCCGTGGCACGAACAGCGTGAAGCCGAGGCTAAACAGCAGGCGCTTGATAATCCCCATTATGTACTGGAAGCCTGGTTCGATGATGGTCTGTTTATCGGCCTGAGCGGCTGCTGGCGGTTTGCTGACTATAGTTACATTGAACATCTGGCCATCGACGATACGTTACGATCGCGTGGCTACGGCAAGCGGCTGTTAGCTGAAATACTTCAGCGTGCGCCGCTGACCATTCTCGAAATCGATCCGCTGACCAGCGAGATTGCCCATAAGCGTCTGCGCTTTTATGAAACCATGGGGTTTTGCGCGAATCCCTGGGCGCATCGCCATCCGACCTATCATCAGGGTATTGCCGATCATGAATTGATCGTGTTGAGCTACCCGCAGCCGATTGATGAGGCGCGGTATCAGCGCTTTGCGCGGGATTTGCGTTTGGTGGTCATGGCTCAGGCTGGTGCGATCGAGGTATTGTCGCCCGGACAAGGTGCGCCAGGCGCCGCCTCCGGGAAAATCCCCGGTTGCGGCTGATGCCTGAGCTGGGCTAAAGGTCCGCGTGTTTTGAGTTTTTGTCACCCGGACAAGGCGCGTCAAGCGCCGCCTCCGGGAAGCCGTGCGTAATACGGCCTCCGCTTTTCTTCCGGTTCGCGCTGCGCTTAGCCGGACGACAAGTTCACCGTCGTCTGCGTGTTTTGTCGCCCGGAACATGCTCAACGCGTTAAATTACTCTTTCGCGATAGGCGTTTCGTTTTCCGCCACTTTGCTATCGCCCTGAATAGCCGCGATCTTCTTCTCCACCTCGGCAACCTGCTCGCTGCTGTGCAGCAGCGTATAGGTCAGATCAAACTGGGCGCTTTCCCCGGGCTGAAGCTGCTTAACGCGTTTTTGCTCCCGCTCGATAGTGACCGGATAGGCGTAGCTGGTGCCTGGCTCAATACCGGTGACGTAACCCTGTTTCTCGGTATCGGTATTTTTCCACAGGGTCAGCACCGGTAGCTGGCGGGTATCAAACTGAATAGATGCCCCTTTATCGCCGGCTTTGTTGACCACTGCGGCTAGCGTTTGATGATTTTCATCCGCCAGAGGCTGCATATTAAACACCATTTCATCGAAATCTTTCGTTGGTCCGGCGTAGGTTTGCCAGCTTTTTAAGCCCGCTTTGGCGTAGTCGTTGAATGGACTGATGCTGGCGATCGGGGCCAGGAAGCGGGCGCCTTCTTCGAGGATCGGCTTGCCAAAGTTGCTGTGATAGATAATTTGATAGTCATGCGGATAGTCGGCATGGTTGGTCAGGACATCGTGCAGGCTAAAGCTATTGCTGCCTGGCACGTAGCGCAGTTCGGTCATGGTCTGCAAATCTGCTTTCTTGAAGGTGCTCTCCTTCACCAGTCCACGAACGCGAATTTCATATGGCGCGGTATCCGCCACTTCAACTTCTACCTGGGAAGCCGGCGTGTTGCCGACTTTACCGTGCAGGGTGTAAATCTGCCCATCGGCGGTCACCGGGTGGCCTGTCCATTCGTAGCCGCAGCGTACCATCATTTCATTGAAACCCTCCAGCCATCCCAGTCCGTTACGGCTTTCGAGGTTAATAAAGGCGGGATTAACCACTTCTTTGACCGGCGAATCCCAGCCCATTCGCGATCCAAAGCCTTCGATTTTTAGCAGGTTCATGCCGCGGGTCGGGCTAAGCGCGATGGTCAGGCCGTCTTTACTATGGATCACAAGGATTTTACTGCCTTCTTGTTTACCGCCGTGAAGGACTTTTTGCTCAATGCTGAAGTTATGCTCTTTTATCTTCAGCTGATCGCTGGTTATTTGCCAGTTTCCTTTATCTATGCCGCTTTCAGCGCTTGTCAGCACCCACGTTTTTGCCATTACCGGCGTAGAAATAAGCGCGGCAATGGCCGTCAAAGCTAATGTCTTTTTCATTTTTCATCCCTTTTGCTGAATCGATTGTGTCACTGATGCAGGGAATTTAGTTGCAAGTGGATTATGAAAATGTGAAGTGTCTCACCTGGTGAGAAAACAGGCGTTTTTATATTTTTAAATGAGATATAAATCTCTTTTCGTCAGTGATATTGAATTTCGTTGCTGAAATTATGTGATTACTATCGTCTTTTGCTTTAACGATTCAGTTTGGTTTCATTGCAGAAATACAGAGGCGGGATAAAAGGGATGGCTGCAGGGAGTCGCTATTCCCTGCAGCCTTAGGCAACGTAGCTTTACCGTTCACAACATCGCAGCGCTGAGGCTATCAAGCGCCGTAGAATGCCAGGGTGTACAACCCTTTAACGTCCTGAACTGACGGATAGTTAGGATTGGTTAACGTACAGGGATCGTCGACGGCATGGCGACTCATTCGGTCGAGCACATTAACAAAGGTCACTTCATTGATTTCCACTTCGTCACACTGGCTCAGCGTTTTCGGGACGCCCAGCCGTTGATTCAGGGCATTGATCGCGGCAATTAAATTATCCATACCTAATGCGGCTTCCAGCTGACGATATTTTTTGGTGAACTTCGCATTATATTGAATGATATACGGCAACATAATCGCATTCGCCAGACCGTGAGTAATGCCAAATTCGCCGCCAATTTTATGCGCCATCGAATGCACTAATCCCAGTGACGCATTGGTGAAGGCGATTCCCGCCAGCGCGGAAGCATTATGCATATGCATGCGGGCATTTAAATCATCGGGTGAGCGCCAGGCGGTTTCCAGATGCTTAAATACCAGCCGAATGGCCTCTACCGCATAAGGGTCGGTAAAAGAGTTGGCTGCAGTGGAGACGTAGGCTTCAATCGCATGGGTCAAAACGTCCATGCCGGTGTGAACCGTCACGTGAGGCGGCATTTTTGCCGGAATAGTGGGGTCGAGAATGGCGATATCCGGCACCAGATCGGCGGCAACAATCGGGTATTTGATATGATTTGCCGTATCGGTGATCACCGAGAAGGCGGTGATTTCGGACGCGCTGCCGCTGGTGGAGGGGATCGCCACAAACCGTGCTTTGCTGCGCAGCGGCGGCATGGCACCGACGGGAATAATATCCTCAAACTTCAGCTGCGGATGTTCATAGAAACACCACATAACTTTAGCGGCATCCAGCGCGGAACCGCCGCCAATGGCCACTATCCAGTCAGGTTCAAAGGCTAGCATCGCTTTGGCTCCGCGCCAGACGGTTTTAATGGACGGATTGGGTTCAACATTATCGATAATAATGCACTCTATACCCGCTTTATTGAGTTCGCTGACGGCTTTATCCAGAAAGCCAAAACGCTTCATTGAACTGCCGCCGGTGACTAATGCGGCTTTTTTTCCGCTCAGGGTGGAAAGATGCTCTAAAGCATTTTCGCCATAAATAATACTGCGAGGAATTGAGAAGGCCTGGGTCATAGGAAACTCCATTTAATATTAAGGATTTTTTTAGTGTGCAGTCGTTATTAACGATTCAGCGACACGTGCAGAATAAAAAAATCGAATTAATGCTCCAGATACTGCCGGAGCAATATCTGGAGGGAGCTGACCGTCATATTTCAAGCTGCTTGTACGTTGCCCGCATTTGTTGACCTCAGCCATTTACGCCAGTAAATGACTGAGGATTCGCTGGGTTGCTACCTGTCCCGCAACTCGTTATATGTTGGGTTTAAATGGCTATTAAATCGTACCGTCCCAGGAGTCGACTTTTTCGCGTTTTGCTTCTTCTTCATCAAACCAGCGCGAAGTCACGCATTTGGACTCTGTATAGAAACGAACGCCATCTTTGCCCAGGCAGTGCAGGTCGCCGAAGAACGACTGTTTATGACCTGAGAAGGGGAATACGCCGACCGGCACCGGGATGCCGACGTTAATACCGACCATACCGCCGTGGGTGCGTTTCTGGAACTCGCGGGCGTAGTAGCCGCTTTGGGTGAAAATAACCGAGCCGTTGGCAAACGGGTTTTTGTTCATTAATTTCAGACCTTCTTCGAAGGTTTTTACCCGCTTAAAGCACAGGACCGGCCCGAAAATTTCCTGCGTCCCGACGCTCATCTCCTCGGTCACGCCATCGAGTATAGTCGGCCCGACATAGAAGCCTTTTTCCTGGCCCGGCACCTTAATATCGCGACCATCGAGCACCAGCTTCGCACCCTCTTCGATGCCTTTATTAATCCAGTTGATGACGGATTGTTTATGGTCTTTAGAAATCACCGGACCCATGTCGGTATCGCGCAGATAGCCGGGGCCGATTTTCAGCTGTTTGGCTTTTTCGACGACGGCGGCAATCAGCTTGTCGGCAATCTCTTCCTGCACCACGACGACCGGCAGCGCCATACAGCGTTCGCCCGCGCAGCCGAACGCGGCGTTGATAATGCCGGCGGCGGTACGGTTAACTGGCGCATCGGCCAGCACCAGGGCATGGTTTTTTGCTTCGCACAGCGCCTGGACGCGTTTGCCGTGGGCGGCGGCTTTGGAGTATACGTGCAGGCCGACGGACGTCGAGCCGACGAATGAGACGCCGTTAACGTCCGGATGGGTCAGCAGAATATCGGCTTCGTTACGTGAACAGGTCACGATGTTAATCACGCCATCCGGTACGCCCGCTTCCTGATAGAGTTTGGTGATTTCCATACAGGTCATCGGCGTCATACTGGCCGCTTTAATCACCATAGTGTTACCGGATGCGACGCATAGCGGCGCCATCCATCCCATCGGAATCATCGCCGGGAAGTTAAACGGCACAATGCCGGCGAACACGCCAATCGGCTCACGGTAAAGGTTGGTGTCGATCCCGGCTGACGCGTCCATCAGATTTTCACCCGCCAGCAGAGTCGGGATAGAACAGGCAAGCTCGGTGCCCTCTTTCGCTTTTAATACATCGCCCTGAGCATCTCCCCAGGCTTTACCGTTTTCTTTCGCCACCAGCTCGGTTAAGCGATCCTGATGCTGGATTAATAATTCACGAACGCGAAACATAATTTGCGAGCGTTTAATCGCCGGAGTATCTGACCACGCCGGAAAGGCTTTGCGCGCCGCGGCAACGGCATCCAGCACTTCTTGCTCGGTGCAGCAGGGGGCCTGAGCCATGACTTCCCCGGTACTTGGGTTATAGACGTCCATATAGCGTTCGGTCTGCGAAACGCGCCATTGACCATCAACGAAATATTTCAGTCTTGGTACAGTAGTCATATTTTTCTCCATGATAATATCTGTCGACTTTCTCTCATAATCAGCCTCTGAGCGGCGGTAAATCACTTACCGCCGGGTCAGCCACTTTCTTGAATATTGAATAAGCGCTTATTTCCGGACAACGGCCTCCGCTTTTTGCGATTTTCCGGCTGCGGTCGGTGATTTTTCAGCGTATTGATTGCCGTAGAAGCTGTCTGTCAGCAGCTGTTTCAATTCAGAAATCAGCGGATAGCGCGGGTTGGCGCCGGTGCACTGGTCATCGAACGCATCTTCCGCCAGCTTATCGACGTGGGCGAGGAAATCGGCCTCCTGCACCCCCGCCTCGCGGATGGATTTTGGTATGCCCAGTTCAGCTTTGAGTGCTTCCAGCCAGCCAAGGAGTTTTTCGATTTTCGCTGCGGTGCGGTCACCCGGTGCAGTCAGACCCAGGTGGTCGGCGATTTCCGCATAGCGACGACGGGCCTGCGGGCGGTCATACTGGCTGAATGCCGTCTGTTTGGTCGGGTTGTCGTTGGCGTTATAGCGAATGACGTTGCAAATCATCAGCGCGTTCGCCAGGCCGTGAGGGATGTGGAACTGTGAACCCAGCTTGTGCGCCATCGAGTGGCATACCCCGAGGAAGGCGTTGGCAAAGGCAATACCGGCGATAGTCGCCGCGCTGTGCACGCGCTCACGCGCTGCCGGGTTCCTGGAACCTTCATGGTAAGACGCCGGCAGGTTATCTTTCAGCAGCTTCAGCGCCTGCAGCGCCTGGCCGTCAGAGAACTCGGAGGCCAGTACGGAAACGTAAGCTTCCAGCGCATGGGTCACCGCATCCAGACCACCGAACGCGCACAGGGACTTCGGCATTTCCATGACCAGGTTGGCATCAACAATCGCCATATCCGGGGTCAGGGCATAGTCAGCCAGCGGGTACTTCTGCCCGGTGGCGTCATCGGTAACAACGGCGAACGGCGTCACTTCCGAGCCGGTACCAGACGTGGTGGTGATCGCCACCATTTTGGCTTTAACCCCCATTTTCGGGAACTTGTAGATACGTTTACGGATATCCATAAAGCGCAGCGCCAGCTCTTCGAAGTGGGTTTCCGGATGTTCGTACATGACCCACATGATTTTCGCCGCGTCCATCGGGGAGCCGCCGCCCAGGGCGATAATCACGTCCGGTTTGAAAGCGTTCGCCAGCTCAGCGCCTTTACGGACGATGGTCAGAGTCGGGTCAGCTTCCACTTCAAAGAAAACTTCTGTTTCAACGCCAGCCGCTTTCAGTACGGAGGTGATCTGATCCGCGTAGCCGTTGTTAAACAGGAAGCGGTCGGTGACGATCAGCGCGCGTTTGTGACCATCGGTGATCACTTCGTCCAAAGCGACTGGCAGTGAGCCCCGACGGAAGTAGACAGATTTCGGAAGTTTGTGCCACAACATGTTTTCAGCTCGCTTAGCCACGGTTTTCTTGTTAATCAGGTGCTTCGGCCCGACGTTTTCCGAGATCGAGTTGCCGCCCCAGGAGCCGCAGCCGAGGGTCAGGGAAGGGGCGAGGCTAAAGTTGTAGAGGTCGCCGATCCCGCCGTGGGAGGTCGGGGTGTTGATCAGGATGCGCGCGGTTTTCATCTTTTCGCCAAACAGCCTGACGCGATCCGCCTGGTTATCCTGGTCGGTATACAGGCAGGAGGTGTGGCCGATGCCGCCCATATCCACCAGCTTCACCGCTTTCTCCACGGCATCGGCGAAATCCTTCGCCCGGTACATGGCGAGCGTGGGCGACAGCTTTTCGTGGGCAAAAGGCTCGCTGTCGTCGATGTCCCGGACTTCGCCAATCAGGATTTTGGTGTCCGCAGGCACCGCGATCCCGGCCATTCCGGCAATATTGACCGCTGACTGCCCGACAATAGCCGCGTTGAGTGCGCCATTTTTCAGCAGAATCCCCTGCACGGCCTTCAGCTCCTGCCCCTGCAGCAGATAGCCGCCGTGGCTGGCGAAACGTTCGCGTACCGCGTCGTAGGCCGCATCCACGACCACCACCGACTGCTCGGAGGCGCAGATGACGCCGTTATCGAAGGTTTTTGACATCAGAATCGAAGCCACCGCGCGCTTCACGTCGGCGGTTTCATCGATCACCACCGGGGTGTTGCCCGCGCCGACGCCAATCGCCGGTTTACCGGAGCTGTAGGCCGCTTTGACCATGCCCGGCCCGCCGGTGGCGAGGATCAGGTTGATGTCCGGGTGGTGCATCAGGCGGCTGGACAAATCCACGGTCGGCTCGTCAATCCAGCCAATGATATCCGGCGGCGCGCCGGCCTCTACCGCCGCGCGCAGCACGATCTCCGCCGCACGGTTGGTGGCGTTTTTCGCCCGCGGGTGCGGGGAGAAAACGATGCCGTTGCGGGTTTTGAGGCTAATCAGCGACTTAAAAATGGCGGTGGAGGTCGGATTGGTGGTGGGGACAATCCCGCAGATCAGGCCGATGGGTTCGGCAATGGTCATGGTGCCAAAGGCGTCATCTTCAGACAGCACCCCGCAGGTTTTCTCATCTTTATAGGCGTTGTAGATATATTCGGAGGCAAAGTGGTTTTTGATGACTTTATCTTCCACGATGCCCATGCCGGACTCGGCAACCGCCATTTTGGCCAGCGGAATGCGGGCATCGGCGGCGGCCAGCGCGGCGGCGCGAAAGATTTTATCGACCTTCTCCTGAGAAAAGCTGGCATAGGCCTGTTGCGCCTTTCGTACCCGCGCGACCAGGGCATCGAGGTCGTCATTACTGGTGATGAGTGACATAAGTTTTCTCCGTAAGGGATTGAATTCTCTTAAGTAAAACATGTGCCTTTCCTGTAATGACGCCAAACCTTCCGCCACTGCAGATGCCTGGTTTTAATTAACAGAACTGACTGATCAGAAACTTCTCGGGTACCGTTGCGTTTATTCGCTCGCTAATGAAATTAATTTTTCATTATAATGATGTATGAAATACAAAAACCGTTTTGAGAGATGGATCAAAGATAAGCAAACTGCTGTTAAAGGCAGCCTGTTAAAGGCGAGGTGATATTATTTAATTCATTAAAATCATGTAATTATAATTTTAATTTTTCAAGAGTGGTGAAAAGAGAGCGGTTGGCTGTCTTGCCGTGTCAGGTTTTATTGTGAAATAAAGGTTAAAATTAAACGCTTATTTGAAATTAAAATGAAAAATTAAAACCAATCAGGATACAGAGGAAAGAAGAAGGGAGAGATCGATGATGTCGCTTGTACGGGAGGGCGGGTCGCCCGGATCGGGCAAGCGCCGTAATCCGGGGGAGTTATGCAGAGTTAGCCTTCGTTTTCGGCCAGTTCACGCAGATACTGGAAGATAAGCCGCGCGGATTTCGGCGGTTTATTACCTTCTTTCTCTTTTTGCGCGTTGCGGATAAGCGAACGCAGCTGCTGACGGTCGGCGTCAGGCCACAGGTTCAGCACTTCCGCAACGGCGTCATCACCATTATCAATCAGACGATCGCGGATCTGTTCAAGCTTATGGAACAGCGCAACCTGCTGGTTGTGGCGGTTCTTCAGCTTGTCCAGCGCCTGACGGATCGGCTCGACGTCACGGCTGCGCAGCATTTTACCAATCAGCTGCAGCTGGCGGCGGCGGCCTTCTTTCTTGATACGCTGTGCGAGCT
Organism: Klebsiella sp. S69; assembly: GCF_016516145.1. NCBI lineage: Bacteria > Pseudomonadati > Pseudomonadota > Gammaproteobacteria > Enterobacterales > Enterobacteriaceae > Klebsiella > Klebsiella sp. S69. The sequence goes on along the minus strand of NZ_JACVUU010000012.1, from coordinate 107,780 downwards.
CAATCGCGTCGCGCAGGTCGGTATCCAGCGGGATTTTATCGAGCGCGTTTTTACCCAGCTCGACCATTTCCGCGCCAAGACGCTTCAGTTCTTCGGCGTCGCGCTTAATTTCACTTTTACTGACCCAGATAATTTCATCGTCTTCATCTTCGACGTCATCACCAGGGACGTCGTCGAGCCAGTCTTCGGGCTGCTTTGTCATCTCAGGCTCCTTAAAAAAGAGACTAATGTTACCAGTTAAGGCGCGCACTGAAAAACGGTTCTCTGTTAGACTTCAGTTAACTCCTTCTTACATTATGGCATTAGCGATGAAAGTCATCTCTCAAGTTGCACAACAGCGTAAGACGCTGGAAGAGGCCGTGACCACGGCGCTGGAACTGGCGGCAGGCAAATCCGACGGCGCGGAAGTCTCCGTCAGCAAAACCACCGGTATCGGCGTTAGCACCCGCTACGGCGAAGTGGAGAACGTAGAATTCAATAGCGATGGTGCGCTAGGCATCACCGTTTATCATCAGAACCGTAAAGGCAGCGCCTCTTCGACCGACCTTAGCCCGCAGGCCATTGCCCGCACGGTGCAGGCGGCGCTGGATATTGCCCGCTACACCTCGCCGGACCCGTGCACGGGCGTGGCGGATAAAGAACTGCTGGCTTTTGATGCCCCGGATCTGGACCTGTTCCACCCGGCGGATGTTTCCCCGGATGAAGCCATTGAGCTGGCCTCCCGCGCGGAACAGGCGGCGCTGAAAGCTGATAAACGCATCAGCAATACCGAAGGCGGTAGCTTTAACAGCCATTACGGCATCAAAGTGTTTGGTAACAGCCACGGCATGCTGCAGAGCTACTGCTCGACTCGCCATTCGCTCTCCAGCTGCGTGATTGCTGAAGAGAATGGCGATATGGAGCGCGATTACGCTTACACCATTGGCCGGGCGATTGGCGATCTGCAATCGCCGGAGTGGGTTGGCGAAGAGTGCGCCCGCCGCACCCTGTCGCGCCTGGCCCCGCGTAAGCTATCGACGATGAAAGCGCCGGTGATTTTCGCCAATGAAGTGGCTACCGGTTTGTTTGGTCATCTGGTCGGGGCGATTGCCGGCGGTTCGGTTTACCGTAAATCCACCTTCCTGCTTGATGCGCTGGGAACCCAGATCCTGCCGGACTGGCTGACCATTGAAGAGCATCCGCATCTGCTGAAGGGGCTGGCCTCTACGCCGTTTGATAGCGAAGGCGTGCGTACGGAACGCCGCGATATCATTAAAGACGGCATACTAACCCAGTGGCTGTTGACCAACTACTCGGCGCGCAAGCTGGGATTGAAGAGCACCGGCCACGCGGGCGGCATTCATAACTGGCGTATTAACGGTCGTGGCCTGAGTTTTGCAAAGTTGCTTAAAGAGATGGGGACCGGTCTTGTCGTCACGGAACTGATGGGGCAGGGTGTAAGCGGCGTCACCGGCGACTACTCACGCGGCGCATCCGGCTTCTGGGTAGAAAACGGCGAAATTCAGTATCCGGTCAGTGAGATAACCATTGCAGGAAATCTGAAAGATATGTGGCGTAATATCGTGACCATCGGCGACGATATCGAAACGCGCAGCAACATTCAGTGCGGTTCTGTACTGCTGCCGGAGATGAAGATCGCCGGTCAATAACACCTGTGTGCTTAATAATAAAAAAGGAAGTGAGCAATGCGTAAAAAACTGTTAGCGATGCTGGCCGTATCGGCTTTTGCGCTTGGTTCGGCATCGGCTTTCGCCGATCTGGGCGAAGATATGGATACCCTTGCCGAGAACCTGCAAGTGGTGCAGAAAACTTCAGATGCCGGTGAGCTGAAAGCGGCGCTGAATAAGATGCGTACAGCGGCGGTTGACGCCCAGAAAGAGACGCCGCCGAAGCTGGAAGGTAAAGCGGATGACAGCGCGGAAATGAAGGACTATCGTCACGGTTTTGATGTGCTGATCGGCCAGATTGACGGCGCGCTGAAGCTGGCTGACGAAGGTAAAGTCAAAGAGGCTCAGGCCGCAGCGGAAGAGTTTAAAACCACCCGCAATACGTATCATAAGAAGTATCGTTAATCGTCTGCAGATTTCGGGTATTTCTGCCGGGCGGAGGCTGACGCCTTGCCCGGCCTACCAGACCCCAAATCTAAACCTGAATCCTCGGTCGGTAACCTCAAGCCCTGTTCCCATCCTCAACCTTGATCCCAACCCTTTCCGCTTTCCCGGCAGCCTGGCGGGCGGATAAAAAACCTGTTCCATCACATTTCTGCGTTTTTCTCTTCAGGTCGTTCCGCGCCGCCAGCGCTGCGATTATGTGATATCCATCACGCGAATTTGGCTAAGTGAACACATTCTCTGTGGTTATGTGAAATGAATCACACATGCCGTCGTTCTTTCCACTTCGAAGTGGAAAACAACTCGCTACAAACTCTTATCCCCCGGCATTAGTGTTATCCCCAGAGACATCAACGGGGTAAATCAAGTGAATAACGGAGCGGTAACACACGTCCCAGAGGAGCAGGCCACGCTGACCGAACAGCTGGCCGACAGGATGCTGCAGCAGGTTTTCGCACTATTAAGCCGCCGCAACATCGTTCCCAACGACGTTCAGGAGCAAATGCTGACTTCCCACGTTCGGGCGATGGCCCATCGGTCAATCAGCGGCGAGCCGCTGCCGGAAGTGGATGCCAGCCTGTTCGAAGAGATCTCAGAAGATTCAATGATGCTGGCCCGCGAAGTGGTCGCGCAGTTCGGCAATCTGCCAGATGAAGAAGCCTGGCTGCTGTCCGTCCACTTCGAAGTCGCGAAAGATAACCTGTAAGGAGCATACAAATGGAACAAATCACCGTTGTTATTGGCGATCGCCTGGGTAAAGGTCAAAAAGTTGCCGCAGGTGCGGAAAAAGCTGGCGCTCGCGCCGTTGTCGTTCCGGGCGTTGCTGCGGATATGAAGCTGGGCGACATGATGAAAGCCGAAAACGCTACCTTCGGTATCTCTTTCTGCGGCAGCGGCGGCGCAGGGGCAATCACCGCGCAGAATAAGCATGGCTACAAAGCAAAATATGGCATGCGTTCCGTTGATGAGGGCGTCACCGCGATCAACGAAGGCTACAACGTACTGGGCTTCGGCTTTATGGATAAAGAAGAACTGGGCGAACGCCTGGTGGAAGCCTGGAAGAAGAAATACGGCGCGTGAGTATGAAAGAGCAATTCACCACCACGGTGAGCGTTACCGGCAAAGGCGAGAGCAAAACGCGTGCTTTCGCCGATGCCCTGAACCATGTCCAGGCGGCGGTGATGAAAACGTCGCCGCACATCTTACTGCGTATTGAACCACAGGATGTGGAGGTTGTTTATGCGCGTGAAGCGGTACGGAAAGAGGCATTTTTATTCTTCTTTCTGCGCCGTGAGCGACGGACCTACAGCGTGGAGCTGAACGTTACCGTCACCGTGACCGCCATTAATCTCGATAAAGTGGATTTCGTCACGCAAACCTGATTTTCACCAAAGGGTCAGACTATGTTCCTGATAATTTTAATAAAATCGCTCATCATCGGCGGCCTGGTCGGCGTCGGCGTAGGCGCCGGAGCGGCACGCATGTTTCATGCGCCCACCACGCAGGGGATGGGGGCGTTTCGTACCTTGGGCGAGCTGAATTCATGTGAAGGCGATCCGGCTTCACACTTCTCTTTTGGTCTGGGCTTCTTCTTCAACGCCTGGGCCTCTTCCGTCGCGGCAGGCTCCTTCACTCAGGACGTTGACCACCGCATCATCCCCAACTGGGGGGCGGCAGCGCTGATGATCAAAAACCGCAACGTCGGCGAGACGCTGCACGATCCGAAAAAGATGGCCATCGCTTGCGGCATTATCGGCATGATCGTTGTGGCTTTCCTCAACCTGACCGCCTCTTCAGTACCGGAAGCGCTACAGGTGACGGCGGTCAAAGTGCTGGTTCCGGCGGCAAACCTGCTGGTGAACACGGTGATGCCGGTCATCTTCTGGCTGGCGGCGATTGATGCCGGCAAAAAGTCGGGCTTTTGGGCGACGATTTTCGGCGGCGCGGCGCAGCTGATTATGGGTAACGCCGTCCCGGGTCTGGTGCTGGGCATCCTGATCGGCAAAGGCGTGGAAGAGAGCGGCTGGCACCGCGTCACCAAAGTGATGATGGTAGCAATCGTCGCGCTGTTCGTTCTGAGCGGCTTCTTCCGCGGTTTCGACATGAAGATGATTGAATCCTTCCATCTGACCGTGCCGAACTGGCTGGAACTGATCCACAACTCGCTCAGCGGTAAATAACAGGGGCCTCTCATGGAACAAAATAAAGGTTTTTGGTATGCCGACTGGTCGTTCCCGATCTTTGTTGGTCTGCTCTCCGCCGGCGTTTTTGCCGGGACGCATATGTACTACCTCTACGGCATCGGCGCGTTTAACGAAGTCGCCTTCGTGGCGATGCTGAAAGCGGGAATTGATACCGGTGCCTACGGCGCGGTCGCGGCGTTCGGCGCCAGCTTCCTGTTCGCGCGTATTATCGAAGGCTCACTGGTGGGGATTCTGGATATCGGCGGGGCGATCCAGACCGGCGTCGGCTTAGGCGTTCCGGCGCTGCTGCTCGGCGCGGGCTTTGTTTTCCCGGTCGCCAACTTTGCCGCCTCGCTGGTCACCGGCCTGGTGCTGGGGCTCGCCATTGGCTACATCATTATCCTGGCGCGCAAATTCACCATCAACCAGAGCGACTCCACCTACGGCGCGGACGTCATGATGGGGGCCGGTAACGCCTCAGGCCGCTTCCTCGGACCGTTGATTATTCTCAGCGCCATGACCGCTTCTATTCCAATCGGCATCGGTTCCCTGGCGGGCGCGCTGCTGTTCTACATCTGGCAGAAGCCTATCACCGGCGGCGCGATCCTTGGCGCCATGCTTCTTGGGTCAATCTTCCCGGTGGCGATTAGTTAAGTCCTGCGGGCGCCGCGGCGCCCGCGTTAACAGGAGAGAGATATGTTTGATTTACTCCTGCGCCGTGCGCGCCTCGTCGACGATACCCTGACCGATATCGCCATCCGGGACGGTAAAATCGCGGCGCTTGGCGAGATTAGCGCGCCTGCGCGCAAAACCCTTGAACTGGACGGCCGCTATTACGTCAGCGCAGGCTGGATTGACTCTCACGTTCACTGCTATCCGAACTCGCCGATTTACCATGATGAGCCGGACAGCGTGGGGGTTGCTACCGGCGTGACCACCGTGATTGACGCGGGCAGCACCGGTGCGGACGACGTTGATGACTTCTACCAACTGACCCGCAAAGCCGCGACCGAGGTTTATGCCCTGCTTAACATTTCCCGCGTCGGGCTGATTGCCCAGAATGAACTGGCCAATATGGCGAATATCGACGCAGAGGCGGTGAAGCAGGCGGTCAACCGCTACCCGAACTTTATCGTCGGCCTGAAGGCGCGGATGAGCAGCAGCGTGGTGGGTGAAAACGGCATAATGCCGCTGGCGCGCGCAAAGGCAATTCAGCAGGAAAACGGCGGCCTGCCGCTGATGGTGCATATCGGCAACAATCCGCCCGATCTGGATGAAATCGCCGATCTGTTGACCTCCGGCGACATTATTACTCACTGCTATAACGGCAAGCCCAACCGCATTCTGACGCCGTCCGGCGAGCTGAAGAGTTCGATTACCCGCGCGCTACAGCGCGGCGTGCGCCTTGATATCGGCCACGGCACCGCCAGCTTCAGCTTCGAAGTGGCGCGCCGGGCGATTGCCATGGGCATTCTGCCGCACACCATCAGCTCCGATATTTACTGCCGCAACCGTATCGACGGTCCGGTGCGCTCGCTGGCGCTGGTGATGTCGAAATTCCTCGCTATAGGGATGTCGCTGCCGCAGGTTATCGACTGCGTGACCGCCAACGCCGCGGAAGGCCTGCATCTTTCCCATAAAGGGCGGCTGGAAGTGGGCTATGACGCTGACCTGACGCTGTTTACTCTCGCGCAGACGCCAACGGTGCTGGTGGATGCTGAAAAAGAGAGCCTTCAGGCCGACAAGATTCTGCTGCCGCTTGCCGCCATTCGCGCGGGCAAGGGCTATCTGACCGAACAAGGGAGCGCGGAAAATGCCTTCGATTTTTGAGAAATATGATTTAAAGCAGGTCATTAACACCTCCGGACGCATGACCATTCTCGGCGTCTCGACGCCGCGACCGGAAGTCGTGGAAGCCGCGATGGCGGGGATGAACCAGTACTTCGAGATGAAAGATCTGGTCAATAAAACCGGCGCGTATATTGCGAAGCTGCTGGACGTGGAAGGGGCGACCGTTGTCTCCTGCGCCTCGGCGGGCATCGCCCAGTCGGTGGCGGCGGTGCTGGTAAAAGACAGCGACTGGCTGCTGGAAAACCTGCACGTGACGCCGATTGAAAACAACGAAATCGTGCTGCCTAAGGGCCACAACGTCAACTTTGGCGCGCCGGTGGGCACCATGGTAGCGCTGGGCGGCGGCAGGCTGGTGGAAGCGGGCTACGCCAACGAATGTTCCGCCGGGCAGCTGGCGGCGGCTATCACCCCGCGCACCGCGGCCATTCTGTATATCAAATCCCACCACTGCGTGCAGAAAAGCATGCTCAACGTGGCGCAGGCGGCAGCGGTGGCGAAGAGCCATAATCTGCCGCTGATTGTCGATGCGGCGGCGGAAGAAGACCTCCAGGCCTACTATCGCGCCGGCGCGGATCTGGTGATTTATAGCGGCGCGAAGGCGATAGAAGGGCCGACCAGCGGGCTGGTTATCGGCAAAACCCAATACGTTGAGTGGGTCAAACGCCAGTCGAACGGCATTGGCCGGGCGATGAAGGTGGGTAAAGAGGGGATCCTCGGCCTGACCTGCGCCATTGAACACTATCTGACGGCGAGCAAAGAGAGCGGTGAAGAGATGGTGGCGAAGATGACGCCGTTTATTCAGCAGCTTAATACGCTCGATGGCGTCACCGCGCGCGTGGTCTGGGACAGCGCCGGCCGCGATATCGCGCGGGCGGAGATTAAGTTTGATGAAGCGGTGACCGGCGTCAACACCGGCGATCTGGTCAATGCGCTGAAGCAGGGCGAATACGCCATCTACTTCCGTGGCTATAAAGCAAATGAAGGCATTATTGAAGCCGATGTCCGCAGCGTGAACGCGCAGCAGCTGGAGATTGTCTCCCGTCGCATCGCAGAGGTTTTGAACAAGGAGAAAAACGCATGAAACTGACCCCTAATTTTTATCGTGACCGCGTCTGCCTGAACGTGCTGGCGGGAAGCAAAGAGAACGCCAGCGAGATTTATGAGGCGGCGGAAGGTCATGTACTGGTGGGCGTGCTCTCCAAAAATTACCCGGACGTCGCCAGCGCGGTTGCCGATATGCGTGAATACGCGCAGCGGATTGATAACGCGCTCTCCGTGGGGCTGGGCGCGGGCGACCCGAACCAGTCGGCGATGGTCAGCGAAATTTCGCGTCAGGTGCAGCCGCAGCACGTCAACCAGGTATTTACCGGCGTGGCGACCAGCCGCGCGCTGCTGGGCCAGAACGAAACCGTGGTTAACGGCCTGGTGTCGCCAACCGGTACGCCGGGAAGGGTGAAGATCTCCACCGGCCCGCTCAGCAGCGGCGCGCCGGACGGCATCGTGCCGCTGGAAACCGCGATTGCGCTGCTGAAAGATATGGGCGGCAGTTCGATCAAATACTTTCCGATGGGCGGGCTAAAGCATCGTGACGAGTTTATTGCGGTGGCCGAGGCCTGCGCCCGTCATGATTTCTGGCTGGAGCCCACCGGCGGGATCGATCTGGAAAACTACGGCGAGATCCTGCAGATCGCGCTGGACGCCGGCGTGAGTAAAATTATCCCGCATATCTACAGTTCGATTATTGATAAAGCCAGCGGTAATACCCGCCCGGCGGACGTGCGTCAGCTGCTTTCGATCACCAAACAGTTAGTACAATAGCGCCGATTGCCCCTCCACCCCGGCCCTCTCCCTGACAGGGAGAGGGAGAAAAGCAGAGACGGAGCCTTTTGCGCCGATCGCGCGAAGAAATACCGAACTGCGCCCTCGGCCCTATGGGCGAGGATTAGGGTAAGGGGAAACCTCCACCGAACCATCAAGGAGTCACCATGCCAACCGCTCGTCACCTGCTTGTTGCTTCACTCTCTCTGCTCGCCGCCGGCGCCGCTGCGCAAACCCAGTACGCCTGGGTCGGTACCTACAACCCCAATGGGGAAGGCCTGTATCGCTTTACCGTCGATAACCAGACTGGGGAGCTGCGCGATAAAGCGCTGGTCGCTAAGCTACCTAACCTGGCCCAGCTCACCGTTTCGGCGGATGGCAAAACCCTGTACGCCGCCAGCGAAGTGGAAAAGGGTGTGGTGCAGGCGTGGCGCATCGGCAGTAACGGCGAACTGCGTGAGCTGAATCAGGTCGCTTCCGGCGGCGCCGGGCCGGTTTATCTCTCCCTGACTTCCGATGGACGCCATCTGCTGGTGGCAAACTACGTCAGCGGTAGTATCGCCGTGCTGCCGGTGAAAGAAGATGGTAACCTGGGCGAGGCGGTGGACGTGCATCAGGATCAAGGCCCTGCGGGTGCGGAACGCCCGGCGGCAGCCGTTGAAGGCAGTTTTGCCATTAGCGATCATAACGGCCCCCACGCCCATATGATCGCCGCCGATCCCAGCGGTAAGTTCGTTTACTCCACCGACCTCGGGCTGGATCGGATCTATCAGTACCGGCTGGATAACGCCACCGGGAAGCTAACGCCGAACGATCCGCCGTTTATTGCGGCCTCATCTCCCGGCGCCGGACCGCGCCATTTTGTGTTTACGCCGCAGGGCGACGGGCTATGGTTAATTAACGAAGAGGCGTCGACGCTCACTTTCTATCATCTCGATAAGCAAAGCGGCCTGTTGCGCGAGGGGAAAACGGTCTCGGCGCTGCCGGAAGCGTATAAGGGCACCAGTTTTGCCGCCGGTCTGGTTCTGAGCCGCGACGGCAAGCAGCTGTACGTTGCCAATCGACTGCATAACAGCATCGGCCACTTTACGGTGCTGGCAGACGGTAGCCTGCGCCATCAGGACGATATCTGGACCCGCGGCGACTATCCGCGCACGCTGACGCTCGACAGTCAGGGGCAGTGGCTGTACGTCATGAACCAGCGTAGCGACAACATCACCCGCTTTCGCGTCGCGCCGCAGGATGGCAGGCTGACGTTCTCTCCGGACTATACCCCGGTTGGCAGCCCGTCGCAGATGGTGATATCCGCTCAACCCTGAGCCGTAAGAAAAAGGAACTGACATGCGATTTCCCAATCAACGTTTAGCGCAGCTGTTTACCCTGTTGCAAAACGAAACGCTGCCCCAGGAGGAGCTGGCGCAGCGGCTGTCGGTTTCTACTCGCACGGTGCGCGCGGACATCACCGCGTTGAACGCGCTGCTGCAGCACTATGGCGCGCAGTTTATCCTCACCCGCGGCAGCGGTTATCAGCTGGTGATTCACGATCCGTCGCGCTATCAGACGCTGGAAGAGAGTGCGCCGAAAGCGCAGCATATCCCGCGAACCGCGGCGGATCGCATCCACTTTTTGCTGGTGCGCTTTTTAACTTCCGCTTTCTCAATCAAGCTGGAGGATCTGGCCGATGCGTGGTTCGTCAGCCGCGCCACCTTACAGGGCGATATGGTTGACGTACGCGAGCGCTTTCAGCGTTATCAGCTCACCCTTGAGACCCGGCCGCGTCACGGTATGAAGCTGTTTGGCAGCGAGGTCTCCATTCGCGCCTGCCTGACCGATCTGCTGTGGGAGCTAAGTCAGCAGGGGCCGCTGAACCCGCTTATCGGTGAAGAAGCGTTTGATGCCAGCGTACCGACGCTGCTGGCTGGCGTGCTGCAGGAAACGCTAACCCGCCATCACGTTCGCCTGACCGACGCCGGGGAGCGCTTTATTTGCCTGTACGGCGCGGTTGCCGTGCGCCGAGTGAGCGAAGGATATCCTTTAGCCGATTTTAGCGCCGAGGATGTCGCGCAAAATGTACGCGATGCCGCCCACGAGCTGGCAAATACGATGCAGCAGCTGGCGGGCAAACTGCTTGCTCCGGCGGAAGAGGAGTGGCTGTGCGTCCACCTTGCCGCCCGCCAGGTGCAGGATGTCGATCCGGGGACTATCAGCGCCGACGACGACGAAGCGCTGGTGAACTACATCCTGCGCTATATCAATCAGCAATATAACTATAATTTGCTGGAGGATGCCCAGCTGCATGCGGATTTGCTGACCCATATTAAGACCATGATCACCCGCGTGCGCTACCAGATAATGATCCCCAACCCGCTTCTGGAAAATATCAAACAGCACTACCCCATGGCGTGGGACATGACCCTGGCGGCGGTATCCAGCTGGGGAAAATATACCCCCTACGCCATCAGTGAAAACGAGATCGGCTTTCTGGTGCTGCATATCGGCGTCGGGCTGGAGCGCCATTACAATATCGGCTACCAGCGCCAGCCTCAGGTGCTGCTGGTCTGCGATACCAGCAATGCGATGGTGAGGATGATTGAAGCCATCCTGCAGCGTAAGTATCCGCAGCTGGAAATTGCCGCCACCCTCTCGCAGCGCGAATATGAACAGCGGGAAGAGATCGCGGAAGATTTTGTCATTTCCACCGTGCGCATCAGCGAGAAAGATAAGCCGGTAGTTACCATTGCGCCATTTCCTACCGACTACCAGCTCGACCAAATCGGCAAGCTGGTGCTGGTGGACCGTACCCGTCCCTGGATGCTGAATAAGTATTTTGATGAGACTCACTTTCAGGTGATAGATACCCCGATGGATCAGCAGGCGCTGTTTGCTACGCTGTGCCAGCAGCTGCAGCAGGAGGGGTTTGTCGGGGCGGAGTTCCATGATTCGGTCGCGGAGCGTGAGGCTATCGTCAGTACCATGCTCGGCGACGGGATCGCGTTACCTCACGCCCTCGGGCTGCTGGCAAAAAAGACCGTGGTTTATACCGTGATTGCGCCGCACGGCATCGCCTGGGGCGATGAAACCGCGCATATCATCTTCCTGCTCGCCATCAGTAAAAGCGAGTATGAAGAGGCGATGGCGATCTACGATATTTTCGTCACTTTCCTGCGCGAGCGCGCAATGCCCCGCCTGGCTGCCACCCGCAGCTTTGCTGAGTTTAAAGCGGTGGCCATGGAGTGCGTCAGCCGGTTTTGAGATGCGCTGCCAGAGAATGGTATAAGCTGGGTGAAACCGTAAAAGAGCAGTTCAAAAGTCAGCTGGCGGTCGTGCTGGAGAACCTTCATATTGAATCTTCGCGGCTGACCCGACTGCTATAAAATTCAGCTGAAATCAGCGGGATACCGACTGGTGTATCAGGTTCGGGATGAGGTGATGATTGATGGTTTATGTTATTGCGATGAGAAAACGAGAAAAACTAGCCGTCTATCGGAACGTCTATAAACGGCTGTCGCGAGAGGCTATCTCAGGTGATGCACCACCTGATTGCTGCTGCCGCGCCAGATTAGCGCCGGGTCTTTGAGATCCTGCACAAATTTGCCATCAACCAGCACGTTGATGAGATCCACCACCTGCATTTGCGCGTCGTTAAGTTCGTCCAGCTTGTAGCCGGTCCATACCCAGATATCTTTGCCGGGGCACTCGGCGCGAACGCGCTGCACCAGCTTAAGGATCTCCGGCACGTTCTGCGGGTGCAGCGGGTCGCCGCCGGAAAGCGTGATCCCCTGGCGCCTGATGCGCGTATCGTTGAGGTCAGCAATGATGCGGTCGGCGATCTCGGCGGTAAACGGCATGCCGGAGTTCAGCCGCCATGTGCTTTTGTTGTAGCAGCCGGGGCACTCGTGAACGCAGCCGGAAACGAACAGGGTGCAGCGGGTGCCCGGACCGTTAACAATATCTACCGGGTAGTACTGATGGTAATTCATTTTTCGCTTCTCAATTAACGCCATAGCCGCGTTGGCTGCGCTCGCTCACCCCAGTCACGTACTTAATGTACGCTCCCGGGGATTCCCTCGTTTACCGCCTTGCTCTGACGCTAATTGCTTTGCGAAAACGGAGGGGCTGTGCATTTGTAAAGGGAACAACTCCCGGCGTCGCTGCGCTCGGCCGGGCTACGAAAAGCCGCATACGCGGTTGTAGCCCGGATAAGGCGCTTTGCGCCGCGATCCGGGAACGGCTCTTTAGTGGCCAAACGGCTACGGGGCCGGCCCCCTCTCCCCGTTGGGGAGAGGGGGAGGGGCTAAACCACCTGGAATTAACCGATCTGCCCGTTGCCCAGATGCTTCACGCGGCGCTTCACTTCTTCCTGCTTGCCGGCGTTGAACGGGCGGGCGTCCGGGCTTCCGAGATAACCGCATACCCGGCGGGTTACCGACACGCGAGAGGCATCGTGGTTGCCGCATTTCGGGCAGGTGAAGCCTTTGCTGGTACACTCGAACTCACCGGTAAAACCGCACTCGTAGCACTCATCGATAGGCGTATTGGTCCCGTAATAGGGCACGTGCTGATAGCTATAATCCCACACGTCTTCCAGCGCCCGCAGGTTGTGCTGAATATTCGGGTACTCGCCGTAGCAAATAAAGCCCCCGTTAGCCAGCGGCGGGTAAGGCGCTTCAAAATCGATTTTATCGTACGGGTTCACCTTCTTCTCCACATCGAGGTGGAAGCTGTTGGTGTAATACCCTTTGTCGGTGACGCCTTCGATCACGCCGAACTCAGCGGTGTCCAGACGGCAGAAGCGGTCGCAGAGATTTTCGCTCGGCGTGCTGTACAGGCTAAAGCCGTAGCCGGTCTCGTCTTTCCACTGGTCTACCGCTTCGCGCAGACGCTGAACGATGGCGACGCCTTTTTCACGCAGCGCTTCGCTATCGTACATAGGCTTATTGCCGAACAGCGCGTTGATGGTTTCATGGATACCGATATAGCCAAGAGAAATCGACGCGCGGCCGTTTTTGAAAATCTCCGAAACGTCGTCATCCGCTTTCAGGCGCACGCCGCAGGCCCCTTCCATATACAGAATCGGCGCAACGCGAGCCTTCACTCCTTCCAGACGGGCGATGCGGGTCATCAGCGCTTTACGCGCCAGCTGCAGACGCTCATCCAGAAGTTTCCAGAACACAGCTTCGTCGCCGCGGGCTTCCAGGGCAATACGCGGCAGGTTGAGGCTGATAACGCCGAGGTTGTTGCGGCCATCGTGCACCTGTTCGCCGTCCTCGTTTTCCCACACGCCGAGGAAGCTGCGGCAGCCCATCGGGGTTTTGAACGAGCCGGTCACCTTCACGACCTGATCGTAGTTGAGGATATCCGGATACATGCGCTTGCTCGCGCACTCCAGCGCCAGCTGTTTAATGTCGTAGTTCGCATCGCCGAACTTGTGGTTCAGGCCGTCGCGAATGGCGAAGACCAGCTTGGGGAACACCGCCGTTTTGCGGTTTTTACCGAGTCCCGCGATGCGATTGCGCAGAATGGACTGCTGAATCAGGCGCGATTCCCAGCTGGTACCGAGGCCGAAACCGAAGGTGACGAACGGCGTCTGACCGTTGGCGGTATGCAGGGTGTTCACTTCATATTCCAGCGACTGGAAGGCGTCGTAGCACTCTTTCTCGGTGCGGGAACGGGCATAACCTTCGGCGTCGGGGATTTGCCACTCTTCGGCAATTTTACGGTGCTTATTGAAGCTTTCGGTAACAAACGGCGCCAGCACTTCATCGATGCGGTTGATGGTCGTGCCGCCATAAATATGGCTGGCGACCTGCGCGATAATCTGCGCCGTTACCGCGGTGGCGGTAGAGATGGACTTCGGCGGCTCAATCTCGGCGTTGCCCATTTTAAAACCCTGCGTCAGCATGCCTTTAAGATCGATCAGCATGCAGTTGAACATCGGGAAGAATGGCGAATAGTCGAGATCGTGATAGTGGATCAGGCCGCGCTCGTGCGCCATCACTACGTCATGCGGCAGCAGGTGCTGACGCGCATAGTGTTTAGCCACGATACCCGCCAGCAGATCGCGCTGGGTAGGAATGACTTTACTGTCTTTGTTGGCGTTCTCGTTGAGTAACGCCGAGTTGGTCTGCTCAACCAGGCCGCGAATTTCCTGGTTCAGACGACCGCGTTTTTCACGTTGGCTATCGCGGTCGTGGCGATATTCAATGTAGGCACGCGCCAGCTGCTTGTAAGGGCCGGACATCAGCTGATTCTCAACGGCGGTCTGGATCTCGTTGATATCAACCTGGGTACGGCCCTGCATTTGCTGGCTAACGACTTCTGCGACGGTGGCGCAATAGTCTGCGTCATCGACTCCCGCTGCTTTAGCTGCACGTAGAATTGCTTCATTAATGCGCTCTGACTTGAACGGCACTTTACAGCCATCGCGTTTCATCACATGCGGTGTCATGATCACTCCATACTTTTTATAGAACAGGTTATCCACAGAGGCGGAAGGTTAACCGAAGTCCCGGGGCGCTATAGCTGCCGCCGTTTCCCTCCGATCCCGGCCCTTTTTATCCACATCCCATCACCGCCCGGGTACGATGGGTTGTGGTGACATAATAGACTATTAATACAATATGTGGGGCCGGGGCGCATTTTAAGTTCTATATGTAGTGCTTTGCATCAAAGATGTTTGCAATTTTATTGATGCAGAACAAAGTAAAAAGAGGAGAGCAGGAATGATGGGCGCTTGCGCTTAATGTAAATTTATCCGCTTATAAAATAAGCAAAAATGGGGCCTGAACGCAGGAAATTCAGGCCCGATAGGGATAACATCAGGCGAGCAGCGCGTCGTTAAGCAGGTCGACCAGCAGCAGCAGGGCGTAGCGGGCGGCTTGTGCATTCTCGGGCAGGGGCAGCAGCGCGGAGGCCATATTGCTTAATGAATGGTCGGCGGGAGTGAGGGCGAAAATTGTCGCTTCTTGTACCCGGGCCAGCAGGGTCGCGCCCTGCAAAATCGCATCGGCCTCGCCGGTTGCCAGCACCAGCAGAAGATGATCGTCACTAAGGGTACTGGCTATCATGCGCATCAGGGCGCTGTCCTGGCAGAGATTCATCACGATCCCGATGGAGAGCAACTGGTGCTGGAGCAGCGTGGCCAGCGCAATATCCTGTGCGCCAAGGGCGAAACAGTGTACGGCGCGGGCATTTTGCAGACGCGTGCGCAGCTTTTGCAGCGTAGATTCGGGGGTGCTTACCAGCTGTTGTTCCAGACTTGTGCTAATCAGGCTTAATTTGTCGCGCCACGCGGCGGGCAGCGCGGCGCTCTCTTCGTTTAGCCAACCGGTGCGTCGTTCGCAAGCCTGCGCCAGCTGCTTACGCAAATCACGAATATCCTCGCAGCCTACGGAGCGGGCAAAGCGGGTAATCGTGGCTGCGCTTACGCCAGCGCGCACCGCCAGTTCATCAATCGAGGCGCTGGCGGTAAAACTTAAATTCTGCAGAATAAATGCCGCGACCTTCGATTCCTGAGCGCTTAAGCGAGTCATGCCTTCCTGTAACTGTCCTACGATATCCATGCTTTCAGCCTCTCTCTGCCACCGCCAGATTGAAAATATTTTTCAAATAATGATGGCTTTTTATACCACTTAATCACGCGTAATGCCTGGGATTATTGCTGGTTCTGCTTTTTATGGGCAATTATAAGGGTGAAAAATAACGCCTCGATCACGCACATGAAAAAAATTTTCATATAGCCTTCTTCTGTACCCGCACCTCGCCCTATAGTCGATGGTGCCTGTTTAGCACTTGCTCAAGCAAAACCCATGGGGAGGAATTATGCCACGTATTGTCCTGTGCTGCGCCGCCGGAATGTCCACCAGCATGCTGGTTAACAAAATGAAAGCCGAGGCGCAACAGCGCGCGCTGGCGCTGGAGATTTACGCTGTACCCGTCGCCGAGTTTGAGCGCGAGTTGCCCAATGCCGACGTGATTTTGCTGGGGCCGCAGGTGAAATATGAAGCGGCCCGGTTGACGGAGCTTGCTGCCCCGCACGGAAAAGCCGTGGCGGTGATCGACATGGCGGATTACGGCATGATGCGCGGGGCCGCCGTACTGGATAAAGCGCTCGCTCTGCTGAACCACTAACGCTTTCCCATCAACGCGTTCATTTCGCAAAGCCACTGCGGCCTTGCGCGGGGATCTGTACGCCAAAAATGAGGCCACTATGCAAGCATTGAAAATAGCTGTAATCGGCGGCGGCAGCAGCTATACGCCGGAACTTATCGAAGGCATCATCCTTCGCCATCAGCAGATTCCGGTCACGGAGCTGGCGCTGGTCGATGTTGACGCCGGGCGCGAGAAAGTGGCGATTATCGCCGCGCTGACCCAGCGTATGTTTAAGCGCCATGGCCTCGAACAGGTTAAGGTCAGCGTGCATTTCAGCCTGGATGAGGCCATTCGCGGCGCTAAATTTGTACTGACTCAGCTGCGGGTTGGTCAGCTGGCGGCGCGGGCGGCGGATGAGCGTCTGGGGCTGAAGTATCAGCTGCTGGGCCAGGAAACTACCGGCGTCGGCGGATTTGCCAAAGCGCTGCGCACTATTCCGGTGATTTTACAGGTTGCCCGCAAGGTGGAAGCGCTGGCGCCCGATGCCTTTATCCTCAATTTTACCAATCCGGCCGGGATTGTGACGGAAGCGGTGAGTCGCTACAGCAGCGCCAAAATCATCGGCCTGTGCAACGTGCCCATCAATATGCAGCATATGATTGCCGGAATGCTGGACGCAAAAGAAGAGGAGGTTCGGCTGAGCTTCGCCGGGCTGAATCATATGGTCTGGGTACACAAGGTGATGCAGGGGCGGGAAGAGGTGACCAGCAAGGTCATCGACATGCTGTGTGACGGTCAATCGCTCTCGATGAACAATATTCAATCGCTGCCGTGGCCGGCGGAGTTTCTGCGGGCCCTGAAGGCGATCCCCTGTCCCTATCATCGCTATTACTGGCTGACGCCTTCGATGCTGGCGGAAGAGATTGAAGCGGCAAAAACCAAAGGCACCCGCGCAGAGCAGGTGATGAAGGTGGAACAGGAGCTGTTTGATATCTATGCCCGGCCCGATCTGGATGAAAAGCCCGAACAGCTGAGCTTCCGCGGCGGTGCGTACTACTCCGAAGTGGCGGTGGAGCTGATTAACGCCATCTACAACAATCTTGGCAAGGAGATGGTCGTCAACACCCGCAACAACGGCGCGATTCACGGCTTCGATGATGATGCGGTGGTGGAAATTAACAGCATTATTGACGCGCAGGGCGCACGACCGCTGGCCTTTGGCGCGCTGCCGCCGATCATGAACGGACTGACGCAACAGGTGAAAGCCTTCGAGCGCTTGACGATTGAGGCCGCGGTCCACGGCTGCCGGGATAGCGCGCTGCTGGCGC
This sequence comes from Klebsiella sp. S69, assembly GCF_016516145.1. Lineage (NCBI taxonomy): Bacteria > Pseudomonadati > Pseudomonadota > Gammaproteobacteria > Enterobacterales > Enterobacteriaceae > Klebsiella > Klebsiella sp. S69. The sequence goes on along the minus strand of NZ_JACVUU010000012.1, from coordinate 90,398 downwards.
TGGTGAGTAACCCGCTGGTCGGGAATGTGACCGATGCCCGGGCGCTGCTTGATGAGGTGTTAACCATCAACCGCCCCTGGTTAACGCAGTTTAACTAAACTTTTCCGCCTTCGGGGATACCATTATGTCTCGTACTTCATTTATTGAACGCTATGTCATGCCCGCCGCGCTGAAAATCGGCGGGCAGAAGCATGTCCTGTCGGTACGTGACGGCATTATCCTTAATATGCCGTTTATGCTGATCGGTTCGTTTTTCCTGATATTCGCTTATCTGCCGATCCCCGGTTATGGTGAGCTGATGGCCAGCGTGTTTGGCGATGCCTGGCGCGATAAGATGCTGTACCCGGTCAAAGCGACCTATGACATCATGGCGCTGCTCTCCGCCTTCGGCATTGCCTACCGGCTGGCGGAGAAATATCGCACCCTGGATCCGCTAAGCGCCGGGGCGATGTCGCTGGTGGCGTTTGTGATGACGATCCCCCAGGTGACGCTCTTTACGCCGGCAGACGGTTCAGCGGCGCAAATCGTCAAAGGCGTGCTGCCGGTGGGGATGATTGGCAGCCAGGGACTGTTTGTGGCGATTGTGATTTCGCTGCTCTCTACAGAGATTTATCGCCTGGTGGCCAGCCGTAATCTGGTGATCCGCATGCCGGACGGCGTACCGCCCGCGGTGGCGAAATCTTTTCTCGCCCTGATCCCCGGTTTCTGCGTGCTGGCCGTGGTGCTGGCGCTGCGCCTGATCGTCGAAGCTTCGCCGTTCGGCGATATCAATAGCATGATTACCACCCTTATCGGTATTCCCATGTCGCACGTCGGCGGTTCGCTGCCGGGGATGATTATCTCGGTGATCCTGATTGGTATCCTGTGGACCCTGGGGCTGCACGGCGACACCATTGTGCTGGTGTTTATTCGCCCGGTCTGGCTGTCGAATATGTCGGAAAACCTGGAAGCGTTTCAGAATGGACTGCCGATCCCGCATATCATTACCCAGCAGTTTTATGATCTGTGGATTGCGCCCGGCGGTACCGGTGCGCTGCTGGGGCTGGTGATTTTTATGCTGCTGCGCAGCCGTAGCCAGCAGATGAAACAGCTAGGAAAAATCGCCGCGCCGGGGGCGCTGTTTAATATCAGCGAGCCGATGGTATTCGGCATTCCGCTGGTGATGAACCCGTACTTTTTCCTGCCGTTTATTTTGACGCCGGTCCTGCTGGTGATTGTCTCGTATACCGCGATGGCCACCGGGCTGGTGATGAAGCCGGCGGGGATTGCGCTGCCGTTTACCACGCCTATTTTTATGAGCGGCTATCTGGCGACCGGAGGGCATATTTCCGGCGCGGTGCTGCAGGTGGTGAACCTGGCGATCTCGCTGGTGATCTATTATCCGTTCTTCCGGGTATGGGATCGCCTGAAGGCGAAAGAAGAGCAGGCGTCCGCGCAGCCGGAGGCCAGCGCGACGCTGTCGGCGGCTGACCGTATTTAAAGCGTATTCCCGGAGGCGGCGCTTGACGCGCCTGCCCGGGCTACCGGCCCGCAGACGGCTGTGAATCGGTAGCCCGGCTAAGCGTAGCGCAAGCCGGGGAGGGGGTTACGCCTGCAGCCACCATACCGCTTCAAACGGGCGCAGGGTCATATCGGCAGGGCGGTTCGCCACTTCCGCGTAGTTGCTCATGAGCGTCCGCCAGTCGCCACTCATGGCTTCCGGCTGCCAGCGCTGGAACTCGCGGCTCAGGTTCGCCACGACGACCAGCGTTTGTCCCTGCCACTGACGGCGGTAGCACCACAGCGACGGATGTTCCGGTAGCAGGTCCTGGTAATCGCCCCAGGTCAGCACCGGCGTGCTCTTGCGCAGCGCAATCAGCTGCTGATAGGCATAAAACACGGATTCCGGGTCCGCCAGCGCTGCTTCGGCGTTAATCTCGCGATAGTTGTCGCACAGCGCAATCCACGGCTCGCCTGCGGTGAATCCGCCGTTTTCACCGCGGTTCCACTGCATGGGCGTGCGGCTGTTATCGCGCGATTTACTGGCCAGAATCGCCAACAGTTCATCCGCGTCCCGGCCCTGAGCCGCGCGTTCGATATACATGTTGTGGCTCTCAACGTCGCGATAATCGGTGATGCGCGTAAAGTGCGGATTAGTCATGCCAATCTCTTCGCCCTGATAAATATAGGGCGTGCCCTGCATGCCGTGCAGCACCATCGCCAGCATTTTCGCCGCCGGGACGCGGTATTCCCCTTCATCACCGAAACGGGAGACGATGCGCGGCTGATCGTGGTTACACCAGAACAGCGCATTCCAGGCGCGATTGTGCATTCCCTGCTGCCAGTGCCTGAACAGCGATTTCAACGCCACAAAATCCGGTCGCGCCAGCGTCCACTTCTCCCCGCCGGGGTAGTCCACCTTCAGATGGTGGAAGTTAAAGGTCATCGAGAGTTCGCTACCGTCGAGCGCCGCATATTTTTGGCAATGTTCAAGCGTGGTGGAGGACATTTCGCCCACCGTCATCAGATTTCGCGGGGTGAAGACATCGCGGCTCATCTCCTGCAAAAATTCGTGCGCTCGCGGACCGTCGGTATAAAAGCGGCGGCCATCGCCAGCGGTATCGGACGGGAAGGACTGGTCTTTGGAGATAACATTGATCACGTCCAGGCGCAGGCCATCGACGCCGCGATCGGCCCAGAATTCGCAGACTTTTTTCAGCTCTGCGCGCACGGCAGGGTTTTCCCAGTTCAGATCTGCCTGCTCAACGGCGTACAGATGCAGATAGTACTGCTCGCTTTCGGCGTGCCACTGCCAGGCGTTGCCGCCAAACTTAGATTGCCAGTTGTTCGGCGGGGTGGTCGGCTCGCCGTCGCGCCAGATATAGAACTGGCGATACGGACTCTCTTTGCTGAGCGCTTCCCGGAACCAGGCATGCTCGGTCGAAGTGTGGTTCAGCACCATATCCAGCACGATACGAATTCCTCGCGCCTTCGCCTGTGCCACCAGCTCGTCGAAATCGTCCAGCGTGCCGTAGGCGGGGTCGATAGCGGTATAGTTGGCCACATCGTAGCCGTTATCCACCTGCGGCGAGACGTAGAACGGCGTCAGCCAGATAGCGTCAACGCCAAGCTTTTGCAGATAGTCGAGGCGAGAGGTGACGCCGCGCAGATCGCCGGTACCGGTGCCGGTCGTATCCTGGAAACTCTTCGGATAGATTTGATAAATAACGCCGTTTTGCCACCAGAGGGGAAGGGTATTCATATTGCGTTCCTGCTACAAAAAAGGGGGCGACAGCGCGCCCCGAAAATAAGATGTCAGACAATCTGTAAGGTGCCCTGGCGGAATTTGCGCTGGTAAACGACCGTCGTCAGGACAATCGGCACAATCACGGCAATGGCCATCGCCAGTGCGTAAACCTGCCAGTAGGTGGGTTGAATAGAGAGAATGCCCGGCAGGCCACCGACGCCGATGCCGTTGGCCATCACACCGTTCAGTCCGCACAGCAGCCCGGCAAGACCGGAGCCGACCATCGCGCAAAGCATCGGGAAGCGGTATTTCAGATTGATACCGTACATAGCGGGTTCCGTCACGCCGAGATAGGCGGAAATGGCGGCCGGAACGGAGATTTCGCGTTCGTTCTGTTTACGGCTGGCGATGATTATCCCCACCACTGCCGACGCCTGAGCGATGTTGGACAACGCAATCAGCGGCCATACCGGCGTACCGCCCATGCTTTGAATCATCTGCATATCGATGGCGAGCGTGGTCTGATGGACTCCGGTGATCACCAGCGGGGCGTACAGGAAGCCGAACAGCGCGGCGCCAATCGGCGCAAAGCTGCCGGTTAACAGATGACGCACGGCCCAGGCCACGCCGTCGCCAATCATGCGGCCAACCGGTCCGATAAAGGCGTGCGCGAGGAAGACCGCCAGGATCAGCGAACAGACCGGCACGATCACCAGGTAAAGATAGTCAGGCACGATGCGTTTCAACCGCGTTTCAATAAAGCCGAGCGCCAGCCCCGCCATCAAGGCCGGAATCACCTGCGCCTGGTAGCCGACTTTCTCAATCGTAAACAGGCCGAAGTTCCATACCTCCGGCACCTGCTGACCCAGCAGGTAGGCGTTCATCAACTGCGGAGAAACTAACGTAACGCCCAGCACGATGCCGAGGATCGGCGTGCCGCCTATTTTCTTTACCGCAGACCAGCAGATACCCACCGGCAGGTAGAAGAAGATCGCCTCGCCAATCAGCCACAGGAAGTCATAAAGGGTTTTCAGCGACGGATGCATCTGCGCCAGCGTCTGGCCGTTGCTCATTGGCAGATCGCCGATCACGTTGCGGAAGCCTAAGATCAGGCCGCCGCTGATCAGCGCAGGTAGCAGCGGGAAGAAGATCTCCGCGAAATGCGAAATGAGCTGTTCATGCCACTTCATATTCTGGCGTGCGGCTTTTTTGGCCTGCTCTTTATCTGCGCTGGCCTGGCCGGTGGTCGCCAGTAGCGCTTTATAGTAGTCGCCAACCTCGGTACCGATCACCACCTGGAACTGACCGGCGTTGGTAAAGCAGCCCTTCACCATGCGTAGTTGTTCAATTTCTTTTGGTTTGGCAATGGCTGGATTATTCAGCACAAAGCGCAGACGGGTAATACAGTGGCTGACGGTGGCGATATTATCGCGTCCGCCCACCAGTTCGATAAGTTTATCGATGTCCTGCTGATTTACTTTACTCATGATGAGGCCTCATGACCGAGGGGAGAGGTTGCATTTAACTTGCAGCGGATCCTACTCGCTCCGTTTGAATTGCAAAATGGGAACGTTCCCGAAACGCAGCGAAGATCACATAAATCGTTAAGACTGGCTTAATTCAGTACGGCGGGAATGACGATTTGACGAGGCTCCCGACTGCCGGCGATCTGCTCGATCAGCTGCTTAGCCGCCTGGCGTCCGGACTCGGCGTAGCCGGGATCGACGGTCAGGATCTCCGGGTGGAGAAACTTCATCAGCGGCGTGCTGCCGACGCTGGCAAGCTGGAGATGATCGATACCTTGTTGCTGGAGATATTTGCTGGCCCCCAGCGCGAGGGTATCGGTGGCGCAGACCAGCGCGCTGGTTTCAGCCGACAGCAGGCAGGCGACGTTTTCGTAGCCCTGCTTCATGCCCAGGCCCGGCAGAGCGGCAAGGGGCGAGAGGTGCTTTTGACGGCAGAAATCGAGGTAGGCCTGGTGGCGGCGCTGCCCGGTGGTGACGTCGCTGTGCGGAACGCCGAGGAAGCTAATGTGGCGATGCCCGCGATCGTACAGGCGCTGCATCAGCATCCTGATCGACCCTTCATCGTCATAGCACACGGAGGCGATGCCCGGCGCGTCGCGGGCCAGCAGCACCAGCGTCTCCCGCCACGGGGTGAGCATCTCTTCATGGATGCCGGTAAAACCAAACAGCACCACGCCGTCGATATTGCGCCGGGCGAGCATGCCGAGATGCTCCTCTACCAGCGCCGGGGAGAACTGGCTTTCCATCATAATCGGATCGTAGCCCTGCTCGTAAAAGGCGGGCAGCATGGTCTGGACGGCAAGGTTTTCCGACAATGAATCCAGACGCGTGACGATAATCGCCACCACTTTGTCGCTTTGGCCGCGCATCGCCCTGGCAGAACGAGAGGGTGAAAAACCGTGCTGCTGCATCACCGCTTCGACTCGCTGGCGAGTGCGTTCGCTAACGCCGCTTTCGTTATTAAGCACGCGCGATACCGTCGATTTCCCGACGCCGCTTAAGCGCGCGATATCTTTGATGGTCAGCCGGTTTTGCATGCAGGGTTCTCGTTGTAGTCCGCTTAAAGTGAGCCTAATGCTACTCAACGAAACCACAATGAGCAAAGTCTGGTTTACGTCTGGTTTAGTTGCCGGGGGGTATCATCGCCATAATAGCCACAAATAGATTATCGGTGACGTTATAATTCGCGCCGTTTGTATTCATTTACCGGAGATTTTATGGACCCCGATCCCACTCCTCATCCTCGATGGAGCTACCACTTTTTCCGGTAAATCTGCTTAGCGCTGCTTTACCGGAAGCGTAAAGCAGCGATGTCTTTGATGTCCCTGCCATAAAAATAACATGCCTGACAGGTAAGGTTGACTTGCGCCTGTCGTTAGCGCTGCGTTCGCTCGTGCGAGCGCGGAGGGACCGTTTATGTTGAAAAATTTTACCCGCCAGCTGTTCGCCCAGCTTGGCCGCCATTTACCGCATCGTTTAGTCCAGCGCGATCCGCTTCCTGATGCCCGCAATATGGCGAGCGCGCCGATCCCCGATTCTCTTGGCAAGCAGTGCCTGAACGTCGCGGCAATGGATGAGAATGAAATCTGGCGCGCTTTCGCCAGCCATCCGGAAGGGCTCAATGCAGGCGAAGTGGCGCAGAAAATCGCCCGGTATGGCGAAAACCAGATCCCGGCGCAGAAACCGTCACCCTGGTGGGTGCATCTGTGGAGCTGCTATCGCAACCCCTTCAACCTGCTGTTGACCGTCCTGGGTATCGTCTCCTACTCGACGGAAGATCTGTTTGCCGCGGCGGTCATCGCCCTGATGGTGGGGATCTCCACGCTGCTGAACTTTATCCAGGAAGCCCGCTCGACCAAAGCGGCGGACGCCCTGAAGGCGATGGTCAGCAATACCGCGACGGTACTGCGGGTGGTGAATGAGCAGGGTGAAAGTCGCTGGTGCGAGCTGCCCATCGACCAGCTGGTGCCGGGGGATATCGTTAAGCTATCGGCGGGAGACATGATCCCCGCAGACCTGCGCGTTATTCAGGCGCGCGATCTGTTTGTCGCCCAGGCATCGTTGACCGGTGAATCGCTGCCGGTTGAAAAAGTCTCCCGTACCCGCGACCCGCTGCAGACGAACCCGCTGGAGTGCGACACTCTGTGCTTTATGGGCACCAACGTGGTGAGCGGTTCGGCGCAGGCGATTGTTTTCGCCACCGGCGGCGGTACCTGGTTTGGTCAACTGGCTGGCCGCGTCAGCGAGCAGGAAAGCGAGCCGAACGCCTTTCAGAAAGGGATCAGCCGGGTCAGCATGCTGCTGATCCGCTTTATGCTGGTGATGACGCCGGTTGTGCTGCTGATTAACGGCTATACCAAAGGCGACTGGTGGGAGGCGGCGCTGTTCGCGCTCTCCGTCGCGGTGGGCCTGACCCCGGAGATGCTGCCGATGATCGTCACCTCGACCCTGGCGCGCGGTGCGGTGAAGCTGTCAAAACAGAAAGTGATCGTCAAGCACCTCGACGCGATACAGAACTTTGGCGCGATGGACATTCTGTGCACCGATAAAACCGGTACCCTGACGCAGGATAAAATCGTGCTGGAGAACCACACCGATGTCTCCGGCAAGGTGAGCGAACGCGTGCTGCATACGGCCTGGCTGAACAGCCACTATCAGACCGGACTGAAGAATCTGCTCGATACCGCAGTGCTGGAAGGCGTTGAACAGGAGTCGGCGCGCGGGCTGGCGGAACGCTGGCAGAAAGTGGATGAGATCCCGTTCGATTTTGAGCGTCGCCGCATGTCGGTGGTGGTGCAGGAGCAGAGCAACGTTCATCAACTGATCTGCAAAGGGGCGCTGCAGGAGATCCTCAACGTCTCGACCCAGGTGCGCTATAACGGCGACATCGTACCGCTGGACGACACCATGCTGCGGCGCATCCGTCGGGTGACCGACAGCCTCAATCGTCAGGGATTGCGCGTGGTGGCGGTGGCGACGAAGTATCTGCCCGCCCGCGAAGGCGACTACCAGCGCGCGGATGAATCCGACCTGATCCTTGAAGGCTATATCGCTTTCCTGGACCCGCCGAAAGAGACCACAGCCCCGGCGCTGAAAGCGCTGAAGGCCAGCGGTATTACGGTCAAAATCCTGACCGGAGACAGCGAGCTGGTGGCGGCCAAAGTCTGCCACGAAGTAGGCCTGGATGCGGGGGACGTGGTGATCGGCAGCCAGGTTGAAGCGCTGAGCGATGATGAACTGGCCGAGCTGGCAAAACGTACCACCCTGTTTGCGCGCCTGGCGCCGCTGCACAAAGAGCGTATCGTGACTCTGCTGAAACGCGAAGGACACGTGGTGGGATTTATGGGCGACGGCATTAACGACGCCCCAGCGCTGCGCGCGGCGGATATCGGTATTTCCGTCGACGGCGCCGTGGACATTGCTCGTGAAGCGGCGGATATCATCCTGCTGGAGAAGAGCCTGATGGTACTGGAAGAGGGGGTTATTGAAGGCCGCCGGACCTTCGCCAATATGCTCAAATACATCAAAATGACCGCCAGCTCCAACTTCGGCAACGTGTTCAGCGTGCTGGTGGCCAGCGCCTTCCTGCCGTTCCTGCCGATGCTGCCGCTGCATCTGCTGATCCAGAATCTGCTGTACGATGTCTCCCAGGTCGCCATTCCGTTTGATAACGTTGACGATGAGCAGATCCGTAAACCGCAGCGCTGGAACCCGGCGGATCTCGGGCGCTTTATGGTCTTCTTTGGGCCGATCAGTTCGATATTCGATATTCTGACGTTCTGCCTGATGTGGTGGGTGTTCCACGCCAATACGCCGGAACATCAGACCCTGTTCCAGTCCGGCTGGTTTGTGGTGGGCCTGCTGTCACAGACGCTGATCGTGCATATGATCCGCACGCGGCGGATCCCCTTTATCCAGAGCCGCGCGGCCTGGCCGCTGATCGTGATGACGCTGCTGGTCATGGTGGTTGGGGTAGCGCTGCCGTTCTCGCCGCTGGCGGGGTATCTACAGCTTCAGGCGCTGCCGTTAAGCTACTTCCCGTGGCTGATTGCTATCCTGGCGGGCTATATGACCCTGACCCAAATGGTTAAGGGCTTTTACAGCCGTCGCTACGGCTGGCAGTGAGCGAGGCGCTTTAAGAGCAGAAACAACAAAGGCAGCCACGGGCTGCCTTTGTTCATACTGTCTATGATTAGCGGCGAATGGCGATCGCTTCAATCTCAATCTTCACGTCTTTCGGCAGACGCGCCACTTCTACGCAGGAGCGCGCCGGGAAGGTGGCCTTGTGCTCGGTGAAGAAGGCTTCATACGCAGCGTTAACGGTTGCGAAATCGTTGAGGTCTTTCACGAAAACGGTGGTTTTAACGATATCGCCCACTTTCAGGCCCGCGGCTTCGACAATAGCTTTCACGTTCTCCAGCGACTGACGCGCCTGAGCAGCAACCTCTTCCGGCACGCTGCCGGTTTTCGGGTCTACCGGGATCTGCCCGGAAGTGATGATCATGTTACCCAGATCAACGCCCTGAACGTACGGGCCGATGGCTGCTGGCGCATTTTCCGTCGCGATAGTTTTAGACATGAGTTCTCCTGAAATATTTAAATGTAATCAGACTGGCGTGGGCCATTATAAAGAGTGCTGGCTGCTTTATCATTAAGCAGGCCGCATTTTGCGAAGGAGAAAAGCGGATAACGCAGGGCGCTATCCGCATAAGGCGTGAGCCGCCGGGAGAAATTATTGGGCGACTTCGGTCCAGGCCATCGCCCAGTCAGAGCCAACCCCCGGCTCGTACTGGCTGGCGTGTTGGCTCCACTGTACGCAGTAGCCGCTGTAGGGGAACGGACGACATTGGTACACTTTGCCATTTTTAGGCTGCATGACCTTCGTCCCCGCCGTATAGCTTTTCAGGTTATCCGGGAAGGTATAATCGTAGTTTCCCGCAGGCGCTGGCGTTGGTTCGCTCTTCTCTTCCAGCATCAGGTTGATCACACCCTGGCTGATAATGGCGCCCTGCGCATTACTGGCTGAGTAGCGCAGCATATGATGGCCTGCCTGAACGTTGGTCAGTGGAATCGATAACGGCAGAGAGCGATTATCTATCGTTTGCTGGAGACTCCCTTTCTCTGCACCCGCATGATCGCTGACGACGGCGATGAGATGCATTTCGCCTTTGGCCGCGGCGTTGAAAGTCACCGTTGCTTTGCCGTTTTCGATGGGGGTTGCGGCGACGTTGCTGAGGCTCAGGGATTCTTTCGCGGTATCGTCCTCTTGCGATTCGCTATAACTCAGCGTGACGCTTTGCAACGCGCTGCCTTGCGGCGCATACACCTGGTTAACGCCATAGATGGGATTAATGTTGCCACTGCCGTCTTTTACTCCGGCACGCAGGCTACCATGGTGTGCGGTATTAATGACTTCCGCCAAATCGTAAGACCATTGGCTGGATTTCCCTTGCGCTTCGCTGGCAATAGTCAATTCCGTTTGCAGCGAATGAACCTCTCCGCTGGCATTAAAGAAATGGGCAATGACTTTATCACCAGCATGAAGATCTTTTCCGCTCAGCTGACCGGTAAGCTGCGTTGTCCAGAGGGAACCGTTCTCAGCGTCATCGCCGGTACCGCCAAAATCGACGTCAATGGCCTGATAAAAACTATTTGCCGTATCGGCGATTTCCCAGACTGCATAAATAACCTGATAACCGGTACGCTCTGGCACATTACATGAGTGGGTGACCTCAATAGCCGGCGTCATGCCGTTACCGTCAATTTGACAGAAGGGCTTACTTTCAAAATCGCTGCGCGTCAGCGGCTTATTTTGGTCCCAGTTCTGTTTGGTTATGTAATAACGCCAGTTGGTGGTTTTATGGGGGGCAGAATGGTGCCAGATGAAGTTATTTGCCCCGCTCTTTATTGCGCTTTTAGCCCAGCGAGTCGGGCTCTGGCTATCAAGCTGCGAGAAGTTGGCTTTACCCGCGCTGGCCAGTTGACCGTCCGGCGGCATTGCGCCTTCAGGAAAACCGCTCGCTTGCTCAACGCTTTGCGGCTCCCACTGTACTGAACCGCAGTCGCTGTTTTTGCCTGTATTACATTGATAGGCCCGACTGGGCGGAAACGCCACGTAGCCATGAGCCAACGCCGAGGAGGTAAATAATAATGCGGCGGTATATATCGATAATTTCTTCAGTTGCATAATTCATCCAGTGAACAATGATTAATTATTGGTAAGCGTTTATGCAGTGTATAAAGCGAAAAATACCGGAGCAATATCGATGATATTTAATGATGAATATAAATAATGACTCATTTTAGCAATGAGGTGAGACGATCTTAAATGATAATAAACTGAGATAGAGTGATGCCTTTTCAAACGAACATTGAAATGGCAGCCGCGCGTTTAATGTATATGATGCTTTCAGGAACAGGCCCCTTTTCGGGGCTGCTCCTGATGACGCTAATAAATTTAGTTTGCCAGCACGACATGATGTGAAAATTCTTTTTCACAGTATTTGCACTTCAGCGCGATATCGTTTTCACGTTTCTTCACCGCAAAGCTGGAGGACACCGGCTCGGCGTGGCTGATGCAGTTGCTGTTCGGGCATACCAGCACGTTATTGATACGGTCCGGCAGATTCGGTCGGGATTTACCAACGACTTCATACTCATCAATGCGGTTCACCGTGGCCTGAGGCGCATACAGGGAGAGCTGGTTGACCTGCTCATCGGTCAGGAAGGTGTTCTCAATTTTGATTAAATCCTTACGGCCCATTTCGCCTGACGGCAGGTTCAGGCCGATGGTGATGCGCTGATCCGTTTCGGTTAGTTTGAACAGCGTCAGCAGCTTAAAACCGACCTGCGCCGGGATATGGTCGATAACGGTGCCACGTTTGATGGCTTCTACCTGTAATTTATTGTCGTGTGTCATCTTTATTTCCCCTTACAGTGCCAGATCGCTATTCAGTACCAGTGCCAGTAACGCCTGGCGCGCGAAGATGCCGTTGCCCGCCTGCTGGAAGTACCAGGCGTGCGGCGTTTTATCAACATCGGTGGTAATTTCGTCAATGCGCGGCAGCGGATGCAGCACCTTCATATTCTCACGGGCGCCTTCCAGGTCGGCGGCGCGCAGAACAAACTGCGCCTTGACGTTGGCATATTCTGACGGGTCGAGACGCTCTTTCTGTACGCGAGTCATATACAGAATGTCCACCTCTTCCATCACCTCTTCAATCGCGTTATGCAGGCTCCAGGCAATGCCTTTTTCGTCGAGCATATCGAGAATGTACTGCGGCATGGCCAGCGCGTCCGGCGCGATAAAGTAGAAGCGATTGCCGTTAAATTTCGCCAGCGCCTGCGTCAGGGAGTGGACGGTACGGCCATACTTCAGGTCGCCGACCATCGCCACGTTAAGATTTTCCAGACGGCCCTGCGTCTCCTGAATGGTGAAGAGATCGAGCAGGGTCTGCGTCGGATGCTGGTTAGCGCCATCGCCGGCGTTGAGTACCGGAATACCGCCGGAGAACTCGGTCGCCAGGCGCGCCGCGCCTTCCTGCGGGTGGCGCATCACGATAGCATCAACGTAGGTGCTGATGACCGAGATGGTGTCGGCCAGGGTTTCGCCTTTTTTGCCCAGCGAGGTGTTGCTGCTGTCTGAGAAACCGACCACGCTGGCGCCCAGGCGGTGCATGGCGGTTTCAAAAGACAGGCGTGTGCGGGTCGACGCTTCAAAAAAGCAGCTGGCAATCACTTTATGCTTGAGCAGCTCCGGCTGTGGATTTGCTTTCAGTTTTGCAGCGGTCGCCAGTACCAGTTCAAGGTCTTCGCGGCTGAGATCGTTTATGGAAATGATATGTTTTTGGAATAGCGGGTTAGCCATGTTTATCTCCTGACGCCTGGGCAAAAAAAAAGCCCCTTAAATAAGGGGCTTTACGAATACGGATGCAACGGAAAGGAAAAACGGCAGGCCAGCGTCTGTTCTCAGACGCGGTAAGACGCGATGTCGTACACACTGAACCATAATTCCTCCCGGCAAAACGGGTGGCATTATACGCAGCTCATTTTTCGGATCAAGCGATTAATCCACAAACAGGTAAACGTTTGCCTGGGTAATCATGCGTTAACGCAAAAAACCCGTAAAAAGTGGTGGTATGGCAGTCAGAAGGGGGGTATAAAACCTGAAAATGAAAAGCTGTTTTACATTTGAGGTTACTATGATCGTTGGAAATATTCACCATCTGCAAAGCGGGTTGCCGGAGCCTCTGCGCAAAGCTATTGAATACGTGAAAGCCCATGTCACCGACGCGACGCCGCTGGGTAAACATGATATTGACGGCAACAACCTGTTTTATCTCATTTCTGAAGATACTACCGAGCCGATGGCCGACCGCCGCGCCGAGTATCACGCCCGCTACCTGGACATCCAGATTGTATTGAAAGGTCAGGAGGGCATGACCTTTAGCGTTCTCCCTGCCGGCGCGCCGGATACCGACTGGCTGGCGGATAAAGATATCGCTTTCCTGGCTGAAGGGGCGCAGGAAAAAACCGTGATTCTCAGCGAAGGCGACTTTGTCGTGTTCTATCCCGGCGAAGTGCATAAGCCGCTATGCGCGGTTGGCGCACCGGCGAAGGTGCGCAAAGCGGTTGTGAAGATGCTGATGGTTTAGTTGACGAGCGTATTTTTACCCAAGGCTAGCAATTGTCGTTTTGTGACCATTGTTAGCCTTTGTTTTTTCTAGCTATTCCCGTTTTTTTACTTCTTATTCCCTCTCATTTGATGCTTCAGCCAAATGCTCATACCGCGCGCATTGTGCAAATTTTGATGGCGATCTCATTAATACGTTATATAACGTATTAATGTTGTTTCCGTTAATTTGAACAATCAATAGTGAGATGTGGAGTTATTAATATATGAATACTAAAGAAATAATTAATGCCGTTGCGAAAGAGATAGAAGATAAAGGCGGAATCCGCCAGGTGTTCCTTGTGGCCTGCGGCGGGTCATTAGTGGATATGTATCCGGCTAAATACTTTCTTGATAGCGAGGCGACAACGCTTCATGTCGGCATGTATACCGCCAATGAGTTTGTCTACGCGACGCCAAAAACGTTGGGGGTGAATTCGCTGGTTATCGTCTGTTCGCACGGGGGCAACACGCCAGAATCCGTCGCTGCGGCTAAGCTTGCACAGCAGCATCAAGCGCATACTATTACGCTGACTCACAACGCTCAGGCACAGCTGATCGAATACGCCAGCCACAACATTCTCTATGCCTGGGGTAACGATACCAATGTGGTCGATAATCCGATGGCGATTATCCTCAATCTGTGCGTTGATACGCTGCAGCAGGTTGAAGGTTTCGATAATTACGCTGATTTCCAACAGGGAATGGCCCAAATTAACGGCGTCATTGCTCATGGCCGTCAGCAGGTTGCGGATCGCTGCCAGCGTTTTGCCCAAAAATATCAGGATGAAAAACTCTTCTATATCCTCTCCAGCGGAGCTTCTTACGGCCATGCTTATGGTTTTGCTATCTGCTCACTAATGGAAATGCAATGGCTACATGCCGCACCTATTCACTCCGGTGAGTACTTCCACGGGCCTTTCGAAGTTACGGATAAAGAGACGCCGTTTATTTTATTAATGAACGAAGGCCGTACGCGGGCGATGGATGAGCGAGCTTTGGTCTTCCTCACCAAGTATGCAGAGAAAGTGGAAGTCGTTGATGCTAAAGAACTGGGCATCGGGGTTCTCCCTCCGTCAGTCGTGGAGTTTTTCAACCCGGTGCTGTTTTACAGCATCATGTGTGAATATCGTTCTGCGCTTGCCGACATTCGTCAGCATCCATTGGATACCCGCCGCTATATGGGGCTGGTGGAATACTAAGGGGAATTATGATGAATGTGATTGGAATTGGCGATAACGTCGTCGATAAATACGCCCATACTCAGACCATGTATCCCGGTGGAAATGCGTTGAACTTTGCCGCTTATGCGGCCATGTTGGGACACAATGCGGCCTATCTGGGGATTTTTGGTAATGATGCCGCTGCGGAGCACGTTATGCAGGTGCTGGATAAAGTTGGCGTCAAGTGGCCCCACTGTCTGCAGGTGGCCGGGGAGAACGGCTGTGCGCAGCTGAAAATCGAAGAGGGAGAACGGATATTTCTTGGTTCGAACGCCGGGGGGATTCGTAAGACAACTTCGATGGATTTTATTTTTCAGCATGAGCAATACCTGCGTGAGTTTGATCTGATCCATAGCGGTTGTTACAGCTACATGGAGACGCAATTACCTCAGTTACGCAAGCTCAACATTCCTGTCTCTTTCGATTTTTCAGATGACTTTGTACTGGAGCAGGCGCTGCTGCTGTGCCGCTACGTCGACTTCGCATTCTTCTCATGCGCTGACTACAGCCTGGCGCAAACGCGTGAAATTGTGCAACAGGCGCAGGCCAGCGGGAGTCGCATTGTCTGCGCGACGCGTGGGGATGAAGGCGCGATTTTATTTGACGGGCAGGATTGGTATCAGCAGGCGCCCGATTACGTCACTCCAGTCGATACAATGGGCGCAGGTGATGCTTTTATTACCGCTTTCGTTTGCCATTTTCTGGCCCAACCTACGGGTAACAAGCGCGAAGCGATTACCAATAGCCTGCAAAAAGCAGCAGCTTTCTCGGCACAAATTTGCCTGAAAGAAGGGGCGTTTGGCTACGGGACTCACTACTAACCTATAACGCCCTCTCTCATTTTTCCGTACTGATTTCCGTCCGCTTGCCGGGCGGAAACGGGGATTCGTGCGCTTTTTCCGTGAGGAAAGAAATATGCATAGTGAAGCTGCTGATTTGATTTTACGTTCTGATGCTATTTTTACTGCTGCCAGAAATGAGCTATTTAGCGGATATGTCGTCATTAAAAATGGCGCTATCGCGGCGATGATAGCGAATGGGGAAGATATTCAACCCTGGAGAGGTGAAAGTACTCGCTTTATCGAACTTGGCGATCGCCTGATTTGTCCGGGATTTTGCGATAATCACACGTTTTTTACCGGCTATATGAGCATGCGGCGTGGCGTCGATCTCCATGCCGCCCGTGACAGTAATCATGCTCTTGAACTACTACAGGCTGCAGAAAATCTTCTCCCTGAGGGGAAAAGCCTCTATGGCTGGGGCTGGTCTGTTGCCCGTTGGGGAGCGGTGCCTGATGCCAGGTTACTGGATGACGCTTTCCCGCAGAGGCCGGTTGTCGCCATTAACGATGACAAAAGCTATTGCTGGATGAACCGTGCCGCCGTGGAGCTTTATGGCTTTACCGCTGAAGAGTGCAGCGCGGAGGCGAGAATCGCATTATTGGATGAGATGCTGGCTGATACCGCACAGTTAAAAAAAGAAATGCGGGCATTTATGACCCGACTTGCCGGACAGGGAATCACGGCGATAAAAGACGTTTGTTTCAACGATGCGCCGCGGTTGATGAATGCCTGGGATGAACTGGAAAAAGAGGATGCGCTGTCGCTGAGGGTGAGCATTGTTTCTCAGCCCGTATCTGCGCCTGTCGATCTTGCTTTCGGTGAACAGGCCCGACGCCGCTTTCATTCGCCATGGCTGCGGTTTCATGGTTTTAAATTTATGGTCGATGGCGTTATTGCCGATCATACCGGCGATATGATTTACCCCTATGCCGATCGTCCCGGCACGAACAATGAAAGGCCCGTTGACTATGATGCCCTGCGCCAGCAGGTTTTGCTGGCTGATGCTCGTGGATTCAACTGCTGTATGAATGCGGAGGGCGATGCCGCAATTCGCCGCTGTATAGATATTTTTGCCGAATGCCGTCAGCGTCACCCGCAGAGTGTGATCAGACATTCTCTGAGCGATCTGGAATGCCCGCATCCAAACGATATTCCCAGAATGGCTGAGCTCGGCCTCTTTGCCGAAGTTTATGCACAAATTCTGCTCCTTAACCCCTGCGAAGCCGAAGCCTATATGCGCGAACGCTATGGAGAAGAGCGCGAAGCGCAATTCTACGATTATGCCGCACTATTCGGGGCTGGCGTAACGGTCACTATTGGTACCGATCTGCCCCTGTTTATTCCTTCTGTTCCTGACGCGATGTATGCCGCCTGCTGTCGCCAGTTCCCTGATGGTTCACCCGTGAATGGCTGGTACCGCGAACGCGGAATGACACGACAGCAGCTCTTAACGGCCTGGACGTTGAATAGTGCTCGACATCACGGCATGGAAGATATGACCGGTAGCCTTGAGCCGGGGAAACGTGCGGATATCGCGGTTTTTGACCGTAATTTGTTGAGCTGCCCGAATGATGAGTTACGGACTTCCACCGTTGTACTGACCCTGGTGGATGGCCGTATTACCCATGACCTTCTGTGACTCTAAAAATGCCGAATGACGGCGAACATAATATAAACATCTTACCGAGGCGGATTATGCGTATTGCAAAAATAAAGTGGGCGATGCCACACTGCTACGCTCTGATTTTCTTCATTATTATATTAGTAGCGCTGCTGACATGGTGTATTCCCAGCGGCAGTTTTGATTATCACTCAGTGACTTTACCCGGCGGTGAAACGAAAACATTAGTGATCCCGGGGTCTTATCATCTGCTGGAAAAAGTCAGCAGCGAGGGCGATTTACGTCAGGGTATTGCCGCCGTACTGGCCGCGCCGATGGAGGGAATTATCAAGGCCGCCGACGTAGTGGCATTTGTACTCATTGTTGGTGGTGCTTTTGGCGTTATTTTACGTACTGGCGCTATTGAGCGGGGGCTGGTGGCGCTGGCTGAACGTCTGGCTGGTAAAGGGATTCTGGTTATCCCTATCGCAATGACCTTGTTTAGCCTGGGGGGCGCAACTTTTGGTATGAGCGAGGAGGTGATCCCTCTTTATGCGATCTTTATATCCCTCATGTTCGCGCTGGGTTATGACTCAATGACCGCGATCCTGATTCTTTTTCTGGGAACCCAGATTGGCTATGTTGGCGCAATGACCAATCCGTTCTCTGTACTCATTGCCCAGGGCGTAGCGGGTATTCAGGGAAATCCGCAGCTTTGGCTGCGTGCCATCGCATGGCTGGTCTTCACATTGCTGGCGATGACTTACACCATGTGGTACGCACATCGTGTTAAATGCACTCCACAAAAGTCGCCGGTATATGAGAATGATTGCCGCAACCGTGAGCAGTTTTTGTCGATACAGGATACGTCGGTCCATTTTTCCATCGCCGATCGAGTGATTATCATCGCTTTTGTGCTGGCGCTGACCATCATCTCATGGGGGTTAATCACGCGTGGCTGGTACATGGTTGAGATCGGCTCCGTGTTCCTGGCTCTGGGGCTATTTTCTGGGATCGTCGGGCGCATGGGTATTAGCGGGATGGCCGACAGCTTTGTCGAAGGGTGTAAAGAGTTTGTTTACGCCGCCGTAGTGATAGGACTCGCGCGCGGTATTTTGGTGGTGGCGGAGAACGGACGAATTATCGACACGTTGCTCTTTGGCTTGTCGGAAATGCTGGAAGGGTTGCCGCAGTACGCATTCACCACTCTGATGCTATTAGGGCATAACGTCATCACCTTTTTTGTCCCCTCCTCTTCGGGCGAGGCTGCGCTCACTATGCCCGTGCTGGCGCCATTAGGCGATTTAGTGGGTATCAATAAAGAGGCGATGGTAATGGCTTATCAATTTGGCAATGGCCTGACGAACCTGGTTTCTCCTACCGGTGGTGTATTGCTGGCCGGGCTGTCTATTGCGCGCATTGGATTTGGTCAGTGGTTAAAGGCGATTGCGCCGCTGTTTCCGGTGCTGTGGATAGTCAGCGCCGTGTTTGCTGCGATTTCGGCCTGGGTCTAAGGGATATGCGCGCCGTCGTAGTTTGATGGGCGCGCTTCGATTATAATCCTGCTTCGCATCAATGGCCGTGCTGGTACCTCTTTTATGTCGAATTTTGGACTGCAACAGAATACTTCCGTACCGTTATACAGGCAGCTTAAAGATAAAATCCTCAGCGATATCTCGTCCGGGAAACTCGCTGAAGGAGAGAAAATCCCCACCGAGATTGAGCTCAGCGAACTTTACAATATCAGCCGCATTACGGTGCGCAACGCAGTAAAAGAGCTGGTAGCCGAAGGCTATTTGGTGAAAAAGCAGGGGAAGGGGACTTTTGTCTGTCTGCCTAAAATTGAGCGTAAAGTTGTGCACCTGCTTAGCTTTACTGCCGCATGCGATGCTAACCATCTACCCACCCACAGCGTAGTGACTCGTCGTGAGATTCTGCCGGACTATCGTAATGCGCGTCAGCTTCTTGAGCTTGAGAGGGATGATTCCGTGCTTTATATCCAACGCCTCAGGATCGCTGGCGATGCGCCGTTAATGTTAGAGAATAATTACTACTCTCTGAAACGATTAGGATTTTTACAGCAGGAAGATCTCAGCGGGTCGCTTTATCAGCTATTGCGTGATAAATACGCGATCGTGCCTACCTATGCGGGTGAAACGACGGTAGAGATGGTGCGCGCGCATTCTGACAACGCACCGCTGCTGCAGCAACCGCCCGGCGAACCGTTATTCCTGATGAAAACGCTGATTCTGGATAGCCAGCATCAGCCTATTCACTATGGAGAACAGTATATTGTCGCCGAGCGTTACACGTTTAGTTTTTGATTTCAGTGGGAAAGCGTCGCAACCATCACCGCTTTGATGGTATGCATGCGGTTTTCCGCCTGATCGAAAACGATGCTCGCCGCGGATTCAAATACCTCGTCGGTCACTTCCATTCCGCCGTGCAGGCCGTACTCCGCCGCCATCTGTTTGCCGAGCGTGGTCTGGTCGTCGTGGAACGCGGGCAGACAGTGGAGAAATTTCACCTGCGGATTGCCGGTCAGCGCCATCATCTCGCGGTTCACCTGATACCCGCGCAGCAGCGCGATACGCTCCGCCCACTTCTCTTTGGCTTCGCCCATCGATACCCAGACGTCGGTATAGATAAAGTCCGCGCCCTTCACGCCCGCAGCGATATCTTCAGTTAGCGTAATATTGCCGCCGTTTTTCTGCGCCAGCGTGCGGCACTGCGCAACCAGCTTCTCTTCCGGCCAGCAGGCCGTTGGCGCGACCAGACGCAGATCCAGCCCGGTCAACGCAGCGGCTTCAAGCATGGAGTTACCCATGTTATTCCGCGCGTCGCCAGCGTAGACCAGAGTCATCTCGTTAAAGGCTTTGCCCGGCAGGTGTTCCTGCATAGTCAGTAAATCCGCCAGCAGCTGGGTGGGGTGAAATTCGTTGGTCAGGCCGTTCCACACCGGAACGCCGGCATACTCGGCAAGGGTTTCCACCACTTCCTGGCCATGACCGCGATATTGAATACCGTCATACATGCGCCCCAATACGCGAGCGGTGTCTTTAATCGACTCTTTGTGGCCAATCTGGCTGCCGCTTGGTCCGAGATAGGTGACGCGAGCGCCCTGGTCAAATGCGGCAACTTCGAAAGAGCATCGGGTGCGGGTAGAGTCTTTTTCGAAGATGAGCGCGATGTTTTTACCAGCGAGATGCTGAATTTCGATATTGTTTTTCTTATCAGCTTTAAGCCTGGCGGCCAGCTCAAGCAGAGCGGTGATTTCGGCGGGGGTAAAATCGAGCAACTTTAAAAAATGCTTCTGATAAAACGCGGACATGGTTCCCTCACGTGGCTCAAGCCATTTGTTGAATTAAAATTCACTTTATATGTATGAATATTCATTTGCAACCCCGCCTTATAAATCTTTCTCTCAGAAGGTGGAGGCAATCACGGCGGTATGTGACAATAGAAGTATCTGCGACACATTATGAGGAACGAGCCATGGCTAACCCGGAATTACTGGAAGAACAGCGTGAAGAAACGCGTCTGATTATTGAAGAACTGCTCGAAGACGGCAGCGATCCTGACGCGCTGTACACCATTGAACACCATCTTTCTGCCGATGATTTCGAAACGCTGGAAAAAGTGGCGGTCGAGGCCTTCAAGCTGGGTTATGAAGTGACTGAGCCAGAAGAGCTGGAAGTTGAAGAGGGTGATACCGTGATTTGCTGCGATATCCTCAGCGAATCCGCGCTGAATGCCGAGCTGATCGATGCCCAGGTTGAGCAGCTGATGACCCTGGCGGAAAAATACGACGTCGAGTACGACGGCTGGGGTACCTACTACGAAGATCCTAACGGGGAAGAAGGCGATGACGACGAAGATCTCGTTGATGAAGACGACGACGGCGTCCGCCACTAAGTAGCAGAGGTATACGGCGGCACGGTATGCCGCCGTATAGCAAGGAACTTCAATGGATTACCCGCAAATACTCGCTCCGATTTTAAGCTTTCTGCATTGCCCAACACCTCAGGCGTGGATTGATGAAGCCCGTAAACCGGAAAACCTCCCGCTGCTGTTGACCGACCATATGGTGTGCGAACTGAAAGCGGCGCAAAACGCCATGCTGCTGGTGCGTCGATACGTCGCGGATAAAGCAGGCGCGGATGAACTGCTGGCCTGCCTGAAGCCGTACGAGGACTTTACCTACCGCTGGGGGCCGGAACCGGATTTCGTCGCGCTGCATAAGCAGATAAATAAAAGCGCTATGCCGCAGACCGACGATCCCTGGGGACGTCAGCTACTCGACAGCATGATCCTGCTAATCAAAGAAGAGCTGCATCACTTCTGGCAGGTGAGGGAAATTATGCTTTCCCGCGATATCCCATACGTCAAAATCACCGCCAGTAACTATGCTCGCGGGCTGCGCCGGGAAGTGCGTTCGCATGAACCGGTCATGTTGATCGATAAACTCATCTGCGGAGCCTATATTGAAGCCCGCTCCTGCGAGCGTTTTGCCGCGCTGGCGCCATGGCTGGATGACGATCTGCAAAAGTTTTATCTGTCGCTGCTGCGCTCTGAAGCGCGCCACTATCAGGACTATCTGGATTTGGCGCAGAGGATTGCCGGGGACGATATCAGTGAACGCGTACGCCAGCTTGGCGAGGCGGAAGCGGCGCTCATTAACGCGCCCGAGGCGGAGTTTCGCTTTCACAGCGGCGTGCCCGCCTGAGCGTCAGGCCGCAGCTTCACCGCAGCGGCCTGACGATCCATTACAGATTGGCGTTTTTATCTTTTTCTGCTGTCGCGGCGGCTTTGGGCGCGCCGAGGGTGGTTTTAAACCAGTTCACTACCCGTTCAATAACCGGCTTCTGATACCAGCTGTCATCGCCGTGCTCCGCGCCTTCCAGCAGCACGTAATCGGCCGGGTTACCCTCTTTCTTCAGCGCACGATAGAGCTGTTGACTTTGTACCGGTGAAACCAGAGTGTCGGCGCTGCCGTGCATAATTAAAAATGGCGGCTTTTTACCGCGGATATGGCCCATCGGGCTGGCAGCCAGCGCTTTTTGCGGGTCACTGGCAATCGTCGCTCCCGGCCAGTCACGAAAGGCGCTACCGTGGACCAGCAGCGCTTCAGTGACTGCAGGTGACTGGTGCACTTTTTGAATCGCCTGCGGAAAACCTTCGCCGATATTCAACAGATTCGAAATTCCGTACAGCGTGGCGGCGGCCTGCACGTCCGATGACTGCGCCAGGTTATCGCCACGATCGAACGTTTTGTCGCCATTGGTAAGCGCCAGCATCTGCGCCATATAGCCGCCTGCGGAATCCCCCAGCACGCCAATACGCGACGGATCTATACCGTATTCCGCTGCATGTTCGCGCAGATAGCGAACGGCGGCTTTACCATCGATAATCGGGGCCGGGAAGGTATCGGGAACCGTACGGTATTCCGCCGCCGCGACGACGAATCCCGCCGACGCCAGCGCCATACGCATCTCGATAAACTTATTCCAGGCCGCGCTGGTGAAACCGCCGCCGGGGAAATAGACGATTGCCGGTTTCAGATCGCCGTTACGCGGCACCAGCAAAGACATATGCAGTTGACGAACGGCGACGGTGCTTTTTACCTGGCTATATACGATATCGTTGAGCGCATCGATACGGCCCCGGGTTTTTTCCACGCGGATGATCTGAGCGCCTTCGGTATTGCCAGCGAGTTCGCCGGCGTTAACGCTGGAAGCCATGCCGGCAAGTATCATGCTGCCGGTGAGCAGGAGGGAGAGTTTTTTCATTGTGTTCTATCCTGAGCAAGGCCTGCCGCGGCGGCAGGCTAAAAGATCCAATGCTCGAAGAGTGTATTAGCGAACACGTGCGGTGAATAACGCTCTTTTTGCATGAAAACCATGCGTTTTTTCGATTAATCCGCATCGCCTTTTCGCTGGCGCTACAGCACTTTCAGCATCCTGACTTCGCAGTCAACGTGGCCGGTGCAGCCCAGCGGCTCAGCAATATGCTCGAAGCCAAGGTGTTCATATAAACCGATCGCTTCTTTAAGGAAAGCGGTGGTTTCCAGATAACAGCGTTTGAATCCCTGCTGGCGGGCGTGATCCAGGGCCATCAGCGCCAGCTTTTTCGCCAGCCCCTGGCCGCGCGCGGAGGTCATAAAATACATTTTCTGGAGTTCGCAGATATCGGGCTCGCTACAGGTCAGAGGCGCAACCCCGCCGCCGCCAACAACCTGACCGTTTTGCTCAACGACCCAATAGGCGGCGCCCGGCTGGCTATATAGCTCATAGAGTTCATCCAGATTCGGATCGGCTACCGTATAGCCTTTGTCGGCGGTCAGGCCATATTCAGCGGAGACCTGACGGATAACAGCGGCTATCGCCGGATTATCATTAGCCGTGATGCGGCGCAGGGTTAGCGGTAGGGTTGCGCTCGTATTCATGTGAAGACTCATTGCAAAATAATGACGGATAATGTTGTTAATAACACTGCTGGAGGGGAGAGTGCAAGCGAGGATCTTTCACAGAAAACGCCCCTTATCCGAATGGATAAGGGGCGAGTGAATTACAGCGCGGCGATAACCGCCTGCTGCTCAATCAGCTTCGCTTTCGCTTCCGCATAGCCTTCCAGCTTCTCACGCTCTTTGGCGATCACCGCTTCCGGCGCGCGGGCCACAAAGCCTTCGTTGGAAAGTTTGCTTTCGATACGGCTAATCTCGCCTTCGATTTTGCTCACTTCTTTCGCCAGGCGCGCCAGCTCATCTTCTTTATTGATGAGGCCAGCCATCGGGATCAGCAGCTCGGCGCCGTCGATAATTTTGGTCACGGAAACCGGACCTTTATCATCGGCCGGCAGCACGGTGATGCTTTCCAGACGCGCCAGGTTCAACAGGAAGCTGCGGTTATCGTTCACGCGACGAATCGCGGCGTCGCTGCAGCCGCGCAGCAGCAGCTCAAGCGGCTTACCGGGGGCGATGTTCATTTCCGCACGGATGTTACGCACGGCGACGATCGCCTGCTTCAGCCATTCGGTATCGGCCAGCGCCGCTTCGTCAACCTGAGACGCATCGTACTGCGGGAACGGCTGCAGCATGATGGTATCGGCAGTGATACCGCAAATGACCTTCACGCGCTGCCAGATGGTCTCGGTGATGAACGGAATAATCGGGTGCGCCAGGCGCAGCAGACCTTCCAGAATGGTCACCAGCGTGTGACGGGTGCCGCGCAGCTCAGACTCGGAACCGCCGTTCATTACCGGCTTGGTCAGCTCCAGATACCAGTCGCAGAACTGATTCCAGGTAAACTCGTACAGAATGCCTGCGGCGATATCGAAGCGGAAGCCGTCCAGCGCTTCGCGGTAGGCTTTGATGGTCTGGTTGAATTCCGCAAGGATCCAGCGGTCCGCCAGCGACAGGGTCATTTCGCCGCCGTTAAAGCCGCAATCCTGATCTTCGGTATTCATCAGCACAAAGCGGCTGGCGTTCCACAGCTTATTACAGAAGTTACGGTAACCTTCCAGACGCTTCATATCCCAGTTAATGTCGCGGCCGGTAGAGGCCAGCGCCGCCAGGGTAAAGCGCAGGGCGTCGGTACCGTGCGGCTCAATGCCGTTCGGGAACTGTTTCTCGGTGCGTTTGGCGATTTTCTCCGCCAGCTGCGGCTGCATCATGTTGCCGGTACGTTTCTCCAGCAGCTCCGGCAGGGAGATGCCATCAACCATATCCAGCGGGTCGATAACGTTGCCCTTTGATTTGGACATCTTCTGGCCTTCGTCATCGCGGATCAAACCGGTCATATAGACGGTTTTAAACGGCACCTGCGGCTTGCCGTTTTCATCTTTGATGAAGTGCATGGTCATCATGATCATGCGGGCAATCCAGAAGAAGATGATGTCGAAGCCGGAAACCATCACGCTGGTCGGATGGAACTGGCGCAGGGCATCGGTGTTTTCTGGCCAGCCGAGAGTGGAGAACGTCCACAGCGCGGAGGAGAACCAGGTATCCAGCACGTCTTCGTCCTGGCGCAGCGCTACGTCGGCGCCGAGGTTATTTTCCTGGCGTACTTCGTCTTCGGTGCGGCCAACGTAAACGTTGCCGTCGTTGTCGTACCATGCCGGGATGCGGTGACCCCACCACAGCTGACGGGAGATACACCAGTCCTGAATATCGCGCATCCAGGAGAAGTACATGTTTTCGTACTGCTTCGGCACGAACTGAATGTCGCCGTTCTCGACCGCTTCAACCGCCGGTTTAGCCAGCACGTCGGCACGTACGTACCACTGATCGGTGAGCATCGGTTCGATAACGACGCCGCCGCGGTCGCCGTATGGTACGGTCAGATCGTGCGGTTTAATCTCGTCCAGCAGGCCCAGCGCGTCGATGGCGGCAACCACCGCTTTACGCGCGGCAAAGCGCTCCAGCTTCTGGAACTCCGCCGGGATGGCGTTTGAGTAGACGTCGGACTCGTTGCCTTTGGTGTCGTAAACTTCCGCGGTTTCGCGGATATCGCCATCAAAGGTCAGGATGTTGATCATCGGCAGCGCATGACGCTTGCCCACTTCATAGTCGTTAAAGTCGTGCGCCGGGGTGATCTTCACGCAGCCGGTGCCCTTTTCCATATCGGCGTGTTCATCGCCCACAATCGGAATGCGGCGGTCAACCAGCGGCAGAATGACGAATTTGCCGATAAGGTCTTTATAGCGCGGATCTTCCGGGTTAACGGCCACGCCAGTATCGCCCAGCACGGTTTCCGGACGGGTGGTAGCGACGACCAGATAATCTTTACCGTCAGCGGTTTTCGCGCCGTCGGCCAGCGGATAGCGGATATGCCACATCGAGCCTTTAGACTCGCGGTTTTCCACTTCCAGATCGGAGATGGCGGTACGCAGTTTCGGGTCCCAGTTGACCAGACGCTTGCCGCGATAGATCAGATCTTCTTTGTACAGGCGGACAAACACTTCTTTTACGGCGTTGGACAGGCCTTCGTCCATGGTGAAGCGCTCGCGCTCCCAGTCCACGGAGTTGCCCAGGCGGCGCATCTGACGGGTAATGGTGCCGCCGGATTCCGCTTTCCACTGCCATATTTTATCGATAAAGGCGTCGCGACCGTAGTCGTGGCGGGTTTTACCTTCTTCGGCGGCAATCTTACGCTCAACCACCATCTGGGTAGCGATACCCGCGTGGTCGGTACCTGCCTGCCACAGGGTATTTTTACCCTGCATGCGCTGGTAGCGAATCATGGTATCCATGATGGTTTGCTGGAAGGCATGACCCATATGCAAACTGCCGGTGACGTTCGGCGGCGGGATCATGATGCAGAAACTTTCCTGGCTTTCGTCGCCATTGGGTTTGAAATAGCCCTGCTTTTCCCAGTGCTCGTAAAGCGGCTGTTCGATATCTTGGGGGTTGTATGTCTTTTCCATTATTTCCAGGTTGCCGTGTTCAGGTTGAAACCAGCCATGCGGTACGCTTTGTAGCGTTCGCGCGCCAGTTGTTTCAAAGAGTCTTCATAAGGGACGAAGTCTATCACTTCTGTGAAAGCGGTGGCAAAATCTGCAAAGTTTAGCCGCAGGCTAATCAGAATATCCCGCGGGCTGCTGTTGCGTTTTTGCGGCCAGGCGATCTCCACCGGCGCGCCGCTGCGCGGACCTTCCCCCGCCAGATTATGCGGAACGAAACTTTCTGCGGGGCGTGCCCAGAGCGCTTCGTCCAGACGAATGGCCTGCTGCTCATCTTCGCAGGCGATGAGCACGCGTTTACCGCTGCGCCAACGTTCTGCGGCAATGTCACACACCAGCTGTTCAACGGCGCTCAGGCCATCCTGTTGCGTATCATTGTCCAGAAGATAGAACGTTGCGTTTTTCATATATGGGGCTTCTTGTGGTGACTTTAAATGCTTAAGCCGGGCGGCGCTACGCTGACCCGGCCTATAAACGGTATCTTTCCAGAGGCCCGGCAAGCGTAACGCCGCCGGGCATCAGCCGGCAATTACTCTTCGCCGGTAAATCCGGCGCGATTGAGCAGGAACTGCGACAGCATCGCCACCGGACGACCGGTCGCGCCTTTGGCCTTCCCGGAACGCCAGGCGGTGCCGGCAATATCCAGATGCGCCCAGTTGTATTTACGGGTAAAGCGCGCCAGGAAGCAGCCTGCGGTAATCGCTCCGCCAGGACGGCCGCCGATATTGGCCATATCCGCAAAATTTGACTCCAGCTGTTCCTGGAACTCGTCGGCAAGCGGCAGACGCCATGCGCGATCGCCCGCCAGTTCGGACGCGCCGATCAGCTCGTGGGCCAGCGGATTGTGATTCGACATCAGGCCGGTGATGTGGTGGCCGAGCGCGATCACGCAGGCGCCGGTCAGGGTGGCCACGTCGATAACCGTTTCCGGCTCGAAACGCTCAACGTAAGTCAGCACATCGCACAGCACCAGGCGACCTTCGGCATCGGTGTTCAGCACTTCCACCGTTTGCCCGGACATCGTGGTCAACACGTCGCCAGGACGATAGGCGCGGCCGCCAGGCATGTTTTCACATCCGGCCAGCACGCCGACAACGTTCAACGGCAACTGAAGTTCTGCCACCATGCGCATCACGCCGTACACCGCCGCCGCGCCGCACATATCGTATTTCATCTCGTCCATGCCTTCTGAAGGCTTGATGGAGATACCGCCGGAGTCAAAGGTCAGGCCTTTACCCACCAGCACGATAGGACGCGCGTCTTCCGCCGGGTTACCTTTGTATTCGATAACCGACATCAGCGATTCGTTCTGCGAGCCGTTGCCGACCGCCAGATAAGAGTTCATTCCCAGCTCTTTCATCTGCTGCTCGCCGATAACGCGGGTAATGACGTTCTTACTATAGGTATCGGCCAGCTGGCGCGCCTGGGAGGCCAGATACGCGGCGTTACAGATGTTGGGCGGCATGTTGCCCAGATCTTTCGCCGCTTTGATGCCGGCGGCGATCGCCAGACCGTGCTGGATAGCGCGTTCGCCGCTGGTCAGCTCGCGACGGGTGGGAACGTTGAAGACCATTTTACGCAGCGGGCGACGCGGCTCGCTTTTGTTGGTTTTTAACTGGTCGAAGCTGTATAGCGTCTCTTTGGCGGTCTCGACGGCCTGACGCACTTTCCAGTAGTTATTGCGGCCTTTGACGTGCAGTTCGGTCAGGAAGCAGACGGCCTCCATTGAACCAGTATCATTCAGCGTATTGATGGTTTTCTGAATAACCTGCTTATACTGACGCTCGTCCAGCTCGCGTTCTTTACCGCAGCCAATAAGCAGAATGCGCTCCGACAGAATGTTCGGCACATGGTGCAGCAATAAAGTCTGGCCAGGTTTGCCTTCCAGCTCGCCGCGACGCAGCAGGGCGCTGATATAACCGTCGCTAATTTTATCAAGCTGTTCGGCGATGGGGGAGAGACGACGTGGTTCAAAGACGCCGACCACGATACAGGCGCTCCGCTGCTTCTCCGGGCTACCGCTTTTTACACTGAACTCCATGCACTACGCTCCTGAATCTTAAAGACAACGACGGTGGCTACGGATAGAATTGAAAGCTTTCGTAACTCATGTCCGCTGTTGTGGTGACTTCGTGTTAATCTTAACGTTATTACGGCCTTGGTTCGTCAGAAAAGATCCTGATACGCAGAACCAGCGAGTCATTTAATCTTAGCGATGTTTTCGACGACTAAAGAGAATAAATGACGTTTAAGCCATGAAACAAGCAATTTTCCTGCAATAAAACGGGTTTTTACGGGCGTATTTATAGTGATAATCATAAGATATCTGGTTCGTGAGACGCTGAAAAGCCAGTTGGCGATCCTATTCATCCTGCTACTCATTTTCTTCTGTCAGAAACTGGTCAGGATCCTCGGCGCCGCTGTTGATGGCGATATCCCGACAAATCTGGTGCTCTCGCTGTTAGGGCTGGGCGTACCTGAAATGGCGCAGCTTATTCTGCCCCTGAGTTTATTCCTCGGGCTGCTGATGACGCTGGGCAAACTGTATACCGAAAGCGAAATCACGGTGATGCACGCCTGCGGCCTGAGTAAGGCCGTGCTGGTGAAAGCCGCCATGATCCTTGCGCTCTTTACGGGCATTATCGCGGCGGTCAACGTGATGTGGGCGGGGCCCTGGTCGTCCCGTCATCAGGATGAAGTGCTGGCGGAAGCGAAAGCAAACCCCGGCATGGCCGCGCTGGCCCAGGGCCAGTTCCAGCAGGCCAGCGACGGCAGCGCAGTGCTGTTTATTGAGAACGTCAACGGCAACCGTTTCAGCGACGTCTTCCTTGCCCAACTGCGGCCACGAGGCAACGCGCGCCCTTCGGTGGTGGTCGCGGATACCGGCGAGCTCTCGCTGCGTAAAGACGGTTCGCAGGTGGTGACCATGAATCAGGGCACCCGCTTTGAAGGCACCGCGATGCTGCGCGACTTCCGCATTACCGACTTTAAAAACTATCAGGCGATTGTTGGCCATCAGGCGGTGGCCTCAGATCCGAACGATACCGAGCAGATGGATATGCGCACCCTGTGGCGTACCGATACCGATCGCGCCCGGGCGGAGCTGCACTGGCGCTTCACGCTGGTGGCAACGGTATTCATCATGGCGCTAATGGTGGTGCCGCTCAGCGTGGTGAACCCGCGCCAGGGTCGCGTGCTGTCGATGCTGCCGGCGATGCTGCTCTATCTGGTGTTCTTCCTGCTGCAAACGTCGATTAAATCGAGCGGCGGTAAAGGCAAAATGGATCCGATGATCTGGATGTGGGCGGTAAACCTGCTCTATTTCGCGTTGGCCGTGCTGTTGAACCTGTGGGATACGGTGCCGATGCGCCGCTTCCGTGCCCGTTTTAACAAAGGAGCGGCGTGATGCAGGCGTTTGGCGTACTTGACCGTTATATCGGTAAGACGATTTTCAATACCATCATGATGACCCTGTTCATGCTGGTTTCCCTGTCGGGCATCATCAAGTTTGTCGACCAGCTGAAAAAGGCCGGGCAGGGCAACTATGATGCGTTAGGGGCCGGAATCTACACGATTCTCAGTGTGCCGAAAGATATCCAGATCTTCTTCCCGATGGCGGCGCTGCTCGGCGCGCTGCTGGGGTTGGGCATGCTGGCGCAGCGTAGCGAGCTGGTGGTGATGCAGGCTTCCGGCTTTACCCGCCTCCAGGTGGCGCTGTCGGTGATGAAAACCGCGATTCCGCTGGTGCTGCTGACCATGGCGATGGGCGAGTGGGTAGCCCCGCAGGGCGAGCAGATGGCGCGCAACTATCGTGCTCAGCAGATGTACGGCGGTTCGCTGCTTTCCACTCAGCAGGGCCTGTGGGCGAAAGACGGCCATAACTTTGTTTATATCGAGCGGGTAAAAGGTAACGATGAGCTGGGCGGAGTGAGCATCTACGCGTTTAACGACCAGCGCCGTCTGCAGTCCGTTCGCTACGCCGCTTCGGCAAAATTCGATACCGAAAATAAGCTCTGGCGACTGTCGCAGGTGGATGAATCCGACCTGACCGATCCGAAACAGGTCACGGGGACGCAGACCGTCAGCGGGACCTGGAAGACCAACCTGACGCCGGATAAGCTTGGCGTGGTGGCGCTGGATCCGGATGCGTTGTCAATCAGCGGCCTGCACAACTATGTTACCTATCTGAAGTCCAGCGGTCAGGATCCGGGCCGCTATCAGCTCAATATGTGGAGCAAAATCTTCCAGCCGCTGTCGGTGGCGGTGATGATGCTGATGGCGCTGTCGTTTATCTTTGGCCCGCTGCGTAGCGTGCCGATGGGCGTCAGAGTCGTGACCGGGATCAGCTTCGGCTTTATCTTCTACGTGCTGGACCAGATTTTCGGCCCGCTCACCCTGGTCTACGGCATCCCGCCGATAATCGGCGCGCTGTTGCCGAGCGCCAGCTTCTTCTTGCTGAGCCTCTGGCTGATGATGCGTAAATCCTGACGTAACGCGCCCCCTTCCTGAATCAGAAAGGGGGCGTTTTTTTAGCGTTTCCGTCCCCCAAGTAAGCTTCCCAGCATTCCCCTGACTATCTGCCTGGTGACCTGACGCACCGCGCTCTTCGCTGCCGTTTGCACAATGCCGTCGCGTTTGCCGCCGCGCGGCCCGGTAGTGCCGAACAGGATATCTTTGAGCCCGCCGAGCAGGCCGTCGTCATCGCCGTTTGGCTGGCCTTTTGCGGGCGGGGATTGCTGCTGCTCAGTTGTGGTCTGCACGCCCTGCTGCAGCATTTCAAACGCCGATTCACGGTCGATCTCTTCTTCATATTTTCCGTACAGCGGCGAGTGGTTAAGCAGTCCGTTACGTTCGTCATCGGTGACCGGGCCCATGCGCGAGCAGGGCGCGATAACCATCGCCCGCTCTACTATCGAGGGGCTGCCTTTCTCATCAAGAAAGGAGATCAGCGCCTCGCCGGTGCCCAGCTCCTGGATCGCCTGCTCGGTGCTGAACGCCGGATTCGCGCGCATAGTTTGCGCGGCGGTTTTTACCGCTTTTTGGTCTTTCGGCGTGAAGGCGCGCAGGGCGTGCTGCACCCGATTGCCCAGTTGACCCAGCACCGCATCGGGAATGTCCGCCGGGTTTTGTGAAACAAAATAGACTCCGACGGCTTTAGAACGAATCAGGCGGATGACCTGCTCGATTTTATCCAGCAGCACCTGGGGCGCATCGTTAAACAGCAGATGCGCCTCATCGAAGAAAAAGACCAGCTTTGGCTTTTCCTGGTCACCGGCCTCCGGCAGACGTTCGTAAAGTTCGGAAAGCATCCACAGCAGGCTGGCGGCGTACAGCTTCGGCATCTGATAGAGCTTTTCCGCGCTCAGGATATTAATTACCCCTTTACCCTGCGCATCAACGCGCATCCAGTCCTGGATATCGAGCATGGGTTCGCCGAAAAAGTGCTCTGCACCCTGCTGCTCCAGGGTCAGCAATCCGCGCTGAATCGCCCCGACGGAGGCGCTGCTGATGTTGCCGTACTGGTTCTGAAAAGCTTTGGCGTTGTCGCCAATGTGTTGGGTAATCGCGCGCAGGTCTTTAAAGTCGAGCAGCAGCAGCCCGCGGTCGTCGGCGATCCGGAAGATGATATTCAATACCCCGGACTGAACCTCATTGAGGTTGAGCAGGCGAGCCAGCAGCAGCGGCCCGAGATCGGAAACCGTGGCGCGGACCGGGTGGCCTTTCTCGCCAAAGATATCCCATAGCACTACCGGATTAGCATGCGGCTGCCAGTCCGTTGCGCCGATTTTTTCCAGCCGCGCCTGCAGTTTTTCCGAACTTTGGCCCGCCTCAGCGATACCGGTAAGGTCGCCTTTCACATCGGCCATAAATACCGGAACGCCGATTTCCGAGAAAGATTCCGCCAGCTTTTGCAGCGTGACGGTTTTACCGGTCCCCGTGGCGCCGGTAATTAAGCCGTGGCGGTTCGCCATAGCGGGCAATAAATGCAGCTGTTTTTCCAGCGTGCGTGCAATCAGCAGCGGTGAGCTCATGAGCGATTTCTCCATTTATCCTGCTGCGAGTATAGGCAACCTGATAGCAAAAGTGGGGAGATCGCGCACGCCTTCGCTTATTCCCTTCAGGCGCAGTGGCGCTGAATTAACGCGATACTCTGCTCGATTTCGCGGCGGATATCGTCTTCGCTCCAGTTTGCCAGCTCCGGTGAGAAGGGCTCGAACGCATATACGCCCTGATAGCCGCGGGCCTCCAGGTTTTTGACCTGCTCGCAGCTTTGCAGCTGGTCTTTTTCGGTCAGCATAATGCGTTCGTTGTCGGTCAGGGTTTCGCGCGGGCGGGTATCTTCTACGCCGGAAAGATGCACCAGGCCGATTTCGCCGACATCCACCTGGCTAAACTCCTGCTCCGCCTGCGGATAAAGATGATGGTGAAAGGTATCGATCAGCAGCTTAAACGGCACCCGTGCGTCGTGAATCAGCGTTTGCGCCTGCGCCGAGGAGCGCAGCGAGCTTTGCGGGAAGCCGAGCGGCTCGACGAGTCCCTCAATGCCATAGAAGGCGAATAGCGGTGCCAGGTCGCGCAGGGCGTTAAGGGTTTCGCTCGCCGGAACCTCGGTACCATCGTTCAGCGGGCACAGCACCAGCGATTTCGCGCCGACGGCTTTGGCCTCTTTTAGCAGGGACTCCGTCAGGCTGCGAACCTCTGCGGTGCGGCAGTTGAAAGGATAAACCGCGTTGATAGTGAGGATCTCAATATGGTAGCGGTCAGCCAGTTCACGAACCTGCTGGTGGCTCAGGTCGTCGGTCACTTTTCCGCTGGGGAGGTCGTTACGTAGCTCGACTTTGTTTAGCCCGAGGCTGTTCACCAGCCGGAAGAAGGCCTCAATGCTGAGGGAAGGGGCAATCTTGCGGTTGATACAGAAACGCTGTGCTGCAATAGCCATTTTGACTCTCCTGAAATAGATAGTTCGGCTTCGTTCGATTACCCCATAGTCAAAACATTTATTCCAAAATTAGCAATGCATGAAATGGCGAATTTTTGAGCCGACTCGCAAAATATTTTTCTTGGCTTCTTTCATTGCGGCGGGTTCCAGAAGGCGCTACGCCTGTTCTCTTTTTATGGGGGCTTTGCCTGTAAGACAGCGTTTCCTTACAAGAAAATGCGACCATCATCACCAAAATACAATTTCATTAATGATGAATATTGAAATATTAATTTCATTTTACTACGGTACAACACAGCAGATCCAGTAATGGGCCGTACTGCGTTGGCCCCCGATACCCCATACATATGAGGCGAGAGCATGACTATCACAGGAAACTTTATTGGCGGGAAGACCGTTACCAGCGGCAGCAACAATACAATGCCGGTTTTCGACCCCGCGACGGGCAAAGTGGTCCGCGAAGTCACGTTATCGACCGCGCAGGAAGTCTCCGATGCGATTCAGGTGGCGCATGATGCTTTTGATGGCTGGTCGCGTACCACGCCGCTGCGCCGGGCCCGCGTGCTGTTTAATTTTAAAATGTTACTTGAACAGCACGCTGAAGAGCTGGCGGGGATTATCGTCAGCGAACACGGTAAAGTCTTTTCCGATGCGATGGGCGAACTGACGCGCGGCATGGAAGTCGTTGAGTTTGCCTGCGGGATTCCGCACCTGATCAAAGGCGAGTTCTCATCGGATGTCGGCACCGGCGTCGATAGCTATTCTCTGATGCAGCCGCTGGGCGTAGTGGCGGGCATTACGCCGTTCAACTTCCCGGCGATGGTTCCGATGTGGATGTTCCCGCTGGCGCTGGCCTGCGGCAACAGCTTTGTCCTTAAGCCGCCAGCGCTGGCCCCTGGCGCTGCGTTGCGCCTGGCGGAGTTGCTGAAAGAAGCGGGGCTACCGGACGGCGTCTTTAACGTGGTGCACTGCAGCAATGAAGATGCTGAGCAGCTGTACAAGGATCCGCGTATTGCGGCGGTAAGCTTTGTGGGATCTTCCGGCGTGGCGGAGCATATTTATAAAACCGCCAGCGCTTATGGTAAGCGCGTTCAGGCATTTGGCGCGGCGAAAAACCACGCGATTGTGATGCCGGATGCCGATCTTGATGCCACCGTGAATGCGATAATGGGCGGCGCGTTCGGCTCTGCGGGCGAGCGCTGCATGGCGCTGCCGGTGGTCGTCGCTGTGGGCGATGAAACGGCAGATAAACTCATTGCGCGCCTCAAGCCGCTGGTGGAGTCCCTGAAGGTCGGCCCGGGCTGTATGCGCGGAAAAGAAGAGAACGAAATGGGTCCGGTCGTCTCAGAGGCGCATCAGAAAAAAGTGCTGGGATATATTGATAAAGGCGTCAGCGAAGGGGCGACGCTGGTGGTTGACGGGCGCAAGCTGCGAGTTGCCGGTTTCGAAGAGGGTTACTACGTTGGCGGAACGCTGTTCGACAACGTGACGCCGGAAATGACTATCTGGCGCGAAGAGATTTTTGGCCCGGTACTGGGTATTGTCCGCGTGGCGGACTACCACAGCGCGCTGGAGCTGGTAAACAGCCATGAGTTCGGCAACGGCAGCGCCGTCTTTACCAGCAACGGCCACACCGCGCGTGAGTTTGTACATGATGTCCAGGCCGGAATGGTTGGGGTCAACGTGCCGGTACCCGTTCCAATGGCCTTCCATAGCTTTGGCGGCTGGAAACGCTCCGTATTTGGCGCACTGAACGTGCATGGGCCGGATGGCGTGCGTTTCTATACGCGTATGAAAACCGCCACCGTCCGCTGGCCGCAGGGTCAGCAAACCGTATCTGAATTCAGCATGCCGACGTTAGGCTAATCGGCGAAGGAGAATGCCATGTCTTTACTGGCTAAAGCAAAAAAAGAAGGGCAGATTCAGCACATCACCCCGCAGAGCGCGGGGTGGAAGTACATTGGTTTTGATGTCTGGATGTTAAAGAAAGGGCAAACCGTTACCCTGGAAAGCGGCGATCGCGAGCTGTGCCTGGTGCTGGTCGCCGGGCTGGCTTCGGTAAAAACCTCGCAGGCCGATTTTCCGAATCTGGGCCAGCGTATGTCGCCGTTTGAGCGGACCCCGCCCTGGTCAGTTTACGTGCCGCCGCAGGATAAAGTCGAAGTGACGGCAGATTCTGACCTTGAGCTGGCGGTATGCAGCGCCCCGGGTAAAGGAACTTTACCGGCTCGAGTTATCTCCCCGCAGGACGTGGGCGTAGAGCATCGCGGTAAAGGGCGTAACCAGCGGCTGGTGCACAATATTCTGCCGGATAGCGCGCAGGCGGACTGCCTGCTGGTGGTAGAGGTTTACACTGACGAAGGAGCGACCAGCTCATGGCCGTCGCACAAGCACGACACGGCGCTGCCGGGTCAGGAAACTCAGCTGGAAGAGACCTACTACCACCGTTTCGATCCGCCGCAGGGTTTTGCCTTCCAGCGCGTCTATACCGATGACCGTAGCCTTGATGCCTGTATGGCTCCCTACAACCACGATGTGGTCATGGTACCGCGCGGCTACCATCCGGTAGCGGCGATAGCCGGGTATGACAGCTACTACCTGAACGTGATGGCCGGTCCGGATCGCAAATGGATGTT
Source organism: Klebsiella sp. S69 (assembly GCF_016516145.1). Taxonomy (NCBI): domain Bacteria; kingdom Pseudomonadati; phylum Pseudomonadota; class Gammaproteobacteria; order Enterobacterales; family Enterobacteriaceae; genus Klebsiella; species Klebsiella sp. S69. The sequence continues at coordinate 54,275 of NZ_JACVUU010000012.1, read as the reverse complement.
TACCTGGGAAGAGGATCACGCGTGGATCAACAGCCCTGATTATCCCCGCCACGATTAACAACAGTTGAAGACAAAAAGGCCGGTTAGCCATGCTAGCCAGCCTTTTTGATCCTGTAGCCCGAATAAGATCGTCGTCGCAATTCTGCCACACCCCCGGCTAGCGCTGCGCTTAGCCGGGCTACGGGTTTACCGTCGTCTGCGGACAAGTCGCCCGGATAAGACGTTTACGCCGCAATCCGGGAATAATGAAAAATTTAAGCCAGCTGCTTCGTTTCTGCATCCTTGCTGCTGTTCAGCGCCAGCGAGACCGCCAGCGTCTGAGCCAGACACAGGGAGGCCACCTGCGAGCGGAAACCATCAACCTGCGCCTCGCGCACGACAAAGCAGACGTCGCTGAAGGCCGCCAGCGGGCTGACCTGGCTGTCGGTAATCGCTATCTGACGTGCTTTACGCTGCGCGCCGAGCTCCACCAGTTCAACCACTTCCCGCGCATACGGAGAGAAGCTCACCGCCACGACGACATCTTTCGGCCCGACCAGGCTGAGCTGTTCGGTAAACATGCCGCCCAGACCGTCAATCAGGAACGCTTTACGGTCCAGATGGCGCAGGGCGTAGGTCAGATAGGAGGCGACGCTAAAAGAGCGGCGCAGGCCGATAACGTAGATATTTTCCGCTTCCGCCAACAGCGCGACCGCACGCTGCAGATCGTCGCCGGAGGTCTGCATCGCCAGCTGCTGCAGCGCCTGAGTATTAACCATAGTGAACATATTCAGGATTTCGGTCGGCGTTTCCGGCGGGGTTGCGTCATCCGTGGTGGTCTGGCGGAACAGACGCGCGCGCTCGGTATAGTTAGCGGTCTCTTCCATCAGGTGCTGCTTGAACATCTGCTTCATTTCGTTGAAACCGCTAAAACCAAAGGCGTTAGCGAAGCGGATCAGCGTGGAAGGGGGGACGTCAGCTTGTTGCGCGATAGAGGCCACGGTATCGAAAGCCACGCTATTGCTGTTATCGAGAATATAGCGGGCTACCTGTTTCAGGCGTTTGCTTAACGTATCGTAGCGACGCCTGATTTCATCCTGCAAGATGGTAAGTTGGGTCGGATTATTGGCCATAGATTGCGCTCTGAGAAAATGAAAGGAATATAATTTCCAGTGTATCAAATGAAGCGAATTTTTCATTTACTACGATGAAATACGCGATTCATTTCACGAAGATCCAGAAAAAAGCCCGCATCTTGGGGAAAGGATGCGGGCCTGGTTAGTATCAGCCGCGGGCTTCTCGCCAGTAGCCGATGAGCGTGAGGTAGTTGCGTTTCACTTCGTTAATCAGCGCCTCGTCGCTGAGCTCTCCCTGCATCCAGCGCCGTGAAGGCTGGCCAAAAATGGTGCGTCCTACGGCAAAACCTTTGATCATCGGATGCTTCGCCGCTTCGGCAAAACCGGCGCGCAGACGGTCCGAAGGGGCGTCCAGGCCGAGGATTAAGATCCCGCGGCACCAGCTATCTTCGCGCGCGATCAGTTTGCCAATCCTTTCCCATTCCGCGCTCGACAGCGGCGGCAGCTTCCACCAGTCCGGCTGGATGCCCAGCTGATAGAAGTGCTCCAGCATGTCGTGGTAGTGGCGTTCATCTTTATCCGGGCCGTTTTCCGGCAGAATAATTTCCAGCAGCAGCTCATGCCCGGACTTGTTGCACGCCTGCCAGACTTCCAGCAGCAGCGCATCCTGTTCAGCGCGCAGTTCGGCAGGGTCGGCCGGGTGGTAGAAGACCAGGCATTTCACGACGTGCTCCAGCGGCCAGTCGATAAGCTGGGAACCGATGTTGCCATGTTCCAGGCGCAGCGGGCGCGAGCTTGGCATTTCAATCGGCCGGCCAATCCACCAGCCCTTGCCGGTGATGGCATTGAGCGAGCGCTGGCCGTAGGTGCCATCGGCGAGAATGCCGCTGCGGCCGTCAAGACCGGCTTCGTCTGCGGCGGCTTCCGCGGCCGCCAGCAGCAGCAGCTTCAGCTGCGGAATACAGGATTCATCACGCCCGGTTTCCAGCGCCAGGTCTGCCAGCTGCTTACGGTGGTCAAAGGCGAAAATGCACAGCTCCGGCCACGCCTGGCGGCGGCTGGTGACGCGATGGAGATGGTTGAGGCGAGCGTCGATATCCGGACGCGGGACAGATTCTGCTCGCGACAGATAGTCGTCAAGTTCGGCTTTGGTTGGCATCGCGGGCGCGCAGCCGTGACGTGAAACCACCAGCGCGCCGCAGGCGTTAGCGTAGCGACAGGCCTGCTCCCAGCCTTCGTCGTTAAGCCAGCCGCGCAGCAGGCCGGACATAAAGGCATCGCCAGCGCCGAGGACGTTAAGCACGTCTACGCGCACGCCCTGCTGCAGCGGCACGCTATCCCAGCTGTCGGGAATGTCGCCTTCCAGCACCACGCAGCCCATCGGACCGCGTTTGCAAACCAGCGTCGCTTTCGTAGCGTTACGCACGTTTTTCAGCGCGATCAGAGTATCGGTACTGCCGCCGGCAATATGAAACTCCTCTTCAGTCCCCACCACTAAATCGAACAGATGCAGGACTTCCTGCAGCTGGCTGGTCACCTGACCGGACTCAATGAAACGCGTTTCGCCGTCGCCTAAAGAGGTTAACCCCCAAAGCACCGGACGATAGTCGATATCCAGCGCCGTACGCAGGCCGTGACGGCGGGCGTACTCCAGCGCCTTCAGCACCGCTTCACGCGTGTTGGCGTGCGAAAGGTGGGTACCGGTTACCGCCAGCGCCCGGGAGGAGGCGATGTACTCTTCCTTAATGTCTTCTGGCGAAAGGGCCATATCGGCGCAGTTATCGCGGTAAAAAATGAGTGGAAATGTCTCCTGATCTTTAATCCCCAGCATCACTAACGCCGTCAGGCGCTGCTTATCGGTGATCAGATATTCGGTATCGACGCCGGCGCGGCTGAGCGTTTCGCGTAAAAAACGACCATTGTGCTCATCGCCCACGCGGGCAAGCATCGCCGATTTTAATCCCTGTATAGCGGTGCCGAAGGCGACGTTGCCGGAAGAGCCACCCAGGTACTTAGAAAAACTGGCAACATCTTCCAGCCTCGCGCCAATCTGCTGGGCATAGAGATCGACTGCCACCCGGCCAATACAGATGACGTCGAGTCGCTTTACTGCTGCATTCATAGCTAGGGTTTCCTTTTGCATTTCTGCTGTACGGAAGAGTCGGGATGCCGACAGCGTCTCCGAAAACAGCCTGAGGGTTATTGGTTATCCCTAGTTTGAGAAATAAATATTTCATTTGCAAACTAGATCGAAATTAAAAAACCAAAAATGTGAGGGATATACCACTCTGCCGCGCCGAGCCCCATTCTGCCTCAGATCCTGCGCGCCGAGGTAAAGCTGAACTACCGGCCATTTACTATCACTCTTTACCTATGATTTTTAAGGGGATATTAAGAGCAGTACCGCGTAAATTGCGTGTCATCCCGGATACAGGATGTGAATGAAACGGGTGAAATGCATAGAGAGTTTGATCCCTCTCGCAAAATGAAATATTTCTTCTGTATTTCTATTTAATGAAAAAAATGTTTGCCTATAATCCAGAAGTATTCCAGTGGCGTTAACGATTTTCCTGGCCCATCGCTTGTCACGCTGGGCGGGGTAAAACGCTGACCTACACGCAAATACTGAACAATAAGGATTGGGCAACATGGGCAAACTGAGACTGACAATGGCGCAGGCGCTGGTGAAGTTCCTGGATAACCAGTACCTGGAAGTCGATGGCGAAGAGCATAAGTTCGTTAAAGGCATCTTTGCTATCTTTGGCCACGGCAACGTGCTGGGAATGGGCCAGGCTCTTGAACAAGATAGCGGTGAAATGCGGGTCTATCAGGGGCGTAACGAGCAAGGGATGGCGCATGTCGCCACCGGTTTTGCCAGACAGTCCCTGCGTCGTCAGATTATTGCCTGCACCTCCTCCATTGGCCCCGGCGCGGCAAACATGATTACCGCTGCCGCCACCGCGACCGCCAACCGCATCCCTCTGCTGCTGCTGCCGGGAGATGTGTTTGCGACCCGCCAGCCTGACCCGGTGTTACAGCAAATTGAGCAGAGCCACGATCTCAGCATTACCACTAATGACGCGTTTCGCGCGGTGAGTAAATACTGGGATCGCATCACCCGTCCGGAACAGCTGATGAGCGCCTGCATCAACGCTATGCGCGTGTTAACCGACCCGGCGGAAACCGGTGCGGTCACGCTCTGTCTGCCGCAGGATGTCCAGGGCGAAGCCTGGGATTATCCGCAGTCCTTCTTTACCCGTCGGGTACACCGCCTTGACCGCCGTCCGGCCAGCGCCGCACAGCTGGCGGATGCGGTGGCGGCAATTAAAGCCAGCCGTAAGCCGCTGATCGTCTGCGGCGGCGGGGTGAAATACTCCGGCGCCGGCGAAGCGTTGACCCATTTTGCCGAACGCTACGGCGTACCGTTTGCCGAAACCCAGGCGGGTAAAGGCAGCGTTGTCTCTTCGCATCCGTATAACGTGGGCGGCGTCGGCGAAACCGGCTGCCTGGCAGCGAACCTGCTGGCGAAAGAGGCGGACTTAGTCATCGGTCTCGGCACGCGTTTCAGCGATTTCACCACCTCGTCAAAATGGATTTTCCAGCACCCGGGCGTGCGCTTCCTCAATATTAACGTCAGCAACTTCGATGCCTGGAAGCTGGATGGGATTCCGATGCTGGCGGATGCCCGCGAAGCCCTCACCGCCCTCGATGACGCCCTGTCCGGCGAATCCTGGCAAGCAGGCTGGGGCGAGCAGATTGAAAGCGTGCAGAGCCGCCAGCTGAAAGAGACCCAGCGCGTTTACCAGGCGGTATGGCAGGAAACCGCTTTCGTCCCGGAAATCGACGACCATCTGGATCGGGAATCGGTGTATCGCGAATTTCGCCAGATAACCGACTCCACCCTGACGCAAAGCAGCGTCCTTGGGGTACTCAACGAAACGCTGCCGGCGGATGCGGTGATTGTGGCGGCGGCAGGTAGCCTGCCGGGAGACCTGCAGCGCGTCTGGCGCAACCGGGCCACCAACACCTATCACGTTGAATACGGCTACTCCTGCATGGGGTATGAAGTCAGCGCCGCGCTGGGCGTGAAGTTAGCCCAACCGCAAAGCGAGGTCTATTCGCTGGTGGGCGACGGCTCATTCATGATGCTGCACTCCGAGCTGGTGACCTCCCTGCAGGAGCGCGCGAAGATCAACATCGTACTGCTCGACAACATGGCCAACGGCTGTATCAACAACCTGCAGATGGAACACGGTATGGACAGCTTCGGCACCGAGTTCCGCTTCCGCTGCGCCGAATCGGGCCAGCTGCAGGGCGGCCTGGTACCGGTAGATTTCGCCACCGTCGCTGCCGGCTACGGCTGCAAAACCTGGCGCGTCACGACGCTAGAAGAACTACGCCACGCGCTGGACGCCGCGCGCCGCGAAACCGTCAGCACCCTGATAGACATTAAAGTGCTGCCGAAAACCATGGTGCACAAATATGGCAGCTGGTGGAACGTCGGCGTCGCGCAGTCTGCGCTCTCCGAGCGGATCCGTAAGGTTGCGCAAATGATCAATGAAAAACGCGCTCAGGCGCGGGATTACTAAAACAGAACACAAACCCTGAACCCTACAAATCTCGGGAGAAAACCAACTATGTCACTCAAATTAGGTGTCATCGGTGCCGGCGCTATCGGTAAAGAACATATCCGTCGTTGCACTCAGGTACTGCAGGGAGCCACGGTAGTGGCGGTTTCGGATATCAACGAAGAGAACGCGCGCGCCGCGGTTGCGCTGCCGGGCGTGCATGCCGAAGTGTACGCCGACGGTCATGACGTGATTAAGGCCAGCGATGTGGATGCCATTCTGGTTACCTCATGGGACCCCACCCACGAAGAGTACACGCTGGCCGCCATCGCCGCCGGGAAGCCGGTGTTCTGCGAGAAGCCGCTGGCGATGAGCGCGGAAGGCTGCCGCCGCATCGTTGATGCGGAAATGAAAGCCGGTCGCCGCCTGGTGCAGGTCGGATTTATGCGTCCTTATGACGAAGGCTATCTGGCGCTGAAAAAAGTGATCGATGACGGCGATATCGGCGCGCCGCTGATGCTGCGCTGCGCGCACCGCAACCAGTCGGTAGGTGAGGATTACATCACCAACATGGCGATCACCAACACCCTGATTCACGAGCTGGATGTATTGCGCTGGCTGCTGAATGACGACTATGTTTCCGTGCAGGTGCGCTTTCCGCGCTCCACTTCCCACACCCATGCGCGCCTGAAAGACCCGCAGATCGTGTCGTTTGAAACGAAAAAAGGCACGCTGATCGACGTGGAAGTCTTTGTGAACTGTCAGTACGGCTATGACATCCAGTGTGAAGTGGTGGGGGAAACCGGTATTGCCCGCCTGCCTGAGCCGTCGGCTGTGCAGATGCGCAAAGCCGCTAACCTGTCGACCGCTATCCTGACCGACTGGAAGGATCGCTTTATCAAAGCGTATGACGTTGAGCTGCAGGCCTTTATCAATGATGTTCAGGCCGGCCAGCTGCACGGCCCATCGGCATGGGATGGCTACGCGGCATCCGTTGCAGCCGACGCCTGTATCAAAGCCCAGGGCACCAGCGAGCCGGTTGAGGTGACGCTGCCTGAGTGCCCTGATTTCTACAAACGCTAATCCCGCTTTGCTGACGGAACTTCTTTGCACAGGTAACGACGATGAAAATTGCTTTTGACGTTGATGTCATTAAAGACCTCGGGGTCACCCGAATGGTCCATCAGGTGGCGGAGTGGGGCTACAAGTACATTGAGCAATCGCCGCACCCGCAGATCAACCCGTTCTACAAGCACCCGCGCGCCAGCCGGGAAATTATGGCTGAGTACAAGCAGGCGCTGCGCGATACCGGCGTAGAGCTCTCTTCGTTTATCTGCGTCTACCGCTGGTCCGGTCCGGATGAGCTGCGCCGTCAGGCAGCAGTAAAAAACTGGAAACGGCTGATCGAAATCGCGGTTGAAATGGGTGTACAGGTGATCAACACCGAGTTCTCCGGCGATCCTAACCAGCCGGAGATTTGCGATGAGATGTTCTATCGCTCCATGGAAGAGCTGCTGCCGATTTTTGAGCGCGAAGGCATCCGCGTTGAAATTCAGGCGCATCCGTGGGACTTCTGCGAAGAGAACAACGAAACCGTCGATATCGTGAAGTCGTTCCGCAGCGATAACGTTAAGTACGTTTACAGCGTCCCGCACACCTTCTTCTATGACAAAGGCGTGGGTGACGTTGAGAAGATGCTGCGCTACGCGGGAAGCGATCTCTCCCATGTGCTGATCGCGGATACCCGCAACCATACAAAACACTGCCGCTATATCGTTAACCCACCGGGCGTAGATGCCGTCGTTCACCAGCACGTGGGCGTCGGGGAAGGGGATGTTGATTTCGACGCGCTGTTCCGCACCCTGCGCGATATGAAATTTGCCGAGCAGACCTTCAAGGTCGGCGGTGAGCCTATCGTGGCCACCTCGCTGTTCGGCTACCCGGAAAAAATGAAATACCAGGCAGTGGAAACCCGTGAACTCATCGAACGTGAATTGCTGCGCCGGTAGGCGCAGCGGCAGGAGCCCCCTACTATGAACAAAGATAACGTAAAACTGGCTATCGCCCCGATTGGCTGGACTAACGACGATATGCCGGAGCTGGGCAGCGAGAATACTTTTCAGCAAATCGTCAGCGAAATGGCGCTGGCGGGTTTTACCGGCAGCGAAGTCGGTAGCAAATATCCACGCGATCCGGCGGTTCTCAAGCCGATGCTGGATATCCGCGGCATTCAGATTTGCAACGCCTGGTTCAGCACCTTTTTTGCTAACGGCCAGCGGGAAAAAACTATTGATGAATTCGTTAACCACATGAATTTCCTGCATGCTATGGGCGCGAAAGTGATCGGCTGCTCGGAGCAGAGCGGCAGTATTCAGGGGCTGGAAAAGCCTATCCTGGAGAATGAGAAACCGTGCTTTAGCGAAGAAGAGTGGCAGCGGGTGGCGGAAGGCTATAACACCCTCGGTCGCCTGGCGGCGGAAAAGGGCATGCAGGTCTGTCTGCACCACCATATGGGTACCGGTATTCAGACGACGGCAGAGATCGACAAGTTTATGTCGCTGGTGGATGACAAGGTCTTCCTGCTCTACGACACCGGACACGCCTGGTATTCCGAAGGCGGCGAAGAGCCGATGCTGGCGATTCTGAAAAAATATCTGCCGCGCATTAACCATGTCCACCTGAAAGACGTACGTCCGCCGGTGATCGAGCAGGTGCGCCGCGAAGGGCTCTCCTTCCTGGATGGCGTGAAGAAGGGGACCTTCACCGTGCCGGGCGACGGCGTCATTGATTTCCGTCCGGTGTTTAAACTGCTGGACGAGCATGGCTATAAAGGCTGGATGGTGGTTGAGGCCGAGCAGGATCCGGCGCTGGCTAACCCATTCGAATACGCCGTAAAAGCGCGCAAATACATCCGCGAGACGGCAGGAATCTAATCGTTGTTTCATTTTCAGGCCATACGCCGTATGGCCTGCTTTTTTTGCCCCATCACTCAGCAGTAGCTCAAGACGTAGAACGAAAACAACACGTCGGTGAGGCCTCGGCCTCTGCATTCAGACTAGAGCAAATCTTCCCTCAAACAAGGCGGGTTACTGGAGTCTATTATGTCTAAGGAACAATATCTTACACTCAATAAAGCGTCGGGACCGAATAGCGATACCCCGACAACGCCCTTTGTAAAAGTTGTCGCCCTGATCGCGACGCTTGGCGGTTTACTTTTTGGCTATGATACCGGGGTGATTTCCGGTGCCTTACTCTTTATGGGCACCGAGCTTCATCTCACTCCCTTTACCACCGGCCTGGTCACCAGCTCGTTGCTGTTCGGTGCCGCCTTTGGCGCACTGCTATCTGGCAATCTGGCGAATGCGGCGGGCAGAAAGAAAATTATTCTGTGGCTGGCGGTGCTTTTTGCCATCGGCGCGATAGGTACCTCTATAGCGCCGGACGTTAACTGGATGATTTTCTTTCGTCTTATTCTCGGCGTCGCGGTCGGCGGGGCGGCGGCTACCGTTCCGGTCTATATTGCCGAGATAGCTCCCGCGAATAAGCGCGGACAGCTGGTTACTTTGCAGGAACTGATGATCGTATCCGGTCAACTGCTGGCCTATATTTCTAATGCCACGTTCCATGAAGTCTGGGGCGGGGAAAGCACCTGGCGCTGGATGCTGGCAGTGGCGACGCTACCCGCCGTGCTGCTCTGGTTTGGCATGATGTTTATGCCGGATTCACCGCGCTGGTACGCGATGAAAGGGCGCCTGGCGGAAGCCCGTCGCGTGCTTGAGCGCACCCGGCATAAAGATGATGTTGAGTGGGAGCTGCTGGAAATCACCGAAACGCTGGATGAACAGCGCAATCTCGGTAAGCCCCGGTTCAGCGAGATTATGACCCCGTGGTTGTTCAAGCTGTTTATGATCGGTATTGGTATAGCGGTTATTCAACAGCTTACCGGTGTAAATACCATTATGTACTATGCCCCCACGGTACTGACCTCGGTTGGTATGACTGATAATGCCGCACTGTTTGCCACTATCGCCAACGGCGTAGTCTCAGTATTGATGACATTCGTTGGCATCTGGATGCTTGGCAAAATTGGCCGTCGCCCGATGACCATGATTGGTCAGTTCGGCTGCACCGCCTGCCTGGTCTTTATCGGTGCGGTCAGCTATCTGTTACCGGAGACGGTTAACGGCCAGCCTGATGCGCTGCGTGCCTATATGGTTCTGGCAGGGATGTTACTGTTTCTGAGCTTTCAGCAGGGGGCGCTGTCGCCGGTGACCTGGCTGCTTATGTCGGAAATTTTCCCAACCCGTCTGCGCGGTATTTTTATGGGGGGGGCGGTATTTTCAATGTGGATTGCCAACTTCCTGATCTCCCTGTTCTTCCCGATACTGCTGGCGTGGTTAGGGCTTTCAGGCACCTTTTTTATCTTCGCCGGTATTGGCGTATTTGGCGCGATATTCGTCATTAAATGCGTACCGGAAACTCGCCACCGTAGTCTTGAACAAATCGAGCACTATCTGCGGGATAAGCTGGACACCAGTGAAGAAGGGCAGGCCGCCAGGGCCCGGCGAATAGTGGCTGAATCGCAGGCGAATAAAGTGTAACGCTGAGCGGTATCTGCGATGCTGGATAGGTACTCAGCGGTCTGTACGGCCCGGGCTAATGAGCCGTATCGAACGATCCCCTCCCCCTTGAAACAGGGGGAGGGGGTACACTGCTTCCGTACGGTATGACAGAAGATACCTCAACTATCGACGGGGATAGCGAGGGAAAGGGCTACTTCACTTCCGCCAGCGCGGTCTTATCGACGTAGGGCTTCATCAACGCATCGGCTTCCTTCTGCGCCGCCTGCACCGCGGCTTCCGGGGTAACATTGGCATCATTGACCACCGCGGCCAGCTGGTTTTCCATCGCCTTACGCACGGCAACGGTCTCCCAGGTGGAGTACCACGGATGGGCATACTTCAGCTGTTCGAGGGCGATAGCCGCGCGCGGATCCTGCTGCAGATACGCCTTCATTTCCGGCGTATCGTAGGCGGCCTTACGCGGGGAGAAGTAGCCGGTAAAGCGACTCCAGGCGCCGTTGACCTGCGGGCTCACCAGATACGTCAGGAACTGATACGCCGCTTTTTTCTGCGCGTCGTTGATGCCTTTGAAGCTAACCAGGCTGGCGCCGCCGATCGGTACCGCCCGCTGCTCTTTAGCCGGCAGCATCGCCACGCCCAGCTCAAAATCTTTGCTGTTCTCGCGCATAAAGCCCAGCGCGCCGGTGCTCAGCATCGCCATTCCGACTTTGCCGGAGAAGAAGCTGGCGCCGATCTGTTTCGAATTCAACACCCCGGAAGGCATCACTTTGTCTTTATAGACCAGGTTCTGCCAGAAGCGCAGGGCGCCGATGGTGGTTGGCGTGTTGTAATAGACTTCGCCCGGATAGTCCTCGTTAAAGTATTTCCCACCGTTGGCGCGCACCAGCGCCGAGAAGATCCAGCCGCCGTAATCATCGTTGGTCGACGGCAGCATGATCCCCCACTGGCCTTTGCTTTCGTCGGTCAGCTTTCTGGCATCCGCCAGCAGCTCAGCCCAGGTTTGCGGCGGCTGTTTGATCCCGGCCCGATCGAACATCGTTTTGTTGTAGTAGAGGATCGGCGTCGAGTTATGGAACGGGATCGCATAGGTGGTGCCCATCACCTGGGCGTTTTTATGCATTGCGGGCCAGAACGCCTTCACCAGAAAATCCCCCGCTTTTTGATCGCCATACTGGAACAGTTCGTCCATCGGCAGGATCTCATCTTTCAGCGCCAGATCGGTGGTGAAGTTGGCGGACATAATCACCAGCGCGGGCGGCTGCCCGGCTTTCTGCGCTGATTCGGCTTTGATCTTGGTAGTGTCGTAGTTGCCGGTAAAGATCCCGCGCACTTCGACATCCTGCTGCGACTCGTTGAATTGCTTAATGACGCGGGTCATCTCCATGGTCAGCTTGCCGTCCACCGGCGCCGGAAACATGAAGTCGATCTTCTCTTTCGCCAGCGCCGCGCCGCTCAGGGCAAGGCTGAGCCCAACCGCGAGAGCGGTGAGAGGTTTAAACATGGTCTGTCTCCATCAGTAAATTATGCTGTTTCTCAGCATGAAAAAGATGCACATCGGCAGGTGAAAAGCCGAGGATCAGCGAATCGCCTTTCTCCGGCACCGCGCCGCGATGGCGACGGCTAAAGCGTAAGGTGCCGATGGGGGTACTGACGTGGAGCAAATAATCGGCTCCCATCAGTTCTCGTTGCAGCACGGTGGCGGGCAAGCGCAGATGGTTCTCCTCCACGCGGTCGCTGATATGTTCCGGGCGAATGCCTAACCACACTCGGGATTCATCACGGTAGCGCGGCGGCAGCGGATAGCGCAGCTCACCCAGTAATACCTCACCATCAGCGCAGGGCAGTGAGAGCAGATTCATCGCCGGAGATCCGATAAACCCGGCGACAAACAGGTTGGCCGGGTTGGCGTACAGATACTCCGGTCGCCCGACCTGCTGTACGTGGCCGCCGTTCATCACCACGATGCGATCGGCCATCGACATCGCTTCCGTCTGGTCATGGGTGACGTAGACGGTGCTGGTTCTGAGCTGCTGGTGGAGATCCATAATGCTGTCGCGCACTTCGCTACGCAGGCGCGCGTCGAGGTTGGAGAGCGGCTCATCCATCAGGAACAGGCGCGGATTGCGCACAATCGCCCGCGCCATCGCCACCCGCTGCCGCTGGCCGCCGGAGAGCTTCGCCGGTTTGCGATCGAGCAGGGTATCCAGCTGCAGCATCTGCGCGACTTTATCCACCCGCGGCTGCCAGCTGGTCTTCTCCTCTTTGCGCACCTTCATGCCGAAGGTGATGTTGTCGCGCACCGACAGGTGCGGAAACAGCGCATAGTTCTGGAAGATCATCGCGAAGTTGCGCTCTCTGGGCGACATTTCGGTGATGTTCTCATCGTGCAGCCAGATCTCCCCCTCGCTGACCGGCTCCAGCCCGGCGAGCAGGCGCAGCAGGGTGCTTTTACCGCAGCCGGACGGGCCCACCAGCACCACGAATTCCCCTTCGCGAATATCCAGCGACAGGGCGCTGAGGGCCGGTTTACCGTCAAACTGTTTACTGATGTTTTGCAGACTAAGCATGGCGTTTAGCAATCTTCCGTTGGGCAGCTGATATTTTCGTCGTACATCCAGGGTCCGGCGTAGTGGGTCAGAGGGTGCTGATAGCTCACCCACTGCTCGTCGACCTGGCGATGCATCAGGCACGACGCCGGAGAGAGGTCGTAGTACGGTCGGGTATCTTCATAAAAGTAGGGTACCTGGTGGACGGTTCCCGGGATGGTGGAGATGATGGCCTGGCGATACTGGGTCATGGTCAGGCTGTGGTTATGGCCGCAGAAAATGCGCGTCAGCGGCGGGAAACGCTCAACCAGCGCCAGCAGACGATGGCCGTTTTCGCAGGCGATAGGATCCATCTGCGCATTGCCCAGCGGCAGCGGCGGATGATGCATAAATACCGTCGCCGGTTTATCGCCGCCATCAAACAGCTGGGCTTCCAGCCATTTGATGGTTTCCTCGGTCAGCCAGCCTTTCGACGTACCCGCCCGGCTGGAGTCGATAAACAGCAGGCGAGTGGCAAAATCGTCTACCGCGTAGTGCATGTTTTGCGCGTCGCGGCCGAGCTGCGGGCACAGCGGATGCAGGTACTCCAGAAACAGCGCTTTATCGTCGTGGTTGCCGGGAATGAGATACAGCGGATAGTTCAGGCTGCCGAGGATCTGGCGGGCGACCTCATACTCTTCCGGGCGGCCGCAGTTGACGATATCGCCGCTCACCACCACCGCGTCCGGACGCTCCTGCAGGGCGTTCAACTGGGAGACGACGTCGGCATTGGCGGCGTTGACGTCAATAAAGCCGTACAGCTTCTGGCTGCGGCTGCGGAAATGGGTATCGGAAATTTGCGCTAACAGCATGAAGAGCTCCTTATTTGATCCCGGAGAAGCCGAAGCTTCGCAGGAACTGTTTCTGGAAGAGGATAAACGCCAGCATCAGCGGCAGGCAGACCATCAGCGTGCCGGCGCCGATGATGCCCCACTGACCGCCGGATTCGGCGCCCATGGCGAACGAGACCAGCCCCACGGTCAGCACCTGTTTGTCCGGGTCGTTCAGCATCATCAGCGGCCACAGATACTCGTTCCAGTGGTAGGTAATGCTGACGGTGGCGAAGGCCAGCACCGACGGCCAGGACATCGGCAGCAGCACGCGGAACAGCACCTGCCACCAGCGACAGCCCTCCATCAGCGCCGCCTCTTCCAGCTCTTTGGGTATGGCCAGAAACGCCTGACGCATCAGGAACACGCCGAACGCCGAGGTGAAGTAGGGCATCATCACCCCGGTGAGGGTGTTGAGCAGGCCGAAGGTTTTCAGGGTCAGCATGTTCGGCACCATCATCACCACCGGCATGATCATCAGCTGGACGAGGAACATCAGGAACAGCGTCTTCTTGCCGCGAAACTCGTGGCAGGCGAAGACGTAGCCGGCGGTAGTGATGGTCAACAGCTGCACGAAGAAGGTGCCGAAGGTGAAGATAAGGGTGTTGGCGTAGAGGCTCAGCCAGTCGGCGCTGGCCCAGGCATCGCGGAAGTTATCCAGCGTCAGCGGCATACGGGGCAGCAGCGAGGCCATATCCTCGCCGAAGGTCGTGGCGCTGAACGAGGTCGCCAGCATCCATAAAAACGGGCTCATCCACAGCAGCGCCAGGCAGCACATTAATACCGTGAGCGTAAAGGGCTGCGAGCGGCGCAGGCGCAGCCAGAGCGGGCGCGATGCGCTGTGCGATCGCAGCGCCAGCGGCGAGATTTCAGCGCTCATAGTGCGCTCCTTTCTCCAGCAGTTTGAGGTTAATCAGCGAGAAGGCAAACAGCCCGGCCAGCGTCAGGAAGGTGGCGGCGGAAGCTTTACCTAAATCATGGGTGTCCCAGGCGAGGTTCTGGATGTAGTAGAGCAGCACTGTCGTGGCGTTATCCGGCCCGCCGCGGGTCATCACTGCCACGTGGTCGATCTGGGTGATGGAGTAGATCAGCGCCGTGGTTATCACGAAGCTCAGGGTCGGGCGCAGCAGCGGCAGCGTGACCTTAAAGAACACCTGCGTGCGGGTGGCGCCTTCCATGATCGCCGCTTCGCGCGTGGAGGACGGAATGCTTTGCAGCCCGGCGAGGAAAAACAGCATGTAATAACCGGCGAACTTCCACACGCCAATCAGCGCCAGCGCCAGCAGCGCGCTATTGCTGCGCCCCAGCCAGTTGTTGTTCATCGGGCCAAACAGCTTCGCCAGATAGTGGTCGAGCAGGCCAAGGCCGGGCATAAAGATAAACAGCCACAGCGCGGCGGCGCTGACCATCGGGATAATCATCGGGAAGAAGAAGGCGGTGCGCAGCCAGCGGTTGACGCGGTGATTCTCGGTCAGGGCGACCGCCAGCAGCAGGGCGAGGGTCACGCCCGGTACCACCGTCAGCAGGATATAAAGCAGGTTATTCACCAGCGACTGCCAGAAGACGTTGTCGGCGAACAGACGACTAAAGTTCTCCAGCCCGACATACTGGCCGCCGTCGCTGACCATGCGGGTATCGAACAGGCTGTCATAAATCGATCGCCCGAGGGGAAACCAGGTAAACAGTAATAAAAACAGCAGGGAAGGCGACAGTATCAGCCAGGGAAGCCAGGTTTTTCTCATGGTGGCGGACGTCTCATTCAGGCGTTTGTAGAAGCCCGGATTGTGAGAAGGATTGACTGCAAACGTATGGCGGGGAGATGACGGTTTAATGACCAGGGAAACAAGCGCCGGGCAGACGGGCCGCCCGGCATCACCCCGGTCAGTGGCGTTCAGGCCGCGCGGCTGCGGCCTGAAGCATGACGAGGAACGATCAGAAGTCGGCTTTCAGCACCACGCGGTAGCGGGCCTTGCCCTCGCGAACGTGCTTCAGCGCCTCGTTGATCTGCGACATCGGGAACAGCTCGGTGGTCGGCGCGACTTTGCTGCGTCCGGCGAATTTCATCAGCTTGCGCAGCTCGGACGGGTTGCCGGTGGCCGAGCCGGAGATGCTGCGGTCGCCGCCAATCAGGGTAAAAGCGGGGACCGGGAACGGCTTCATCACTGCCCCGACGGTGTGGAAGTTGCCGCCGTACGCCAGCGCTTCAAAGTACGGCTGCCAGTCGAGGTCGACGGCGACGGTGTTGATAATCAGGTCGAACTGGCCGGCCAGTGCCTTTAAGGCTTCGGGATCGCGGCTGTTCACCACGCGATCGGCGCCCATTGCCAGTACTTCCTGCTCTTTCGCCGGGTTAGAGCTAAAGGCGGTGACTTCCGCGCCCATCGCGTGCAGCAGCTTGATGGCGATATGGCCGAGGCCGCCAATGCCGATGACGCCGACGCGGCTGTTCGCCGTGACATGATGCATCAGCAGCGGTTTGAAGACCGTGATGCCGCCGCAGAGCATCGGCCCGGCGGATTCAAGATCGACGTTTTCCGGCAGCGGGATCACCCATTGCCAGTCGGCGCGCAGCTTATCGGCGAAGCCGCCGCGGTTGATGATGGTGGGCACCGAGCCTTCCAGACAGTTCACGTGGTTGCCGCTGATACAGGCGTCGCAGTGGCCGCAGCTGCGCGCCGTCCAGCCAATGCCGACCTTCTGGCCAACCTTCAGCCCCTTATCCTGCGCCGCGCTGCCCAGGGCCGCCACCCGGCCAATCACTTCGTGACCGGCCACCAGCGGATAGCTCGACATGCCCCATTCATTGTCGATCATCGACAGGTCGGAGTGGCAGATCCCGCAGTACTCCACCTGCACTTCGACATCTTCCGGCTTAAGGTCGCCGGCATCGTACTCCCACAGCGACAGATCGGCGCCCGCTTCTTTGGCGGCGTAACTTTTAATAGTGCTCATGACAGTTTCCTTGGGTTTGGCGTAGTTAAGAAGGAAGTGTAGAGCATGGGGCGAGGGGACGCTTGGCAGAAGGAGGGGGGAAGCTTACGCAAGCCGGCTTCTCCGCGAGAGAGAAGCCATCGCGATAGTTCAGCTTTTGAGCAACAGCGCGTTGAGCCAGATTTCGCTCCGCTCCGGGCGCTTATCCACCGTCTGCCACATGTTGGCGAGACGGATATCCGCCAGCGGTTCGACCAGCGTCGTCAGCCCTGCTTCATCGAGATCGGTAAACCGCCGCCCCTCTTTTTCTCGCTCGCCTGAACCGTATTTAAATGAGACGTACCAGACACCGCCGGGTTTGAGGGCCGTAGCCAGTTTGTGCATCACTCCCGGCAGCTCAGCGGCGGGAACGTGCAGCAGCGAAGCGCAGCACCAGATGCCGTCATATCGTGCGCTTTCGCTGATACTTTGAAAAGTCGCCTGACGCACGGCCAGTCCGCTGTGTTGCGCAGCCCGCTCGACCATGGCCGGTGAGGCGTCAAACGCCTCGACCCGGTAGCCCATATCGGCAAAGGCTTTGGCATCGCGTCCGGAGCCACACCCCGCATCGAGGATCAGCCCGTTCGGTTCAATCGCCCCGATAAAAGGCGCGTACAGAGAGGTCATATCGACAGCGACGGTTGAAGCCACAAAGCTGTCAGCGTTCTGCTGGTAGTAGTTAATTGTCATCAGAATATATCCGTTCCGGCGGCCTGAGGTTCCCATTCATGAAGGAGCGTAATGCGCGCAGTGTTCCAGATTTTGGCGAGGAAGTCATCGCGGCGGGCGGTCGTGTTGCCGGTCTGACGGATTAAGGTTTCACGCAAGGGAAGGTGGCTGGTAATAAAATATTCGTTTCTGTCGCGCAGGCGGCGCAGCAATTTTGCCGACGGTACCCGCATAAACTTGCCTTTCTCCCCGCGGTTGCAGCTCTTGCAGGCGAGAACCAGGTTCCAGACGCCGTTGATATTCGCCACCTCGCCGCGCGCCGCCCACGGGATAAAGTGGTCAACGTCGGCCAGGTTCTCATCCCCACTTTCGAGACTAATCGGCGCATAGCAGTAAAAGCAGCGGCCTTTTTGGTAGCCGTTCAGGCTGTCGCGACAGCTGGAGATGGCAACCCGTCGGGTATTCAGGGTGCTAAAGAGCTGCTGTTCGGCGGCATCATATTCCACGGCGATCAGGTTGCTGGCGATATTCATCGCCCACGCCTGCTCCACCAGACGCCAGCGGGCGTCCGTTTCGTGGATCAGGTTCTGGTACTGCTGGCGCTCCGTCAGAGAATAAAAGTCGTCGGTCAGGCGGATGCCCTGATGCGTTTTACGCTCGTCGATAAAAAAGCGCCTGGCGATTTCGCCCTGGTTCACGTTATGAAATTTATCCAGCACCACGCTAAAGCCGAGCTTGACCGTTGCCGCGATGAGCTGATCCTGGGTTATCTCCTGGCGATTGAAGCGGCTGCAAGCGCTGAGAAACTGGCTTTTTGGCGACGTGATCTGTTTGGGGGCGTGCTCAAGATGGCGACACAGATGCCGGCTGAACGGCACCGCCAGCTCCTCGAGGCGTATCAGATCGCTACCATCGTGGCGGATATCGTACAGCGCATGCGCCAGCGCAAACTTATAGGAGGCGACGTTTTTGCCAAAAAGAATAATGCCGCGCCAGTAGTTCTCCAGCGTTGGTTCGATCTGATAGAAGCGCATTGCGGAAATCCTGTTTTGGGAAAGTACCGGCGTTATTACGCGTACTAATAACAGGATCTGATAACAAATTGCCGAAAATGTAAACCGAATTGAGCCGTTTGCAGGATTTTGCGAGCAGACTCGGAGAAAGAGGAAACCGCGAGTGGGAAAGGTGAGAACGAGAGGTTTACTTGCGGAACGTATTGAATGTTGACCGAAATGCGGCTTGCGCTGTTTTTTTCAACACTTAGCGCGGCAATCGCACTCTGCCGCTTGCGCAGCAGCCAGTGACAGGTATAATCCAGAACGTTTTCCGTATCCTTTCCGTGCCGGAGTGGCGAAATCGGTAGACGCAGTTGATTCAAAATCAACCGTAGAAATACGTGCCGGTTCGAGTCCGGCCTTCGGCACCATATGCGAAATTAAGTCACCTCAGGGTGGCTTTTTTTATGTCTAAAATCAGTGAATTACTTCTTTTTTGCTCATTTTTCATTCTCTTCGTATCTGATGGTATCTGCGGGTATATCGCATAAAGCGGGATATAAATGTGTATATCCCAAGTTCGATTTAAGGCAGTATACAGTTTTGATTAAAAAACGACCTCTGACGCTTTGGGGTTGCAAAGGCCCGAGTAGTGATAATTGGTACTACCGATAGTTCAAGAGCATGTATGACACCTGTTTGGTAAACCACTTCGGTGCACTAGTGATTATGGGTAGCGTTGCATCGACCCGGTGAACGTACAGCCATAAGCGGACGTTATTTACACATAGACCTGAAATACACCAAAACCAATAGCTAGAATATGAACTTCCTGAGTGAGCATGAGCTAACCACAGCAGCACCGGCTATGTAATCGACAAAATGATAATGGTCATTGACGACTGTATTGCTGACCAACAGAATTAATCTGGTATAGGGCATGCGTATGCTCCTGAAGCTGAAAGGCCCCATACAATCCTGCTGATGGTTTACAGCCAGGATAAAGCGGGTAAACTAAAGGTGTTCAGATCTTCAACGACTAATTACCTGAGAACCTATGTCACAACTTGATTTCGGCAGCCAGAACCCTTTCGAACGTGCGATTTCCCCTTTTGAGGAGATGGCGGCGTACGAAGCGCTGTGGACCGAGAAAGGGGCGACCTTCAAAACTATCGCCGATAAGTTCCGTCAGGCTCCGCAAGGCGCGGTTCCTTCTGATTTAGTCTCTGATAGCACGATTGCAGCCTTCAAGACCAGACTGAAAGAAATCATGTCACGCTACTCTCTCGAGAATATCGGTATCCGGATTCATGGTGCTAGCGAATATCCAGAGAAGCTAAGAGACGCTCATCACCCGATCGAAGTCCTCTACTATCAGGGGTGGTGGGATCTGGTAAACACCCGGTCAGTCGCTGTTGTCGGTTCAAGAAAAGTATCGGAAGAAGGCGCTCGCCGTACCCGTCGACTGGTGAAGTGTCTGGTGGAAGATGACTTTACCATTGTCTCAGGGCTTGCTGAGGGTGTGGATACTAACGCCCATCGGACCGCACTGACGCTTGGCGGAAAGACCATTGCCGTTATCGGTACACCGCTTTCTCACAATTATCCGAAGCAGAATAGCGAGTTGCAGCGCAAAATTCGTGATGATTATCTACTTATCAGCCAGGTGCCATTCCAGCGTTATCTGGATCAGGATTACCGCAGTAATCGGATTTTCTTCCCGGAGAGAAATATCACCATGTCTGCGCTGACAGAGGCCACGATCATCATTGAAGCCTCAGAAACGTCAGGTACGCTGACTCAGGCTCGTGCAGCGCTGGCTCAGGGCCGTATGCTATTCATCCTGGAATCCTGTTTCCATAACCCGTCCATTACGTGGCCCGCGAAGTTTGAGGCACTGGGTGCTATACGGGTGAAGGATTACGAAGACATTAGGAAAAATCTCGGATGACATTCAGGTTGACGCAGATTGATGAGTTGATCCGGGGGCAGCACTATCACCTTGATGCTGGTGACTTATGCTATTTTTTCGGCGAATATACCGCCAGACAACGCGCAGCCTACAGCGAAACCAATCAGCTGATCATGAACCTCAAGAAGGGTAACGAGCGTCGCGGGTTGCAGGACTACCACTATAAAGGGGTTGCAATTAATCGCGTTGCACAAATGATCACCCACACAATTGGTAATATTAGTGATTATACGTTTGTCCCCGTACCACCTTCCAAATGCCGGACTGACGCAGCTTATGATGACAGGATGACGGCCATTCTTCGTACGGCTCAGGCTATGAACTCGTCTCTGGATTTCAGAGAGCTGGTACTGCAGAATCAGTCAACGGTTGCTTCCCATGCTTCAACAGCAAACCGCCCGACACCCGATGAAATCATGGGAAACTATAGCCTTGATTCCAGTCTGCTTGCAGGGATCAGAGGTAACATTATCATTTTTGATGATGTTCTTACTGCTGGCAGCCATTTTAAAGCGATGAAACAATTTCTACGCCGACACTTACCTGGTGCAAGCATTCTAGGTCTATTCGTGGCGCGAACTGCACGCGAGGCAGATGTAACAAGCCTATTTGATCTTGAAGACTAAATATCCCCATTTAATACTTGTGAAGACACTCTGCTCTGTTCTCCATTGATTAGTTCACGGCATCCATTGAGTGAGCAATTACGAACTTCCGCTTCGCTCAAAGCAGTCCCCCACCTCTTTGACAAAGGCTCAGATAACCTTCAAATGACTTCCAAATGACAGTCATTCAACATGCAAATGAGCCTCAAATCGCTGCCATTCAACATCATGGTGTTATAGGTCGCCGATGAAAAAAATTTCATACGTCTGAAGGCTCACTCTATCAAGGTTTTTACCCCCTATGACGCTATGCGTTATATAAAGAAAAGGCCTGAAGGCCTTGAGGGGCAAGGGTTAGAAGGAAAAATGCGCAACTTAATTGATGCAACGTTGATTTTGTTATTATTTTTTACTAACTTATAAAGCATGCAAGCCGCTCACGAGAGCTGTCAGGGCTAATACTGACAACATTAACTTTTGATGGCAAAGTCTGGCCGACAACAGACAAATAACTTCGCTGTAACGGCAAAACCTGGCCAAAACAGGTATCAAATCTATGGCATTTCTAACTTTTCAGTCAGTTACGAATACATGCCTTAACTCTATCAAATCTATGAAGATGCACCCTCATTGTACCAATTTTTCAATATAATGATGTTTTATAAGCATTTTCTTAAATCTATTAAATCTAACGCAGACCCCAAATCTGATAGGGATTCATTCCTGCGATAAAACTTCACAATTATACATTTTAGGGCGAGACCAGTCCGAGCCCGTCTGAATCAGGCAAACCGGGGCGAATAGGCGCTATAGATGATCATATCTATGGTGGTCGCTGGCTAAAGCATTATAGGTCAGATGTTCTTACAACCCAGTGTTAGCAGGAATCTACATGTTTGATGCAAAAACGACAGTGATGAAATTGCGGCAGGAAACCCGGTTGCGCAGGAAGCGGCCTTACCGGCGTAACCAATCGCGTCTGGACAGATTTCGGGTAGAGATTCTTGCATTAAAACATCACGGCGCTTCTGCCGCTGAAATTCAGCGTTGGTTGAGACAAAAACGAATTTGTGTCGTTTTAACGACAGTTACACGCTGGCTGGAGAAAAATAATGACTAGATTTTCAGCTAAAAAACCGGACCGTGAAATTGCAAAACGTCAGGCTGCTAACGTAATGAAATATATGCAGGGGCATATTTTCCAGTCTGTCGGTACAGTCAGAAATTATCAGTCCGCACTCACACGTATTGCTCTCTATTTCAGAATAAATGGTGGAGTGAACCTACAGGACATCACGCCTGAAATGGCGAGCCGCTATTTCGATATTCGGGCTGCTGATGTGGGGCAAAAAAGCCTGGATTTGGAGCGTCAGGCCTTACAGGCGATGATGATACACCTGACTCAAGTTTTATCCGATGGCCAAAAATTGGTAGTCGTCCGTTCTCTGCAAGAACAGTCGTTATCATCCAGGTCTTATACACCAGAACAGATTGAAATCATTGCATCCCACCTGTCTGACAAAAACCGCTTAGCAACACGTATCGCCTATAACGCAGGGCTACGCAGTCACGAGCTATTTTCTCTGCGGGAATTGAGGTCTCGCGAACCCAGCCCTAGACCTGCTTCAGGTAAGAAATTTATGGGGCGGGTCGGCACATCATACACAGTGCAGGGAAAAGGTGGATTAGTCCGCGAGATCAAATTGGCAGTCGAATTAGCAGAAATATTGGAGAGCAGGAGATTAGCAGAACCGGTAACAGTGACGGACCGAGGTATTCATTATCAGCAATTCTATGCGATCTCTGCGGGCCAGACTTGGAGTAGAGCATTCAGCAATGCCAGCACCAGAGCATTAGGATGGTCAGCAGGGAGTCATGGAACGCGGCACAGCTATGCCCAGGAGCGCATGGCGGAGCTACAGGATTATGGATGTTCCTATGACGAGTCACTGGAAGTGGTGAGTCAGGAATTGGGCCATTTTAGGGCAGAAATCACAAAAATATACCTGAGATGAAAAGAATTTAACTCTTTTTTTTCATTGTTTTAGTTGTTTTGGTTGTTTTATATTCTGTAAAATATTGGTTTTTTGAATTAAATATCTAAATAATTTAATTAATCAACATTTTCTGATTTATTTTTTAAAAGTGCTATTCGGCCCTAACAACACTCGTAGTAGCTTGGATATGTGGTCAGTTGTTAACAGATCCTGTGATATCTAAAAATACAATCGGAGAATTAATAATGTTGCTGACAGATGCATTTATAAAAAAACAGCTCAGAGAAATAAACGCTAAAAAATTTGCTGGAGAGAGTATCGAAAAGGAAATTCGCTTGTCCGATGGTGGAGGATTATATCTACTAATCAAATCCAGCGGCAGCGCTTATTGGAGGCTACGTTATCGCTTTCAAGGTGAAGATCGTTTGACCTCATTTGGTGAGTATAAGTATATTCCCCTAGCTCTGGCGCGTGAAAAGCGAGAAGAGTATAAAACCAATATTGCAAGAGGAATTGATCCTCGCGGAATAAAGGGCCAGGAAAATATATTAACCTTCCGAGAAGTGGCCATGCAGTGGCACGATAGTAATAGGCAGTGGTCACCAGAGCATGGTCGGCGTATTTTGAAATCCCTGATGGATGAGGTTTTTCCTCACTTAGGTGAAAGCAGTATTAAATCCCTTAATGCGCAGGAGCTATTACATCCCGTGAAAGTCATTCAGACATCAGGGCGTTTAGAATTAGCCTCGCGTATTTATCAGCGTATTAATTCTATTATGACGCTGGCGGTCGATAATGGATTATTAGAATTTAATCCAATTGCCCATAAATCTGGCGCATTAATTAAGAAAAATTCAGTCCATCGCCCGGCTTTAGAGTTAGAACAGATTCCCGAGTTACTGAAGCGAATTGATGAATATAAGGGTAGGGAGTTGACGAAACTGACAATTCAATTCCTGCTGCATACTTTTGTCAGATCGAGTGAAATGCGGTTTTCTCGCTGGGATGAGTTTGATCTGGAAAATGCCATATGGACTATTCCCTCGATTAGGGAGAAAATACCCGATGTGAAATTTTCTTATCGTGGTTCGAAAATGAAAACACCTCATATAGTACCATTAAGCGATCAGGCCCTTACATTCCTTAAAGGTATTAAAGAAATTACTGGTAACCGACTATTCGTTTTTACTAGTGATCATTTTCCGAAAAAACCGATGAGTGAAAATACAATTAACCATGCATTACAAACGATGGGGTATAACACCAAAAAAGAAGTCTGCTCTCATGGATTCCGGACTATGGCTTGTAGCGCACTTATTGAGTCAGGAAAATGGAGTCGGGATGCAATTGAACGGCAGATGAGTCATCAGGAAAGAAATAATGTTCGTGCGGCTTATATCCATAAAGCTGAGCTTATTCCGGAAAGAAGAAGGATGATGCAGTGGTGGTCTGATTATCTAGAAAAAATCAGCCATGACTATCACCACCCATACTCTTTTGAAACTAACAAGTAGTTTATTTATAGAGAGGTAAATCATGGATAAGTTATTGACGTTTGATGAAGTTATTAATAGAACTGGTTATTCAAGGCCGCGTATTTACGAATTGATTAAGCTGGGTTTATTCCCAAGAAAAATAAAAATAGGAGCAAGGAAAGTCGCTTTTATTGAGAGTGAGGTTAATGACTGGATTCAAAATAAGATAACAGCCTCTTTAAGATAATTTAATTTCCAAAAAATAACTGTCATTTCTGGCAGTGGGTAACTATTGCCAGAATATAATCTGCTTTTATATGGGTATCAAAAATGAGTCAGGTAAAAAAGAACAGAAGCAGGCATGAGCACGTAATTCACAAACTACCAATCAGTGTGGGATCGGATGGCTATGATAAACAAAATAGCTATGTAATGAAAAACTATATAACAGAAAATTCTTTATGTAGTATTTACGGGCCTAGTGGATCTTATAAAAGCTTCCTTGCTATATCTTGGGCGTGTCATATTGCAACCGGTATTGAGTGGTCTGGTAATAGAGTTAATCCTGGCGTAGTGATTTATATCGTCGGTGAAGGCGGGATCGGTGTCAGTCGAAGAGTAAAAGCCTGGGAAAACATATACAATAAAAAAGTCAGTAACCTCATGTTAGTCAATCGGCCGGTGTTTCCTGCCGATCTCTCAGAGCGGCGTGATTTACTTAATGGAATAAAATACGTTGAAGGTAAATGCCGATTACCTGTCAGATTGATTATTTTTGATACGCTAGCACGTTGCTATGGCAATTTGGATGAAAATAACTCGCAAGATATGGGACGATTGATTGTTGGATGTGATGCTATAAAAAATGAAACATCAGCCAGTGTCCTTCTTGTGCATCATTCTGGTAAAGATGAAACGAAAGGCGCCAGAGGTTCAAGTTCATTAAAAGCAGCACTGGATGCTGAATTTAATGTTAAAAAAGACAAAGAAAATCAATCGCTAATTTTGTCCTGTACCAAAATGAAAGATGCTGAAGAACCAAAATGCCATGCTTATAAACTGCATGAATCAGAGTTATTTATAGATAATGATGGTGAAAGGATTTCTTCTCTGGCGGTAATTGATTATGCGGCAAAGTCAATAAACCTATACCCTGAATTGTCAAATGTTTCAAATCTGACTGATAACCATAAAGCTGTATGGGAGATTATTAATAATAATTTTTCAAATGGTGGTGTATGTACTAAAAAAATGCTTCGTGATGATTTGAAGCAACGGGGGATTGAGATTAAGCACTATGATCGATGGGTGAAAAAATTTATTGATGATGGGATGTTGATAGAAATTGATGAAGAACTACTACCCGTAGGATAGTAAATTTTATCATATATGTTTCTAACATGAGTATCTTTTCTCGGGCAGTTGAGATGTAAGATATATCAGCTTTTCGTGAGATAGAGGTTTTTTCCTGCCGCCTCATTGCATTCGTTGGCCAACCCCTCACGACCGGACAATAAATTGCCCTGCCGTGAGGCGTTTTGCTTATTAGATTTGCGCCGCATGCGCCGCTAGCCAGTCAGCGATCACCCAGCTGGAGCAGCGGGGTAATGACCTGAAATTTGCCATAGTGAAACACTATATTGAAGCGATGGGCGGTAAGCTCAGTCTGGACCACCGGGAAGCGCATCGCGTTTCATATCTGAGTCATTTTTCTCTTAGCCGATGGTCTCAGGCCAACCCCTTAAGGTGATACGCTTCCTGTCGTTTCTTTCTCCCCGTGCAGTGAATCAAGCACTATACGGGGAATCAACCTCGTCACTATGTGATTCCCCATTTTCTTTCCCTATAGGCGCACAATCTGGGGAATAAACTTAATTTATTGTTAATCAAAGATTTTCACTTCTACTCACAGGGCTTTGTCTTGCCGTGTTTATCGATAAAAACGGGGGCTCTGCCGGGAAATATAGTGGGCAATGATCACCTTTTGTATTATTTCCTACGATATTGATACTTAAGTAAGGTTTATCCCTTGATTAAAAACAGCACAGCGCTATGATTTTGAGAGATATTTCCCAAAATCGAACTTTTCAGCCGGTGCTTGGCAGCAATAAGTGACGGGTGATTGCGAGAGGAGCCTGACGTTGACCACCCCGGTCCCCCCTTTATCAGCGAACTTTGCTTTTCTGGAAGAATATGACCCGCTGTTTGTGCAGATCACCGCAACGGCTGAGCAGGTGTTTGCCAGCGACCCGAACACCACGCTAATGAAACTGCGGCAATTTGGTGAAGTTCTTGCCCAGAATATTGCTGTGCGGTTAAATATCGGTCTGGAAGATAATCCCAGCCAACAAGAACTGCTTTATCGACTGGACAGAGAACTACAGCTCGACCCTGCTATTCGCCAGCTGTTTCATACCTTACGTATCGAAGGGAATAAAGCTACTCATCAGTTCCAGACCAAACACCGGGAAGCCATGGATGCATTACGCATCGCCCGTGCCTTAGCCATTTGGTTTCATCAAACCTTTGGAAACACAGGGAGCGGGTTTAATCCCGGCCCCTTTACTGCGCCTCACGATCCCAGTACCCAGTTAACCCAGTCCCAGCTTGCCATTGAAAAGCTAAAACAGACGTTGTTGGCCACCAATCAAAAACTGGAAAGCAGCGAACAGCTACAGGCGCTACTCAAACAGCAGAAAGAAGAGTATGCCCAACTGGCCGAGGCGATGGATCAAGAAGCGCGGGAACAGCAAACCCTGCTGGAAATCAATCAGCAAGATTTACTGCGCTTGCAAAAAGAGTATGACGCTAAGTTAAAGGCCCTTCAGGAACAGCTTGCCCAACAGGCGCAACAGGCAGTCACCGCTCAGCGTAAAGCGTTTAATCGTAAGTCCAGTTCAGCCCGTAAGCAGGTGATGACCGAAGAGCTGACGCGTATTCTGATTGACCAACAGCTGAATGAGTGGGGTTGGTTGGCCGATACGCAGGAACTGACCTACCAAAAAGGTGCTCGCCCAGAAAAAGGGGTTAATAAAGCCATTGCGGAATGGCCCACCTCCTTGAACGGTGAGCGTGGTAGAGCCGATTACGTTTTATTCTGCGGGCTTATCCCTATAGCGACAGTTGAAGCGAAAAAGAAAAATGAAAATGTCGCCGGGAAAATTCCTCAGGCTGAGCGTTATAGCAAAGGTTTTCAGTTTGATGCCTCATTAACGCCCGCCTGGAAGGAAGAGGGGTTAACGGCAGGCTGGGATGACGGTACCGGAGAGGTATTTCAGATCCCCTTTGTATTCTCCTGCAATGGACGTCCCTATATTAAGCAGTCGGCAGAGTTTTCCGGGACCTGGTTCCGGGATGTCCGCTCTCCGGATAATACTCGCTACTCGTTAGAAAATTTTATTACCCCTGAGGGGCTGATAGACCGCCTCCATCGCAGCCGGGCCGAAGCTGAAGCCAAACTGCATAATGAACCTTTTGGCTACCTTGGCTTACGTGATTATCAGGAAAAAGCGGTTAAAGCTGTGGAATCGGCTCTGGAAGACGGGGCACGAGAAGCGCTGCTGGCGATGGCCACCGGCACCGGTAAAACCCGGACTATCATCGGCCTGATCTATCGCTTTTTAAAAGCCGAGCGCTTTAAACGTATTCTGTTTCTGGTTGACCGTTCAGCCTTGGGTGAACAGGCTCAGGATGCCTTCAAAGAGGCCTCGTTAGAGCAGAACCAGACCTTATCGCAGATCTATAATATTGCTGAACTCGGTGATATGGCGGCCGAGGCGGAGACTCGTGTTCAGGTGGCCACAGTGCAGGCGATGGTCAGCCGTATCTATCGCTCAGGTAATCCGCCCTCGGTGGATACCTTTGACTGCATTATTATCGATGAGGCGCACCGGGGATATACCCTCGATCAGGAGATGACCGAGGGCGAACTGGCTATCCGCGATAATGCCCAGTATCTTTCCAGCTATCGTCGGGTGCTGGACTACTTTGATGCGATAAAAATTGGCTTAACGGCCACACCAGCGCAACATACTCGCGAGATTTTTGGATATCCAGTTTATATCTACTCTTACCGTGAAGCAGTGGCAGATGATTGGTTAATCGATTATGAGCCGCCGATTCGCTATACCACATTGCTCAGTAAGCATGGTATTCACTTTGATAAAGGGGATGAGGTCAGCGCGATTGATACCGAAACCGGTGAAGTGGATATCAGTGAACTGGAAGATGAACTCGATTTTGATATTGAGGCCTTTAACCGCCGGGTAATTACCGAAGAGTTTAATCGGGTGATTTGTGAAGAGCTGGCGAAAGAGATCGATCCTGCCGGGAATGAAAAGACGCTGATTTTCTGCGCTACCGATGCCCATGCGGATATGGTCAAACGTCTGCTGGATACTGCCATGGCCAATGTCCACCCTGATTTTAACCAGGCCGCGATACAAAAAATCACTGGTAAAAGCGATCAGGTGAGCAAGCTGATTAAATGCTTTAAAAATGAACGTTATCCGAGTATTGCCATTACGGTTGACCTTTTGACCACCGGGATTGATGTCCCGCCTATCACGCATCTGGTGTTCCTGCGGCGTGTGAAGTCCCGCATCCTCTATGAACAGATGATTGGCCGGGCGACACGGCGCTGCGATGAGATCGGGAAAACCGTATTCTGGATCCACGATCCGGTGGATCTCTATGCCACGCTGGAAGAAGTCAACACCATGAAACCGCTGGTCAAAAATGCCGGGGTTAGTATTGAACAGCTTGTGCAAGAGCTCGCCAATGATGATGTACTGGCCACCGCCCTCAACACGCCGGGGGATAGCGCCACGGAAACACAAGCAGATAGCTTGCTTAATCAGCTGAGCCAGAAAGTGATGCGGGTGCTACGTAAAGCCGAAAGCAAAGCCGACAGGCAGCCGGAGGTACGTGAAAAATTAAACGAGCTGGAAGCCTTATGGGGCGTGGAACCGAAAAACCTGCATCAGCATCTGCATAAAATTGGCCCTCAGCAAGCCTCAGTCTTTCTGAAACAGCACCGCAATCTGATTACGCAGTTGGAAGATGTGGGGGCACTGCTGGGCAGTGAATATCGCCCGGTGATCTCTGACCACAAAGATGAGCTGATCAGTAGAGAGCAAAACTACGGGCGCTATCAAAAACCGGCAGACTATCTGCAGAGTTTTACCGAGTTTATTAAAAATAACCTCAACCAGTCCGCAGCCTTATCGGTGGTGGTAAATCGCCCGCGCGATCTGACGCGAGAGCAGCTCAAAGAGATCCGCCTATTACTGGATGAGGCGGGCTACAGTGAGGCTAGCCTGCGGTCTGCTATTCGCACGGAGAGCAACCAGGATATTGCCGCCACCATTATCGGCCATATTCGCCAGGCGGCCCTGGGGGAATCCCTGGTGCCGTTTGAAGAGCGCGTTAAGCAGGCACTGGATGGCATTTATTCCCAGCATCGCTGGACCACTGTGCAGAAAAAGTGGCTGGAGCGTCTGGCTAAACAGCTGGTACATGAAGTGGTGCTGGATAAGCACTTCGTGAATCAGTGCTTTTCTGATGCCGGTGGCGCGAAGAGAATCAATGTGTTACTGGATGACCAGTTAGACAGTATTCTCGAGCAGATAAACGACACCTTGTGGGCTCCAAAAACCGCCTGATCGTGCTACCCTTTCCCGTAATTTTTCAGCAAACAGGCCGGGTTACCGGCCTTCTTCGGAATACCTATGAGCAATAATAACGAAATCGTCCAGAAACTCTGGAACCTGTGTGATGTGCTGCGTGATGACGGCATTAACTACAGCGACTATGTCACTGAGCTGGTATTACTTTTGTTTATCAAGATGGTGCATGAGAACACTGAAGCTGAAACGCTGGATAAACATACCTTGCCAGAGGGCTGTCGCTGGACCGATTTAAACGCGAAATCCGGTATTAACCTGCTGAATGACTACAAACAAATTCTGCTGAAACTCTCTACCGGTAAAGATGCGGAAGGCAACCTGGTGCATGCCGATCCGCTGATTACCGCTATCTATGCCGATGCACAAACCCGCCTGCGTGAACCGCGCCATCTGGAACAGCTGATCCGCTCTCTGGATCAAATCGACTGGTTTAGTGTCCAGAAAGACGGCTTGGGTGATTTATATGAAGGTTTACTGGAAAAGAACGCCGGTGAAACCAAATCCGGGGCCGGGCAGTACTTTACCCCGCGGGTACTGATTAATAGCATGGTTAACTGCATCAAACCCCAGCCGGGGGAAGTGGTGCAAGACCCAGCGGCAGGCACCGCCGGTTTTTTAATCGCTGCCGACCAGTATATTAAGTCTCACACCGATGATCTCTATGACTTAACGGCCAAAGAGCATCAGTTTCAGAAAAATAAAGCCTTTGTCGGTGTTGAACTGGTGCCCTCAACCCGCCGTCTGGCGCTGATGAACTGCCTGCTGCACGGTATGGAGGGGGATGATGAAGGTGTGGTTCATCAAGGTAATGCCTTAGGGATGGCCGGGCAGTCTCTGGCGAAAGCCGATATTATTCTGGCTAACCCGCCTTTTGGCACCGCGAAAGGGGGCGAAGCCAGTATTACCCGGGACGACCTTACCTATCCTACCAGTAATAAGCAGCTGGCCTTTTTGCAGCATATTTACCGCAATCTAAAACCGGGTGGCCGCGCGGCCGTGGTCTTGCCAGATAACGTATTATTTGAGGCTGGGGTCGGGACTGATGTGCGCCGGGACCTGATGAATAAATGTAATCTGCATACCATCCTGCGCTTACCTACCGGGATTTTTTATGCCCAGGGCGTGAAAACTAACGTACTGTTTTTCACCAAAGGTACTGAAGCGGATAAATACCAGGAAGAAAACTGTACGCAAAATATCTGGGTCTATGACCTGCGTACCAATATGCCAAGCTTTGGCAAGCGTACCCCTTTCAATGAAAACCATTTAAAACCTTTTGAAGGCGTTTTCGGTGACTCGCCTACCGGCAGCAGCCCGCGCCAAGAAGGAGAGTGGAGCTTTAACGCTGAAGAAATTGAGGCCCCTGATACGGCTGAAAATAACAATGTGGCCGAGCGCCTCACAACCAGCCGCTGGCGAGTCTTTACCAGAGAGTGGATCCGCGATACCAAAGGCGACTCACTGGATATCTCCTGGCTACGGGATAATAGCAGCGTGGATGCTGCCAGCCTGCCAGAGCCCGCCGTATTAGCCGGAGAAGCCATGAGTGAACTGGTACAGGCTATTGGTGAGCTGGATGCGTTGATGCGGGAGTTAGGAGCAGGGGAAGAGGCGGATGTGCAGCGCCAATTGCTGAATGAAGTATTTGGTGAGGTAAAGGCATGAGTACAAGGGAATTGCCTGAAGGCTGGACTGAGACAACGATAGAAGATATCTCTGTTAAATGTGCCCAGCGAGTACCAAGAGATAATGAAGAATTTATTTATATCGATATTGGCAGTATCGACAGAGAACTTAAAAGAATTGACAGTCCACAGCATATTAATGGTGGAAATGCACCCAGTAGGGCGAGAAAATCCTTAAAAACAGGTGATGTACTCGTTTCATTAACGAGGCCGAACTTGAATGCAGTTGCGCTAGTTGATGGTAAATATGATGGGCAAATTGCATCTACTGGTTTTGAAGTGATTAGACCAATAATGATTGAAAGCCGTTATATTTTTTCAACTGTTCGTTCTCGGCATTTCATTGAATCAATCACTGGAGCAGTTCAGGGGGCATTATATCCTGCTGCAAAATCCAGTGATGTTCAGTCTTATATGATCGCGCTACCACCTTTAGCTGAGCAAAAAATCATCGCTGATAAACTCGATGACCTTTTGGCTCGCGTGGAGAGTATTAAAACCCGGCTGGAAAATATCCCTGAAATTTTGAAAAAATTTAGGCAGTCGGTGTTGAGTTCTGCGCTGAATTATGGGGCGGAAAATAAATCATTTTCTAAAGTAAAATTGTCTGATATATGCAGATTTCAAAATGGGTATGCATTTAAAAGTGATTGTTTCTCTAAGGATGGGGTTCATCAGGTTATTAAGCTTGCAAATATTAGGGATGGGTATTTATTTCTTCAAAACTCGCCATCATATATAAGCTCAGACTTATTTAATGAATATGATTCCTATGTGCCTGATGAAGGTGACATACTTATTAGTATGACTGGAACGAGATTTAAAAAAGATTATGGATTTGCATGTCTTATAAAGGACTCTGTCAATAATTTTGTAATAAACCAGCGGGTCGGTAGGTTTATTCCATTGAAAAATATTGTTTCACCAAGTTTTTTATACTTGTTTATCCGATCTGAATTATTCAGGAATGAGTTTTTCAAAGGGGAAACTGGGGGGGTGAATCAAGGAAATGTTGGTTCTAAACATATCTTATCTATAGATATAAATCTTCCTTCGTTAGATGAGCAAGAAAAAATAGCTCATAAAGTAGATAATATTCTTTCATTTATTAACTCTCTTGAAAATGAGATTGTTGATTCATTATCACGAGTAAATAATCTAACTCAATCGATCCTAGCCAAAGCTTTCCGCGGTGAATTAACCGCCCAATGGCGCGAGGAAAATCCCGAGCTGATTAGCGGGCTTAATAGTGCGGAAGCGTTGCTGGAAAAAATCACCGCTGAAAAACTGGCGGCTGGTACGATAAAAAAACGCGCTAAAAAGACTTCTCACTAAAATAAGCCCACGTTGGTGGGCTGTAATAACATAATCCAGCGGTGAATATTACTGCTCAAAATAATCCATATCGATTTTGGGCAGTTTAATCTGTTGTGAGGTAACCCCCACTTCATTATCCATCATCAAGTTAACCAGCCGGTTGCCATCAATTAGCACTAAACCTTCAACGGATCGGGAAAATTCCACCGCATGGGCGGTAAAGCCTGAGGTGGTGATAAAGATACCGCGTTTGGCTTTTTGCCCCGCCAGTGCGCCATAGAAAGCCTGCAGTTCCGGGCGACCAACAGTGCCTTGCCAACGCTTCGCCTGGACATAGACCTTTTCTAGCCCAAGTTTATCCAGAGAAATAATGCCATCGATACCGCCGTCACCGGTGCCGCCGACACGCTGGAGATCGTCCCTATGGCCGCCGTAACCAAGCTTATGCAACACATCTAAGACAATCACTTCAAAGCGATTCGGTGAAACCTGCAGTAAATTTTCCAGTAATTCGCTGGCGACAGCGCTACGGATCTCTGCCAGAGCTTCCGCTAAGCGGTCATCCGGGCTGCTGGTTTGGGGAGATATAGCCGTGTCTGGTGCACCATCATCGTCCAGCATAACCGCATCCGTAGGAGTGGTCAGTCGGACGTTCATAAAATCAAACGCCAGATGATCAACCTGCGCTTTACTCAGGGGAAAAGGGTGCTGCTTAAGCCAGTTGAAGCCTGCTTCCGTTAAGCACCATTTACCACGTGACAGGCTTTGGGATAGGCCTGCACGTTTGAGCCGGTCGTGAGCCCATCCGGCCCGATTTTTGTAAACCGATTGGCCGCTGGGGATAAGTTCATTGCGCTGGCTATCATCGAGATGCAGTAAGTTGGCTGCTCCCTCATAAACCTCTTTTGCGGCGACTCCCGCAGGTGATTGCTGTAATACCCGTAATACGGGCTCAATAAAGTTATCGTAGGTAGGAACCGGCATGGTGCTCTCTTCTCTATTAAGATTTACTATTTTTATTATGGCATCGAACTTATAAAGCGTGAAGTTCGATAACCAATTGTTTTTTTATTGACTATATTCTAATCTTACGAATAATAGGTTATATTTAATTGGTCGGCATTTGTACTCTTAAACCACTCTGAGGTTAATTATGTCAAATAAAAAAACTGAATTCATTTTCTCTCCTTCAGTAAATGAAATGCATTCTTCTAATGATCTTCTTGATGAAGGGAGTGTTGGTTTGGAAATATCAGTAGAATATTACGATTTTAGTCTCGATAATTTTCGGCGTGAAGTGTTACACTGGTTTAAACCTATATTTAATTCCGGTAAGTTACTTTCTGGTGTGCAGCGGTTAGTAAAAAAACAGCTACCTGAGATTAAGCCAGAATATATTGAAGTGGACATAATCCCTGAGACTTTGCCATTCGATGACGACAATGGCGATATACTCAGCCTGCTGCAAATCTGCGGTTTAAAAATAACTGATTGGCAGCACATTCACCCGGATGTGGAAGTGACCACGCTGCCGCTCTGGCATGGTGAGGAAGAAGAAATTGTGCTTAATTTCTCTCCCAAAGTTCCGGCGGAGGTGATGCAGTATGTGAAACACTTGCATGGCTGGACAGCCTATACCGGCATCACTGTGATTGAGATAGATGAAAGCTTTTTCGAAAATCACGGACTTTTATCGTATATCGCTGAACAAAGCCAACCAGGAAATCTATAATTATCAGCCGGTTTGCCTCAAACCATGAGTCCGGCCTTCGCACCAAATCCCCCAATCAGTCCACTAAAATACTTTTTTGTATCTGCATTTCATCATTTGAAAACCTCCTATTGAGGCCTCTGTTCTTCTGGCTCCGATGCGGCTAGCACAGCACTCTCCCCACTTTCCACCCCCGCTTCATCCTCACACCACCTTTCAAACAGCCTGGCGAATCTGGCGCTTTGCCAGGTTTCTCCAACCTGGCTCAAGATAAAGCCAGTGACTACAATAGCGGAAATAAAGTAAAACAGTGAAAATGCGATAGCTGAATTTACGCCCCCGCTGGCCAGTAACGATTGTATTGTCGTCCACCAGGCGCAAGCGAAAATAACTATTGAAAATAGCCAGAAACCCCCGCTAACGAGGTGAAAAGTTTTAATTTTTTTAGCATCTACAGAAAAATGATTTTCTTCACAACGATATAAGGATGGGTTTTTAAGGAAACTTATTAATCGTACATCATATGAGCCGATATTTTTATCAGCGATAAACGCGATCAACTGATGGGCGTGCCAGACAGGGAGGGTAATCCCGATCTGCTCATACAAAAACTTTATTTGTACGGTCTGATGCGTCCTCGAGAGTTTGGTGTCGGGTATGTCAGCGTTCGCTATCTCAGCGATTTTATTCAGCACCTCTATTTTGGTTTCAATAGGTACCTTTTCAAAGCGAATTTTTCGCTTCGTTTGCGGGCTGGACATCACTTTTCCCGCCCAGTCGATGATCTTTTTAGCCACATATAAAATCGCGGGTAGCAAAACCAGCTTTGCAATATCTATCTCGTTAATAGCTCCCATCGTTATTCCTTTATAAAATGAATACGCAATGAATTTACAACACTGAATTTATTTTATGTAGCCCTCATTATTATGAGGGCTTCGATATGGCTAATTCCTGGTCTGACTTAATGCCAACCGCCCAATACGGCCCCTGCCCGGAGGCCGTTATACTTAAAGACTGAAGCCAATCTCCACCGATGCCGCACTGCGTTCCCCCTCGCCATGGTAAACCGCTTCGATGTTGTTACCATCGGGATCGAGTACAAAGGCCGCGTAGTACCCCGGGTGATAAGTTCGCTCACCGGGGGCGCCGTTATCACTGCCGCCGTGTGCCAGCGCCGCCTGGTAAAAAGCATCCACCGTCTCACGATCCCTGGCCTGGAAAGCCAGGTGATGCCGTCCTGTCGGCTTACCTGTGGAACCGGGGCTATTAATGGATGAAACAACAAGCTCATCAGCCCAAAAATAATCATCGTAGGTATTCACGACAGGGATCTCAAGGACCGCCAGCACGGCTGTATAAAACGCTTTGCTGGCCTCGAAATCATTTACCACAAGCTGGATATGGTCGATAAGCCTGCCGCGATGTAATCGGTAAGTCTCCATGATGGTTTCCTCATTCAGTCGTATTAACAGGTATTTATCCGTTATCTAAAAGGAACGTTGTACGGATTTGATGGATGAGTACAGGCCCGGGATGACGATGAATCTCAGTCAACAGAGCATGACATACAAATCCAGTCTGTCACCGCAATCCTGACCTCTCAACCTCGTCCCCCAATCACCCCGATAAACTCTCTGACCTGCTTCTGCTTCCTGGCCGACAGCTTCACCACCCTACGCATCGCGGCTTCCAGCTCCGGTTCCGGCTCAACCGCCGCCAGCACAATACAGCCCTCCATCACCCGCACCTCCACCCGGGTGCCGGTCGAAAACCCTGCCGCCGCCAGCCACTCGCCCTTCATGATCAGCGCCGGAATAAGACGACGATCTGGCAAATGTCTCACATAACTCACCGTCAACTGACGCTTATTTTTCGGCGACACTTCTGGATCAAAAGAATCTACAATACAATCAGCACTAGTCATGGTTGCTATTCTCGCGAAATAGTAATTGTGATCAGCGGTGCGGGTGTGTTGGCGCACATTCGCACCGCGCTAAATAACACCTGTAAACCTAACCAGTAATAAAAATAAAGTCCAGACTTTAATCGGACATAATAAACGCCTTTAACCGCAAATTAAGAATTAACAGAATACGTGATGCTATTAATTAGCGCCTGTTGAAAATGACTTTCCTGATATTGCTGAAATAACCGCAAAGCAGATTCAAAAAAATAAAAGCGAGATAATGCGCGCAACAGGATGCCCATACCTAATTACGGGCACCCCATCTCTTTTGCCAGCGTCCCCTTCCGGGACTTCAGGCGGCGGGCGATACCTGCCGGCAGGGTGGACCAGAACGAGAGCGCCGGATGAGTCCGCCGCTCAATCTCCTCCACCGTCACTTGATAATCACAAAAACTGGCGCTTTTGGGCGTCGCCTGATCCAGCAAAAACGCCGCGTATTCGCCCTTATCCGGACTGGAGCCGATAAAAATAATCTTCCAGTAGCCGCTGGGAAGCTCCACCTCGGGCGCGGCGGGCAGGGTGGCGATATGCCGTTCGAACAGCGGCCCGGTAACGGACCACACCGCCGCCACGTCGCTGCGCTCGGCGAGGGCGCGCTCCTTATCCTCCAGCCGCGCCCACGCCCCCTGATTCAGGGCGGAGGCCTGCGGGGTGATATTGGAAAGATAGTTTAACGCCTGCCAGTCTGCGCTGGCGCCGAGCCCGGCGAGCGGCGCCTGATGCCCGCGATCGACCGCCAATGCTGCGCTGGCCCCTTTGTATGCCGCGGGGGCAAGGGTATCCGCCGCGGGTAAATCCGGATCGCGCTTCCAGCTGCGCGAACGCCCGCTGGCCAGGCTGGCTTTGGTGATTTTATACGCCACCCAATTGGCGAATTTGCGGTGGCTGTTGTTATTGAGCGTATAGGCTTCGCGAACCAGCGTCTGGTCGCTTCCACCGGTCGGACAGCCCACTTCACAATTATCTACGTGGGATAACCCGGCAGCGCACGCGGCGGTAAAAAATAACGACGGTAATACGCTGAATATTCTGAATAGCTTCATGTTGTTGATGACGTCACAGAGAAGATGAATCGATGCATAAAAGAACCCCCTGAATAATCAGAGCGGAATTCACCTATGAATCGCAAAGATGAAGTGAGAGCGTAAAAAGAGTTAGCCGGTCGCAGCCGCGCGGAATATCACAAGATGATTTAACATCACGGCGGATGTTATTTTGTGATCTCAGAAATGATGTTGAATGAGGTAATCAGACTCGCTGCCCGCTATTTTCAGCCGAGCTGAACGGGCGGGAATATGTCCAGCGAAGCGTAAAGCGGTGCGGCATCCATGTCGTTGTCTGAAAAAAAGTCGTGGCAAGGGAAAACGCTTCTCTCGGCGAGGTGGATTACTCAGACTACACGAATGACCGATTAAGGAGAGAAGTTATGAAAAAGGAACGCTGGAGAGGCGTGCTGGCACTGGCCATACTTAGTCTCCCTGCGCTGGCGGAAACAGGCGTTTCATTCAGCCACAAAGACTGGGAAGTGGTGTGTGATAACACGCTGACCTGCCGGGCGGCGGGATACAGCGCTGAAGAAGGAAGCGGAGGTTCGGTGCTGCTGACCCGCCAGGCCGGAGCGGGCACTGCCGTCTCGGGAGAGCTGATGCTGGCGGAGGTGACCGACGGCGACGTTCTGCCGGGCAAACTGACGCTGTGGATCAACGGCCAGCCGGCAGGCGATGTGAAGCCCGTAAAAGAGAGCTGGCCGCTGTCGGAGAAACAGGCCCGGGCGATCGTTAACGCTATCAAAGGCAGCGGGAAGGTCGAATTTACAGGCGCGGAGGCGCCGTTTGTGCTTTCCGGCGAAGGCGCTTACGCGGTACTGCTGAAAATGGACGATGTTCAGGGGCGAATCGGCACGCCAGGGGCGTTGACCAAAAAAGGCGACAGGCCGGAAAGCAGCGTCCGGGCAGCGATTCCCGCCCCGGTTATTCACCGGGTCATTCCTGAGAAAACGCAGGAGAGAGCGTTAACCGCGCCTGAGCTGGCGGTGCTCAAGCCGAAGCTTCTGGCCACGCTAAAGAACGATGATTGGTGCGATCGCCTCCAGCCTGAGGAGGGTGAGAAGGCTGAAACTATTAGCCTGACGCCGCTGGATCACGCCCATTCCCTGACTTCGACCTTGTGCTGGCGGGCGGCCTATAACGAGGGATATGGCTATTGGGTTGTGGATAGCAAACTTGAGGGCAATCCGACGCTTATCACGGTCTCCGGTTCTGAGTATGGTGACGGCGAGATTTTTATGAGCCAGAAAGGGCGAGGGCTCGGCGATTGCTGGGGGACGGCAAGCTGGCTCTGGGATGGCACAACGTTCCGCAAAAGCCGTGAAGCGACCACCGGGATGTGCCGCTATCTTCGCCTCGGCGGGACATGGGATCTCCCCACCTGGGTGACCGAGGTTAAACCGGTAAAGTGAAATAGCACGGCCAGAATCTCTCCCGGCACAGACGTCGACAGAGAGGGCGGAGAAGGATCTTAACGATCGTCAGCGTAGCAGGATCGCGATCGAGAGCGGCAGAGGCGGCAGAAAACTGACGCCTTGTTCAAAATAACAGCGCGGCTAATGTATTGCTAACTCGAATTAGTTTATGATTAAGCCGTTCTGTTCGTTATGGAAAATGAGTTTATGGCCAAAACCGTTGAGCAAGTCGCCAGGGCGCTGGAAATCTCGATTACCACCGTGCGCCTGGTGCTGGGTGGCAAAGCTGAGCAGTATCGCATCAGCGCCAAAACGCAGCAGCGTATTAATGATTACATCGCCGAAAACGGGCTGGTCGTTAACCATATCGCCCGCAGCCTGAAGCTCAATAAAACCGAGACCTTAGGGCTGGTGATCCCGCGTTTATCCAACCTGTTTTTCTCCACCCTGGCGGAAAAGCTCGAAGCCTGCTGCCGTCAGGCGGGGTATCAGCTAATGATTGCCTGCACCTACAGCGACAGCGAGCATGAAAACAGTCTGGTTGAAGGACTGCTGGCGCGCAACGTTGACGGGCTCTTCGTGGTGCCCTCTACCCGGGAAACGCAGCTGCATCACCAGAAGGTGGCGCGCAAGCGGCCGCTGGTGCTGCTCGACCGCGATTTTGGCGAGAGCGACGTGTCGCTGGTGGTGAGTGATAACTATAACGGCAGCAAAAAGCTGGTGCAGGCGATGACCCAGGCGGTGGACGTCTCGCCGATTTTTTTTATCGCCGGAGATACCCAGCAGCCGTCGATCCAGCGTCGTCTGCAGGGCTACCTGAGCGAGCTGCCCGCGGGGAAGGAGTGGATATTGTCCGCCAGCCATAACCGCCAGGAAGAGGGCAAGCAGCTGATGCTCGATTTTCTCCGTCAGCATCGCGAGCCGCCGAAGGCGTTTATCGCCTCCTCCCTGCCCATTCTGGAAGGGACGCTGAGCGCGCTGCGGGAAACCTACGGCTTTATTCCGTCGGATATTCCCATCGGCACCTTCGATGAACACCAGATGCTGGGATTTCTGCCGAACGCGGTGTGGTCGATGCGCCAGGATGAGGACGCCTGGGCGCAGCACGCGTTTCATCTGATGCAGCAGAAGCTGCAGGGGGAAAATGCCGATGTGAAGATCACTGTGCCGATGACCCTGATTCATCGCCCGCTGTCGGTAGAGAAGCAGCGGAGCCAGTAAATGACACGGCTTGTGTGAACACGTCAATCCCCGGCCGCGCTATGCTGGCCGGGGCTACAAATACCGCATCCTGCGCGCGCAGGTAGCCCGGATAAGGCGCGGGCGCCGCAATCCGGGAACCCTTAACGATCCCTCATCAAGTCAATCGCTGAACAAACCGCGCCGCCAGCCCGGCGTCCAGCTCCGGTGGCAGGCCGCTGATCCCGACGCCGCCAATAGCCAGCCCTTCAACTATCACAGGCTCACCGCCCGGCATCGCCAGCAGCTGCGGGTCGTTAAATACCGCCAGCTGCAGGGCGCCGTCGCTGACCTCTTGCGCCAGCGTTGCCGTCGGACGGCGAAAGCGCAGGGCGCTCCAGGCCTTGCGCTGCGCCAGCTGGCGCGGTAGCGGCGGGCAGCGAGCGTGCGCGCCAAAGGCGATGAGCTCGCCCTCCGGCCCGACAACCGCCACTGCCAGCCCCCGGGTTCGCGCATCGCTTTCCGTCTCTTGTAAAAACCGCGCGACCTGCTGGCATATAACGCTATCGTTCAGACGGACCTGGGGACAGAACGCGTCATTGTCCGGCATCGGCGATATACCTCCGTAAGCGCAGATAGAGGTCATCCAGCTCGCCTTTCTGCGCCGCCGTCAGCGCCACAAACGGCTCGCGGGTGGGGCCGGTATCGACGGTCTCTTTCGCGGTAAGATACTTCGCCGACTGGAACACGCCGCGCGCGACCAGTTGCTCCACCACCTCGTTGATCTGCTGCTGCAGGCGCTGCGCCCGGGCGATGTCGCCCTGCTGAAAAGCGCTGCGCAGGGCGAGAAACAGCTCCGGCTGCAGGTTAACCGTGGTGCCAACCGTGGCCGTCGCGCCCGCCGCGAGGCTGGAAAGGAAGATCTCATCGAAACCGTTAAAAAAGACTTTCTCCGGGTAGCGGGCGATCATGCGTTCCAGCGAATAGAGGTTATGCGAAGTATGCTTCACCCCCAGAACCTGCTCTTCGCCGAGCAGCGCGTCGGCGCTCTGGGCATCCAGCTCGACGCCGGTAAACTGCGGAATATTATACAAAATCACCGGAATCGAAATGGCGTCCAGCACCCGACGGTAGTAGGCGATAATCTCCTCGCGGCTATATTTGTAGTAGTAGGGCGGCACCAGCGACACCGCGCTGGCGCCGTCCTGCTCGGCGTGCTTCGCCAGCTCGACGGCGTCCCGGGTGCGTGGCGTCCCGACGTGGGCGATCACCGGCACCTGACCGCCCGCCGACTGCACCAGCGTCGCCAGCACCTGCCTGCGCTCATCGAAACGCAGCAACGGTCCCTCCCCGGAGGAGCCGCAGCAGTAAAAGCCTTCAACCCCGCGCGCCAGCTGGGCGCGGGCGAGCGCGTCCAGCGCCGCGTAGTTCACCGACTCATCGGCGTGCATCGGCGTCACCACCGCGGAGATAATGCCGCGAAAACGCTGCCATTTATCGCTTACCATGCGGTCCAGCCTCCATCCACCACCACGTTGGAACCGGTCATATAGACCGAGGCGTCGGAGAGCAAAAACACCACCGCGCCGTTGTACTCGTGGGCTTTCGCCATCCGCCCGATGGGAATACGGTGGGTGTAGTTTTTCTGAAAGCGCGGGTCCTGATCGCTGCGCTCGACGCCGGAGAGGGTCAGGGTATTGACGCGAATGCCGTCGCGCCCCCAGTAGGTGGCGCAGTAGCGGGTAAAGTTATACAGCCCGGACTTTGCCGCCGAATAGGCCACCGGTTTGACGAACGGAATGCCGGTGTCCTCTTTTTTGTAGCTGTAGATATCCTGCACCGGAGAGACCACGCCGTAGATCGAACCGACGTTGATGATCGAGCCGCCTTTGCCGGCCTGCTTCATGCGTTTGCCGACCTGCTGGGTCATCAGGAAGGTGCCGACCAGGTTCACTTCCACCACCTCGCGGAACACCTCTTCCGGGAACTCCTCAAACGGCCCGGAGACTTCCGGCGGCGCGCTGGGCTGGGTATCGACGCCCGCGTTGTTGACCAGGCCATCCGGCACGCCCCACTTCGCTTCAATGCTGTCCAGCACCCGGTTAATGCTGGCTTTATCGGTAATATTCACTTCCGCGCACAGCAGGCGGTCGGAGTCCTTAATCGCCCCCAGCACGCGGTCGACGCGCGCGGCATCGACGCGGGTAGCCAGCGCCGCCACCTTCGCGCCGCGTTCGTGTAACGTCTTCACGTACTGCGCCCCCAGCTGTCCAAGGCCGCCGGTCACAATGATGACCTTGTCTTTAACCGAGAATAACGTGTCTTCCATTGTCCTTTCCCCTCACTGCGTGGTTAGATTTTGTGGGTTGCGAGGTAATCACGATCGAGAATAATGCCGTGGCCCGGCCTTTCGCTCGGCACGTAGTAGCCGTCCACCTCTTCGCCCGCTTCGGCGATGATGCGCAGATCTTTCCAGCGCCCGCCGTCGGTCATCTCGGCGTATGAGATATTCGGCACCGTAGCCAGCAGGCTGGCGCTGAGCTCCATGACAAAATGCGGCGTCATCGGCAGGTTGTGCGCGCGGGCGACGGCGGCGATATCCAGATAGCCGGTGATCCCGCCGACGCGGCCGAGATCTGCCTGGATGTAATCCGCGCTGCCGCTCTCGATGTACTGCGTAAACTGGTTTAAGTTATAGACGTTTTCTCCCAGCGCGATAGGCGTGGCGCTGCGTTCGCGCAGCCGCAGGTGGCCGGCGATATCGTCGGAGGGCAGCGGCTCCTCAATCCACAGCAGGTTAAGCGGTTCGAACAGCTTGAACGCGCGCAGCGCCTGCGGGAAGTTCCAGCCCTGGTTGGCGTCCACCGCCAGCGGGAAGCCCGGCACCGCCTCCTGAATCTTACGCAGCCGCTCCACGTCCTCTTCCAGCGTCGGTTTGCCCACTTTCACTTTCGCCGCCAGATAGCCGGTGCTTTTCCAGCGCTTGACCTGGTCGATCACTTCCTCAATGGACAGATGTAGGTTGATGCCGCTGCCGTACAGCGGAACGCGATCGCGCACGCGGCCAAGAATGTCGATAATCGGCGCGTTGAGGGTTTTACCTAACAGATCCCAGTAGGCAATATCCAGCGCCGCCAGGGCATGGGTGGTGACGCCCGCGCCGCCGACGTCGTGTACGTGTTTATACGAGCGATGCCACAGGCCGCGCGGGGAGAGCGGCTGGCCAATAACGTCCGGGATAATCTCGGCAATCAACGCAGAGATGGTTTTCCCGCACCAGCCGGAAGTGTGACTAAAGCCGGTGCCGACGTGGCCGTTAGAACCGTAGACGTCAACTATCGCCACTTCGATATCGGTGACGTGGTGAATTTGATCTCCCCACGGGCCTTCCGGCAGCGGAACGCGGGCGGTCATCAGTTCGATATTTTCAATCACGGGCATTTTTGTGCTGTTCATCTGATTCCTTCCTTTATGGGTTCAGCGGGGGCCGCCCCTGCGGCCCGGGCGGTTAATGTTTGGAGGCCGGGGATTCATGCCCCTCCAGGGCGATTGCCGGGCTGGCATCATGTTCTCGATCGTTCTCGTCGCCCACCGCATGACCGAAGACTTCCGGCAGCAGGAAGATCGAGGCGAGGAAGGCGCAGAACGGCGCGATCGCGATAATCATTGAGGCGACCGGTACGCCGACCGCTTCAAACAGGGCAGGGAAGACCAGGGTGGTGACGAAGGCGGTGACCTTGACGATGGTGTAGCCGATACCGGAGGCCACGCCGCGATAGCGCGGTTTTGCCACCAGCGAGATCACCGTCATGCCGCTTTCGGAATCCCAGTAATGGCCCCACAGCATCAGCGCCGCGCCGAAAATGATAAAACCAAAGCTGCTGCTGTAGACGCCCCACGCCGAAATTGAGATGCCGATGGTGACCAGCAGGAAGCCGTATTTGCTCAGCCCCTTATGCCCGAGCTTCGGCAACAGCAGCGGGCCGACAAACGCCGAGAGCGCGGCGATACAGTTCACCGCCAGCAGGGCGAGGTTATTCTGGATCTGCCCGGAAATCCCGATGGTGACGAGGATCAGCGGCAGGAAGAAGGAGAAGGC
This sequence comes from Klebsiella sp. S69, assembly GCF_016516145.1. Taxonomy (NCBI): domain Bacteria; kingdom Pseudomonadati; phylum Pseudomonadota; class Gammaproteobacteria; order Enterobacterales; family Enterobacteriaceae; genus Klebsiella; species Klebsiella sp. S69. The sequence continues at coordinate 9,863 of NZ_JACVUU010000012.1, read as the reverse complement.
GTAGTTTTCAAACGACTGTACGGCGCAGGAGAACCAGCCGAACAGGGTGGTGCGGCGGGTAAAGGGACGACGGAACAGATCGTGCAGCGTCTCTTTGAGCGTCGGGTCGGCGATGGTGACGTTTTCGTTGGGCAGAATGTCGTCCAGCAGACGGCCATCCTGTTCGCCGTAATAGTCACGGGAGGCTTGTTTCGCTTCGATAAAGCGGCCGCGTTCGACGAACCACGCCGGCGTCTCCGGCAGCTCCCGACGCATAAACAGCAGCAGGCAGGCCGGGATCGCCGGGACCGCCAGCACGATGCGCCAAATCATATCCGGGTGAACATCAAGCGCCACCAGCGTGGTGACCAGCAGAATGGCGGCGATAATCCCCAGCGCGAACATAAACTGCCAGCGGTTAGCCATCACTTCGCGCTTGCCCTTCGGCATCACCTCCATGATGTAGGTAAAGCCGTTAGCCACGTCCGCGCCCACCGGGATCCCGGCGAGGCAGCGAATAATCGCCAGCCAGTACATATTGGGCGCCAGGCCCTGAAGAACGGCGAAGATCGCGAACAGGATCATCGACCAGAGGAAAATTTTACGCCGTCCGAGCTTATCGGTCAGCCAGCCGCCGAGCAGCGCGCCGACCACCGCGCCAAGCTGGGTGCCGGCGGCGGTAAAACCAAGCAGCCAGCTGCTGGGCTCATAAATATCTTTCAGGGCGAATAAAATAAACGCCATGGAATAAATATCCCATGACTCAATTAATAATGCGGTGATCATTAGCCATCCCGCTTTGGTGCAGCCGGGGGCCTCCTGCTGATCGAGCCGTTTCTTTGCCTTCTGGATAATAAATTCAATATGTTGCTGCTGATACATATAATCCTCTCTTATCCGGGCAGGCGGAGGGCCCGCCCGGACAGATGCGCGTTAATCCGCTCTTTATGGGCGATAAAGAGACGAATGAAGCGGATGTTTGCCAGGATCGCTAACAACGTAAAAATTACATAAGCGAATCAGTTGTTATTTCATTAATAAATGCGCATCGCCTGCGATAAAGACTTTCATATTTTGCGTCAGCGCCTGGGCAATAAAGGCGTTCAGCACTTCGGATAATACCTCCTCTTCTACATAAGCCAGACTGAGATGGTTGCTCTGGTGGCCCGCCATTAAATCGTCGCGCGAAACCCCGTCGAGAACGGCGTTGAGTAATGGCCACTCGTAGTTGGTTGCCCGGCGGCGGCGTTCGAATTCGTCATGCGGCAGTTCGACGGCGGTGCCGGTGCCGATATGCAGGATCACCTGGGTACCTTCGTAATGCGCTCGCGCCCAGATAAAGCGTCCGGCTTTGCCCTGACCGGCAATGGTCGAGCCGCCGTAGGGGAAGAACATCGCCGGCTGGCGATAGCCGGTGGCCCCGGCGATCCCGCCCTTCAGATGGGCGAACGGCACCGCGCCGGAGATCTCCAGATCCCAGTAGAACGTGCCGTTGTATTCGCTACCCCAGCGGATATCGTGAAGGGTGGTTTCGCTCGCCATGCCCAGTGCGCCGAGCAGCTTCGCCAGCATCACCTGTGGGATGGCGCTGCCCATATCCACCTCGTTGATGCAGGGGATCGGCGCGTCCGGGCAGACGATCTCGCCGTTCTCATCCGGGATCGGGAAACGTTCCGCGTTGCCGATGGCGCCTTCGGCAAAATCCGAGGCGGCGCAGCTGTCTTTGAGCCCCTGCTGATACTGCACGCCCACCGCCGTCAGGCCGAAGCGCTTCACGAAGCGCGCCATGGCGATCATCATCGCGCACTGTTCCAGCACCTGCTCCCGGGTCAGTTCCTTCGTCCCGTCGGCGCCGAACCGGAAGCGCATGCCGCGGGTCTCATACCAGTCGAGACAGGCTTCGCGCAGGTCGGTCGGCACTTTGTTCATTTCAACCAGCAGCGCCGATTGCGACAGCGACTCCACCGGAATCCCTACGTCGATCATCGCTTTTTGCGGGAACACGCCGTTGATCATCCCCATACAGAAGGTATCGAACAGGCCGACAATGGCCTTGTGTTTGAGGATCGACTGCCCAACCTTCACGCCGATCTGTCCGGCTTCGCTGGCCAGCAGCGGCGCGCTGGGCGCAACCGGATGCAGATAGCCGAGCTTATGGCTGAGATGGCCGTCGCGCAGCCAGGTGTCCAGGCCACGAATAAACGCCTCGTCGGCGAAGGTTTCCGACCACAGCCGCGAGTAGTTGCGCTCCAGGCTGGTGAGGCAGCCTGCCATACAGAGCATGCCGACGAGGCCCGGCCAGGTGCCGTCAAAATTGGCGAGCAGCAAAATAGGGCCGCGATGATGTACCAGCGAAGGCGCAAGGTGATGGGAGTATTGCCAGGCGGTAAGCAGGACAATAATCGGCGCATCCGGATCGATCCCGGCGAACAGCTCGCTACCCTCTTTCTGGCTGCTGATAAACCCGTGGCCGCGGCGTTCGTTGACCGGATGGGCGCGGCGCAGGCGGTAGCCTAATGTTTCCAGCGCCGTTTCCAGACGCTGTTCAAACAGCTTCTGCGTGGGCCAGCAGGTGACGTTAGCCGGTTCGCGGAGATCCGCATTGGTGACCATCAAGACTTCGCCTGGCTGTGGGGTAATAAGCCCGGCTTCGGCGGGTAACGTTAAATTCAACATGTGAATTTCTCCTGTAGGGGGTAGGTCGCTTAGTTATCGTTGATCGTTCTGCGCAGGGATTAGCGCCGCATCAGCCGCTTCAGGCAGACTGATTTCTATGGCTAACTCGAATTAGCAAATTAGGATAAAAAAAAGACAGGGACAAACCCTTTGCCGGGGATTTGTGATGGCTATCAATGTGAAATTTTTAACTAATTAATTTTAAAAACATTATTTTAAAAGGTGGGGTGAAGTGACGAGGAAAGTTTGCTGAGGCGGTTTAAAGGCGGGCAGAAAGGCGGGCGGGAAGCGCAGCGAGGACGGTAAATTCAGGTTTGATATTTAATGAATTGAAATTATTGAATTATTTATTTTTCCGTTTGAGCATTTTGTCTGGGGTGATTGACAGGAGTGTTAAAATTTAACCGATCCTGGTCACACTCTTTTAGCATTTACGTTGTGAATTTCTGTATCTTGTTATAATTAGCTAATTCGAGTTAGCTTGTTGGTGATTTTCCCTCGCCAACGATGTTAGCCAGGCGCTGCCCGACTAAACAATAATGATTCAGGACAGAGGATTTAATGATGACCCTGCTTACCTCGCCCGCCATTGCCCCTGCAAAAAATGAACAAACATCGCAACAAACCCATGAAAGAAGAAAGCTGCTCACCGTGCTGGGCTCCGGTCTTTCTGGCACAACGATTGAGTTCTATGACTTTTTTATCTACGGCACCGCCGCCGCGCTGGTGTTTCCGTCGCTGTTTTTTCCTAACCTCTCGCCGCTGATGGCGCTGCTGGTATCCTTCCTGACGCTGTCGATTACCTTCGTTAGCCGGCCCATCGGTGCCATCGTATTTGGTCACTATGGCGATAAGATCGGCCGCAAGAAATCGCTGGTTCTGTCGCTGATGATTATGGGGATTTCGACGTTTTTCATAGGGTTAATCCCCAGCTACGACACCATAGGCAACGCCGCGCCGTTGATACTTATCTTTTTGCGCCTCTGCCAGGGCTTTGCCATCGGCGGCGAATGGGGCGGGGCGACGACGCTCATCACCGAGTATGCGCCGCGCCATCGCCGGGGCTTTTTTGGCACCTTTGTTCAGTTGGGCAACGTGCTTGGCCTGTTTATCGCCACCGGCGTTTTTGCGCTGGTGGTGATGCTGCCGGAGGATGACCTGATGTCCTGGGGCTGGCGCGTGCCTTTCCTGTTAAGCATCGCGCTGCTGTTCGTCGGGATGTTTATCCGCTCAAGGATCGAAGAGACGCCGGTGTTTCAGGAGAATCAGAAGCAGCAGCAGAACGCGCCGAAAACGGCCGAGCAGAAGTTTCCTGTTCTCACCGTGCTCAAACATCACCGTAAAGCGGTATTCCTGGCGATGGGTATGCGCATGGGGGAGATTGTTCTGGGCTGGCTGACGGTGGCGTTCTTTATGTCCTACGTGACCCGGGAACTCAACTTTACTCGCGAAACGGCGCTGAACGGGCTGCTGCTGGCCAGTTTTGTCGGCATTTTTACCTTTCCTTTCTTCGGCTGGCTGTCCGATAAAATTGGCCGCCGACCGGTCTATCTGGCCGGCGCCGCGATCACGCTGATCTTTGCCTTCCCGCTGTTCTGGATGATCGACTCCGGCTCGGTGAAGATGTTTATGTTCGCCACCACCTTCTGCTATTCCGTGGGGCTGGGCATGATGTTCAGCGTCCAGCCCGCCTTCTTTTCGGAGCTTTTTGACACCAGCGTGCGCTACACCGGCGTGTCGCTCGGCTTCCAGTTGGCGAATATCGTCGGCGGCTTAACGCCGATGATCGGTACCTTACTGCTGGTGTGGTCCGGTGGCGCATCGTGGCCCATCTCGCTGTTTCTCGCCTGCATGGCGCTAATTACCATCCTGTGCGTCTGCGTGACGCGGGAAAGCTATAACGATGAGCTTAATGAGGTGAAGAAGTAGCCGGGGAGGGTTGCCCCGCCATGACCGGCGGGGCGGGCGTATCAGAACAGATTAAATTTATATTCGATAATCACTTCCGAAGAGAGCGAGTTGGCCCGGCTGTAATGGCCGTCGGTAAGCACCGGCGTTTTGCCATTCATCTTATAGGACCAGCCCGGCCCGAACATCGCCCAGACGGTGAGATTTTTCAGTCTCGGGTGCGTCGGCACCCAGCGGCTGAAGGCGTTAATTTCCCCGGTACGGACGTGGTTGCCGCGGTAGTTAAACTGGGCGATGTTGCCGGCGAGACCGATAGCCAGCTCCGGCGTCAGGTTATAGTCCGACATATTAGAGAGAACCAGTTCACCGTCGCGCATATAGTCGTTGCCGGCGTAAGCCATTGAGATAAAGGTCCCGCGCGAGTTTTTACTCATATGGCGCGGGTAGAAGCCCACTTCATTGGCCTTATTCGCATCGGTATAGCCCAGACCCCACTTGGTGCTCCAGTTGTCCGCCTGCCACTTCACATCCATGGCGATGTGCCAGGCATCATCGTCAAAGTCACGCTTATTTGCCGGCATCGCTTTATACTCGTCCAGCGCGTGAGTGGCGTAGACCTGAGTACCGATGTTCAGCGCTTTTATCGGCTTAATATTGGTAAACAGAATATGGCGGCGCAGATAGTTGTCGCTTTCACCATAGCCGTACTGCATGTTCAGGTGCTCGCTTTGCCACAGAATATCGCCGCTGGCGATATGGTTAATGTACTGTCCGCTGTTGGTCTGGAAGCGTTTCTTATCCGGCGAGTTACGATCCATCGCGCTTTCGATGTACGCGCCGCGCAGCGTGAAGGGACCGTAGTTCACCGCGCCGGTCCAGCCCAGGTAGGTGGTTGGAGAGAGGCGGGTCGAGTTGGAGATGACGCCAAAGTTTTTCATCGTCTGCCAGCCCCAGCGGGCGTTCAGATGAGTGTCCGCCAGGCGATACTGCAGCTTGATATTGCGTTGACCAAATTTGGAAAAGCCTTCAGCGTTGCTTTTGTTATTTCCGCTGCCGTTGTTATAGAGTACGCCGCGGGAGTTAAAGTAATCGCTGGCGCCGAGCTTTACCGCCCCGTAGTATGTGGCATCAAAGCCAATAATATCGGCAAAATAGCCGGACTGATAATCGACGGCGACGCCCTGACCCCAGGCATTATGGACTTTCTTCGGCTCGGTCTCTTCTTCCTTAAGATATTTCCAGTAGTTTTTAAAGGATAAATTCAGATGAGACTGGCTGAATAACGGATCGTCGAGCACGGTATCGATATAATCGCGCTCCTTCAGGCTGTTAGTGGTCGAAGCTGACCAGGCGCTGGCGGGAATAGCCAGCAGCATAATGGCGACTGTTGTAGTATTGATTTTCATAATAAACCCCAGAGTAGGGACGCAGCGATCCAGGCGAGGTGTTTTCGCATGAAGTCTGCCGTAATAAATAATTAAGCGTGGGTATTATTTTTTATCGAGAGCCTGTTTTCCGGCTTCGACATATTTCATAGTGCCGATTTCAGGAACGGTATATTTGCCGTCTTTATAAACAATTTTAACCACCGCGGCATTGGCAAGCGGTTTGTTTTTCGCGTTATCGTCCGTTAAGTCGGAAATCATGATCTGCATTGCGGTACCGGATGAAATCGCCAGCACGTTTTTATCGCCCCGGGCCTGCGCGTTTTCAATGATGGTATGCAGCGCTGCCTGGGTGCGGGTTTTTACCTGCTGATAGTTTTCCGCCATGCCTTTGGGATCGGCTGCAGCCAGCGCATTCTGGTTGGTATCAACGGCCAGGGTGCCCGCTTTCATTTGGCTGAACAGCGCAGCGCCATCTTTAAGCCCCAGCTGTTTGGCGCCGGCGTCGGCCATATCTTTGTTATAGCCGCCTTCAAAACCGCCGAAGAAGGCTTCCCGCAGGCCGCTTAGCTCAGTAAGTTTGTAATCACTTACTCCGGCTTGCTTAAGTATCACCTGCATGGTTTCACGCTGACGTCCGGCATCGCTGGAATAGAAGCTATCAAATGGAATGCCTTTTAGTCCCTCGCCGAGATAACGTGCGACGCAAATGCCGTCTTCAGTAAGCGGGGAGTCAGCCCAACCCTGTACGCGGTCAAACGTATTCAGCAGCGTTTTGCCGTGACGAGCGAAATAGATATTCACGCCATCGTCGTTTTTAACTTCCGCTGCCGAGCAGGTTGCCGCACCTGCCGCCATCATTAATGCTATTAGCCACTTCTTCATATAACGCTCCACCTGAATGGTCTTTTTATAAGCAAAAAAAAACCTACGTCAGATATTCGACGCGAAGCATAAATAAAGTTATGTTCGCTCGAACTCTATGACGTAGGTTTCGCCTGTTCTTGACAGTAACAATCCAACAGCGGTGACGTTAGCACTAATTATGCAAAAAGACACCCTCTATTTATTGTTATTGTCAATAAATGTGATCGTCTTCATGAAGGTAATTTTGCTGGTTGAGATGTATCTTAAGTTTAATTTTCAGAATAATTGGCAGTTTTTGACTTAAATAATTATTGGGGATTGATCTCCGTCACAAAATAATGATGTCCGCTCTGGACTCTGCCGCGCACTGGCGTTATTTTCGCTTCACTCTGGGATTGTTACTGACCACAGGCAAAACCTAAGACTCCTGTCCGCCAATTTGGCGTGCGGCAGGAGTCTTAGGTTTTTTTTTGCGCCTGATAAATACCTCTGCTACCTAACAAGGAGTGATGATGAGAACGAAAATTCTGACTGCCGCCATTCTGGCGTTATCTGCCGCTGGCGTACAGGCTGCTGAAAAACCGCTGAAAATACTGTTGGTTAACGACGATGGCTGCCAGTCTGTGGGAACCACATCGCTGCAGGAAAAACTGGCGGCCAAAGGATATGACGTCTGGATGGTGGCGCCGGCAACGAATCAGAGCGGGATCGGGTCGGCAATCACCTTTAAGACGGGTAAGGTCTTTGATGTCAAAAAAGCCGCTGACAAACGCTACTGCTTCCCGGGAACGCCGGCCGACGCGCTGGATTTCGACCTGTGGGGCGTGCTGAAAGACGCGCCGCCGGATCTGGTGATCTCGGGCGTTAACGACGGCCCCAATACCGGTATGGCGCAGGTTAACTCCGGTACCGTTAGCGCTGCAGCCCGCGCCATTCGCTATGGCTTCCCGGCGATTGCCGCCAGTATTGGCTACCGATTCACGGAAGAAGAGATGAAGAACAAATGGCCGAGCACGCATAAGTACTGGCCTGACTCGGTGGATTACGTTGTCTCGCTGGTTGATAAACTTAACGCCGCGCATAAACCGGGAAGCCCGATTTTGCCGCAAGGGTCCGGTTTGAGCATTAACTATCCGCCGCTGCCGTCGGCTGAAATTAAGGGCGTTCATTATATTGAGAATGAACAGTTCCCCGCGCCGCAGATTGGTTATGAACTGCTGGCGGACGGCACTGCAAAACAGACGATGAATCCGGAAGCGATAAAACCGGCGGAAGGGGATAATGACTCGGGCTGGCTCAACAAAGGATATATTACTTACACCCTGTTTGATGGTTCATGGAACGCGCCGCAGTTCCAGGCGCAGTATGAGACGCTGCTCGGAAAATAACGTCGTAGTGATATAAAAGAAGAAGGCGCTATTCGCGCCTTCTTTATATGAACAGATGATGAAGCGCTATTCGTCGAAGAACCAATAGCCCTGGTTAATCAAACGGGTCAGCTCGGCGATAAAGGCCGGATTGCGCAGTGCGGCCTCACCTAACTCATCTTTACCCAGCAGGGTATAGCGGCAAAGCGCGTCCAGTGCCGCAGGCTCGGTTGGCTCAAGCTGTTCACTATTCACAAAAAAGTCATCGCCAATGTGCAGTACCCGCAGGCCGCTCAGGCGAGTCAGCATTTCGCCTCCCTCGAGTGCGTCGACAATCTCTTCTTCTGCATAAGGCGGTTCAGCTGGCGCAATATCCAGCTCGTGGCGCGGCGTGGTAGCAAAACGTCCAAACCACTGGCGGAAATCTTCCGGCTGGCTAATCATCTCGATCATCATGCCGCGCAGACGTTCCAGTTCATACTCTTCAACCCGGCCTGGATGTTCACGGCAGGTTAAATCCGGATCGCTGTAGTGCTCGCCGCCGAGATCGTTTTCCAGCGCGTAATCGGCAAAGCTGCTGATCAAATCGCGGCCGTTTGGCCCGCGGAAGCCAACGGAGTAGTTCAGCGCCGTTTCGTGAGTGATTCCGTCGTGCGGGAATCCCGGCGGAATGTACAAAATATCGCCGGGCTCCAGATCCTCATCAATAATCGGCGGGAACGGGTCGACGTGCAGCAGCGCGGGATGCGGGCAGAACTGACGCATCGGCAGCTTATCGCCCACGCGCCAGCGGCGGCTACCCATGCCCTGAATAATAAAGACATCGTACTGGTCGATGTGCGGGCCCACGCCGCCGCCCGGTACGGAAAAGGAGATCATCAGGTCGTCTAAACGCCAGTCCGGCAGTACGCGGAAAGGGCGCACCAGCTCAGCGGCGGGCATGTGCCAGTGGTTTACCGCCTGAGCCAATAGCGACCAGCCGGTTTCGCCCAGGCCATCAAAATGTTCAAACGGCCCGTTGCTGGCCTGCCATTGACCATTCTTAAGGCTCACCAGTCGACTATCGACTTCCGGTTCCATGGCCAGCCCGGCCAGTTCATCCGGGGTAATCGGATCGACGAAATTCGCGAAAGCCTTCTTTAATACCACCGGCTGCTTTTGCCAGTACTTTTCTAAAAACTCGGGCCAGTTAATGTTGAGTTGATAAGCCATAGGTTTATACCAATAAGAAGAAACGGGCCTGATTATAGAAATATGCACCCTCAAGCCGCTTTGTCATGGGTCAAGGCTGATGCTTAATTCATCATCTGAACTAACGGCACCATAAAAGAGGGAAAACCTGAAGTGGGTAACGCCGTTTTTTGCAAAATCTCATTTTTGGCTAAAATGCGCTGCAGGCCTTGTAGTTCCTGGGTTCTTACGGTTTTTCGTAGCAAAGGTTAATCGTGAAAAGTTTAAATTATGAGCGCTTGATAAGTTTTTTGTATTTTTAGGGTTGCTATATCCCGGCAGCTCCCTATAATGCGCTCCCACTGACACGGCAGATGTGAATCACTTCACACAAACAGCCGGTTGGTTGAAGAGAAAAAATCCTGAAAAACAGGGTTGACTCTGAAAGAGGAAAGCGTAATATACGCCACCTCGCAACGGTGAGCGAAAGCCGCGTTGCACTGCTCTTTAA
>NZ_JACVUU010000129.1:0-200 GCF_016516145.1 Klebsiella sp. S69 | reverse complement strand
TAAATCTGCCGTCATCGACTTCGAAGGTTCGAATCCTTCCCCCACCACCATTCTTTACCACGTTGTTGTGGTAATACCGATGAAGGTAAACGATGTTTGCACTTATCGGGAAGGGTGAGAATCTTCGACCAAGGTTCGAGTCGAGCGAAAGCGAGACAACGTTGCCGCAGGCAACGGCCCGAAGGGTGAGGAGCGAAGCG
>NZ_JACVUU010000128.1:0-200 GCF_016516145.1 Klebsiella sp. S69 | reverse complement strand
CGGCGCTTAACGCGCCTTGCCCGGGCTACAGATTCATCACCGTCTGCGGGCCGGTAGCCCGGACAGATGCGCAGCATCGCCTCCGGGAAACTCTGCTGAACTGTGCGCTCTGCTCCCGGGGGCGGCGCTTAACGCGCCTTGCCCGGGCCACAGGTTCATCACCGTTTGCGGGTCGGTAGCCCAGACAGATGCGCAGCATC
>NZ_JACVUU010000127.1:0-202 GCF_016516145.1 Klebsiella sp. S69 | reverse complement strand
TTGACTTTTAATCAATTGGTCGCAGGTTCGAATCCTGCACGACCCACCAATGTAAAAAAGCGCCCTAAAGGCGCTTTTTTGCTATCTACGATATATAAGATTCGAACCTGCAGCAGGTTCGGGTCGACAAAATTGTCGGGAACAATTTTGCACAACGCGTAGCGTTGCCCGAAGGGCGAGTCTCAGGATGAGACGAGTAGCG
>NZ_JACVUU010000126.1:0-205 GCF_016516145.1 Klebsiella sp. S69 | reverse complement strand
CCGCTCACCTTCAGTTCCTGACCGGGGGCGAGCGTCGCGCAGCTGCTCTTTGCGCTCAGCCGGGTCTGGTCGTTCAGGTAGCGCTCGTGACGCAGGCGAGCATAAAACGCCCCGCTCTCCGGCGCCGGGTCGCGCGGATGGCTGTCGCCCGGCGTCAGGTAGTTATCCCCCCAGTGGTACGCCTCGCCGTAAGTGGTGCTGTCGC
>NZ_JACVUU010000125.1:0-205 GCF_016516145.1 Klebsiella sp. S69 | reverse complement strand
AAAAAGCCTGCTCGTTGAGCAGGCTTTTGAATTTGGTCGGTGATAGAGGATAACTCGCCACTACGTGGCTCGCCCTACGGGCCGTTGCTGACGCAACGTTCTCTCGCTCCGCTCGAGTCGAACCTCTTCCCCCGGAGGTTCTCATCCTCACAAACTACAGATGCAAAAAAGCCTGCTCGTTGAGCAGGCTTTTGAATTTGGTCGG
>NZ_JACVUU010000124.1:0-205 GCF_016516145.1 Klebsiella sp. S69 | reverse complement strand
TCCGGCCCACACCCTGCAGACCTGGCTTGACCTGACTGAACAGCTGCTGGAAACCGGCGTCGATTCCATTGCGATTAAAGACATGTCCGGCATTCTCACCCCGATGGCCGCCTTTGAGCTGGTCAGCGAAATCAAAAAGCGCTATGACGTGCGCCTGCACCTGCATGCTCATGCCACCACCGGGATGGCGGAGATGGCCCTGCTG
>NZ_JACVUU010000123.1:0-214 GCF_016516145.1 Klebsiella sp. S69 | reverse complement strand
CAGAGTCGTTGAACTCCCCGGAGGCGATGCTGCGCATCTGTCCGGGCTACCAGGTTGCAAACGGCGATGAACCCGTAGCCCCGGCAAGGCGCGTTGAGTGCCGCCCCGGGAGCAGCGCGCAGAGCCCCCTACAGAGAACAGAGTGGCTGAATTTCCCGGAGGTGATGCTGCGCATCTGTCCGGGCTACCGCGCTGCAAACGGCAATGAACCTGT
>NZ_JACVUU010000122.1:0-220 GCF_016516145.1 Klebsiella sp. S69 | reverse complement strand
CACACAGATTGTCTGATAGATGTAAAGAAGCAAGACGGCTGCGAAGTCGCGACACCTCGTGTCCCCTTCGTCTAGCGGTTAGGACTCCGCCCTTTCACGGCGGCAACAGGGGTTCGAATCCCCTAGGGGACGCCACTTGCTGGCTGTGAGTGAAAGGCACAACCAACCGATATCTCAAAACTCATCTTCGGGTGACGTTTGAGATATTTGCTCTTTAAAA
>NZ_JACVUU010000121.1:0-222 GCF_016516145.1 Klebsiella sp. S69 | reverse complement strand
CTGCTGTTACGGTGTGCCAACGAAATGGAAACCGGGAATGACGGTGAAAGTGGAATGGGAAACGGGTGTCGGTTATTCAATGGATTTTCCAGGATATGGAGATGACGCTAAATATTTAGAATGGGAAAAAAAATAAAAGCTCAGAACCAGGAACATAGCCGGATAGTCCCAGTTCCCGATTATACCGGGCAAAAAACCTGCGGAATAAAGGTTCACTTTTTA
>NZ_JACVUU010000120.1:0-223 GCF_016516145.1 Klebsiella sp. S69 | reverse complement strand
GCTACAGAATATAAGTCGCTGACCCATTATACAAAAGGTACGCAGTCACCCCACCCCAAAACGCTCCACTGCCTGATTTTTGAGGTTGAACGTCGCTGACGCTCCGTTAACCGTCCATCATGCTGTCGTTACGCATTTTGCGCACCACGCAAAGCGAAACGCTTTGGTGGTGGGGCTCCTACTGCTTGTACGTACACGGTTTCAGGTTCTTTTTCACTCCCCT
>NZ_JACVUU010000011.1:0-190862 GCF_016516145.1 Klebsiella sp. S69 | reverse complement strand
TAATGAATTACGTGTTCACTCTTTGAGACTTGGTATTCATTTTTCGTCCGAGGACGTTAAGAATCCATGTCACTTTGAGTGCCCACACAGATTGTCTGATAAATTGTTAAAGAGCAGTGCAACGCGGCTTTCGCTCACCGTTGCGAGGTGGCGTATAATACGCTTTCCTCATTCAGAGTCAAGCGTTTAATTTCGCTTTTCTCTGCCGGCATTCATCGCTGAATCCCGCTGACCCGGCGGGCTGTAAGCCGTTGTTCCGTGTCAGTGGGAGCGCATTATAGGGAGTAATTACGAAGTGACAAGGGGAAATTTCAAAAAACTTTTCAACCGCCTCTTTTTTCATCATTACGCCGTGTAATGTAGCAAAAAAGCGGCGTTTTGCCGTTTTAACCAACGAAGCACGCCGCCAGATGGCATACTGATAAGGTAAAAAAGAGAAAGGAACGGCATTTATGTCTTTAAGCGCACAGCAGTTGGCGGCACAAAAGAACATCTCCTGGGTATTAGCGGAGAAACTAGCTCAAAAAATCCTGACCGGGGAATACCCGCCAGAAAGTATCCTTCCCGGAGAGATGGAACTGGGTGAGCAGTTTGGCGTGAGCCGTACGGCCGTGCGTGAAGCGGTTAAAACGCTTGCTGCGAAAGGGATGCTTTTACCTCGTCCACGGATCGGAACGCGGGTGATGCCCCGCAGCAGCTGGAACTTTCTCGATAAAGAACTACTCGCATGGTGGTTAACGGAAGATAATTTCGCTGAAGTTGTCGGCCATTTCCTCGTTATGCGCGAAAGCCTGGAGCCCCAAGCCTGTTTTCTGGCGTCAACCTCAGGCACGCCGGAGCAGAAGGCTCAACTCAACGCTTTGATGGAGGAGATGGTTGAGCTAAAGAGGAACTTTCAGCGCGAGCGCTGGATTGAGGTCGATATGGCCTGGCATGAACATATATATGAAATGAGCGGCAATCCTTTCCTGACCTCTTTCGCTTCTTTATTTCATTCGGTTTACCACACCTACTTCACTTCGATTACCCAAAATGAAGTGGTGAAGCTGGATCTCCATCAGGCAATCGTTGATGCCATTCTGGATAGCGACGGCTTGCGAGCGCTGAGCGCCTGCCAGGCGTTGTTGAGTGCCCCCAACCATTCCGACAAATAGTAAAGGTATCGAATGACCAAAAAGAAAGCCCGCAGTATGGCCGGGCTGCCATGGATCGCAGCGATGGCTTTTTTTATGCAGGCGCTTGACGCTACCATTCTGAATACGGCCCTTCCCGCTATCGCCCATAGCCTTAACCGTTCACCGCTTGCGATGCAATCGGCCATTATCAGCTACACGTTGACGGTAGCCATGCTTATCCCGGTCAGCGGTTGGCTGGCCGACCGCTTCGGCACGCGGAAAGTATTTATCATCGCCGTCAGCCTGTTTACCCTCGGTTCCCTGGCCTGCGCGCTTTCCAACTCCCTGATGGAACTGGTTATCTTCCGCGTCATTCAGGGCATCGGCGGAGCAATGATGATGCCGGTTGCGAGGCTGGCGTTACTGCGCGCCTATCCGCGCAGCGAACTGCTGCCGGTACTCAACTTCGTCACCATGCCTGGCCTGGTCGGCCCTATCCTCGGCCCCGTGCTCGGCGGCGTACTGGTGACCTGGGCAAGCTGGCACTGGATATTCCTGATTAATATTCCCATCGGCATTATCGGAATCGTCTACGCTCGCAAGTACATGCCGGATTTCACCACGCCACGACGGCGCTTCGACACGCTCGGTTTTATCCTCTTTGGCCTGAGCCTGGTGCTGTTTTCCAGTGGAATCGAGCTGTTTGGCGAGAAGATTGTTGCCACCTGGATGGCTCTGGCCGTTATCGCCCTGAGCATCGTTTTAATGTGGGCCTATATTCGCCACGCTCGCCGTCATCCCACACCGCTCATTTCGCTATCCTTATTTAAGACGCATACCTTCTCTGTTGGGATCGCGGGAAACCTGGCCACGCGCCTGGGCACCGGCTGCGTTCCGTTCCTGATGCCGCTGATGCTCCAGGTTGGCTTCGGCTATCCGGCGATTATTGCTGGCTGCATGATTGCGCCTACGGCTATCGGTTCCATTATTGCGAAATCAACCGTCACCCAGATACTTCGCTGGTTCGGCTACCGTAAAACGCTGGTTGGGGTCACGGTATTCATCGGCCTGATGATTGCTCAGTTTTCGCTGCAATCTCCGGATCTGTCGATCTGGATGCTGCTGCTGCCGCTATTCGTTCTGGGGATGGCGATGTCCACTCAGTTCACCTCAATGAATACCATCACGCTCGCCGATTTAACCGATGAAAACGCCAGCAGCGGCAACAGCATGCTGGCCGTTACTCAGCAACTCTCTATCAGTCTCGGGGTCGCCGTTAGCGCGGCGGTGCTGAGGTTTTATGAAGGATTTGATAGCGCAAATACCATTGAGCAATTTCATTACACCTTTATTACCATGGGGGCTATCACCGTGGTATCGGCGCTGGTATTTACTTTATTAAGAGCAAAAGATGGCCGCAACCTGATTAAAGAGCGGCATAAGCGTTAGGCTGAGCCACGAACCACCAGCTCAGGCGTTAACTGCACGCGCTGCTGTTTTTGTCCCGGATCGGCCATGCGGTGAATCAGCACATCGATGGCCAGTTCGCCCAGCTCATCTTTCGGTTGATGAATTGTGGTTAGCGGCGGCGTCATATAGCGCGCCAGTTCGATGTCGTCATAACCCACCAGCGCCATGTCCTGCGGAATACGCAGGCCGCTCTGGTAAAGGGCCTGATAGGCGCCCACCGCCATCGCATCGTTACCGACAAATACTGCCTGCGGTAGCTCTGACAGCGTCAGCAGCGTCTGCATGGCGCTGAATCCGCCGCCAAATTCAAAATCGCTGCTAATCACATATCCTTCCGGTACCGCAAGTCCGGCTCGAGTCATCGCAGCCTGATATCCCTCCAGGCGCAATCGGGCTGGCGTTTTATCCAGCGGACCCGCGATACAGGCAATCCGACTATAGCCCTGGTCAATCAGATACTGGGTCGCCATATCGCCGCCGAGCAGAGAGTTATCCTGAATCAGATCGCTATCGCCGTCGAACGGCGCCCAGTCCATCATCACCGTCGGTACAGAAGGATAGCGCTGCATAATTTCCGGCGAAGGCTGATGAGTTTCAGTGCACAACAGGAGTAAACCATCGACGCGCTTTTGCATCAGCGTCTCAAGATTACGGTTCATCCGCTGCTCATCGCCTTCGGTATTACACAGCACCAGGCTATAGCCTCGCTCAAAGCAGCTACGTTCCACGCCGCGCACTAGCTCCGAATAAAACGGGTTGGTACTGGCGGTAATAAGCATGCCTATGGTGCGGGTTTGGTTTAATTTAAGGCTGCGCGCCAGCGCAGACGGCGCGTAGTTCAGGCTTTTAATCGCGGCATCGACTTTAGCGGTAATTGCTTCGCTAACGAAACGATCTTTGTTGATGACATGAGAAACCGTCGAAGTGGAAACGCCCGCTATGCGGGCTACATCCTTCATGGTGGCCAAGCGTTACCCCTGTTGACGTAAAAATTCGTCTATTTCTTTTCGCCAGGGCACGGAGGGCTGGGCCCCTTTGCGGGTGACGGCGATAGCGGCGGCGGCATGGGCAAAACGAATCGCCTGCGCCAGTTCACTACCTTCAAGCAGCGCGGTGACCAGCGCACCATTAAAGGTATCGCCAGCGGCTATGGTATCTACCGCCTGCACTTTAAAGCCGGGCACCCGACGACCTTCACCTTCGCAGCTGGCCCATACGCCACGGCTGCCAAGGGTAATGATCACCGTACCGATACCTTTATCATGGAGCACTTTGGCGGCTTTTGCCGCATCATCGTCGCTTTCCACGCGCACGCCGGTGAGCTTTTCCGCTTCGGTCTCGTTAGGGGTAATGATATCTACCAGCGTGAGCAGCTCATCGGGCAATTCACGTGCCGGCGCCGGATTGAGGATGACTGAGGTTTGATTCTGGTGAGCGATTTTCGCCGCGGCCAGTACGCTTTCCAGCGGTGATTCCAGCTGCATCAGCAGCGCCTGCGCGCCAGCAATACGCTCTTTTTCCGCATCAACCTGCGCAACGGAGAGCGCGGCATTAGCACCGGCATGAATACCGATAGTATTCTCACCTTCAGCGTTAACAAAAATCAGCGCCACGCCGGTTGATTCTCCGGTGACGGCTCTGACCGGCGAAACGTCAATATTGTCGCTTTCCAGCTGGTGACGAACGCGCTCGCCAATGTCGTCATCGCCGGTACAGGCGATAAAGGAAATATTAGCCCCGCTGCGTCCGGCAGCAACGGCCTGGTTTGCGCCCTTACCGCCAAAAGCGACCTGATAGTGATGACCGGTAACGGTTTCACCAGGCGTTGGGAAGGCGTCGAGATTCAGGATGTGATCGGCGTTGATACTGCCAAGGACGACAAGTTTGCCTGCGGTTTTCATAATCAATATTCCCGGAAAGCGCGCCACCGGGATCCGGTGGCGCATGCCCTGCTTTTCTTTATTATGTTGTCCCTCGGACCGTCGCCGATCCGAATCGCACATTATTGCTTAATGACCAGTTTCAACTCAACCGGGTAGCTGGTATCCACTTTTTCGCCCTTCAGCACTTTATCGGCGGTCTCAACGCCTTTAACGCCGATCTGCTCCGGTAGCTGGGCGATGGTCGCAGCCAGTTTGCCACTATTAACCGCTTTTTCGCCATCCGGCGTGCCGTCAAATCCAACAACCATCACATCAGATTTGCCTGCCGTTTGTAGCGCACGCAGCGCGCCCAGCGCCATTTCATCGTTCTGGGCAAATACCGCCTGCACATCAGGATGCGCCGTCAGCAGGTTCTGCATGACGTTCAGACCCTTGGTACGGTCAAAATCTGCCGGCTGGCTGGCCAGTACGTTAAACTTGTGCGCAGCAACGGCCTGCTGGAAACCTTCGCCACGTTCGCGCGCCGCGGAGGTCCCGGCAATGCCTTGTAGTTCAATGATCTTCGCGCTTTCGCCGACTTTCTTCGCGATATAGTCGCCGGCCATATTACCGCCCAGCACGTTGTCAGATGCAATATGGCTTACCACGTCGCCTTTTGACGCCTGACGGTCGAGGGTGATAACCGGAATTTTCGCCTGATTAGCCAGCTTCACGGCGTTACCCACCGCATCGGAATCCGTAGGGTTGATCAGCAGCAGTTTGGTGCCACGAACGGTTAAATCCTGAACGTTAGCCAACTCTTTGGCCGGGTTATTCTGGGAATCCAGTACCACCAGGTTATAGCCAAGTTTGTCCGCTTCTTTTTGCGCGCCATCCTTCAGCGAGACAAAGAACGGGTTGTTAAGGGTAGAGATAACCAGAGCGATAGTATCTTTTGCCATCGCGTTTGCGCTTACGGTCGCACTTAACGCTACAGCAGAGACCAGGGTCGCCAGTTTTTTCATATTCATAGTTAAGATGTCCTGTAGAGTTCTCAGTTACTGCTTCTTGTTATCTACCAGTACCGCCAGCAAAATGACCACCGCTTTCACGATCATCTGGTAATAGGATGAAACGCCTAATAAATTCAGGCCGTTGTTCAGAAAGCCAAGGATCAACGCACCAATCAGCGTGCCGACAATACGGCCTTTACCGCCCGCGAGGCTGGTACCACCGAGCACCACCGCCGCAATCGCATCCAGTTCATATCCTGTGCCCGCCGTCGGCTGCGCGGAAGAGAGACGCGCGACCTCAATAATCCCGGCCAGCGAGGCCAGCATGCCGCACAAAGAATAGACGATGATTTTAACTTTATTCACGCTGATGCCGGAAAGGCGCGTTGCCGCCTCGTTACCGCCGAGCGCATAAATATAACGGCCCAGGCGAGTATGGTGCAGCATGTACCAGGCGGCCAGGAAAACGATCGCCATAATCCACACCGGCGTTGGGATCCCCAGCGGACGACCAATCCCGAACCAGCCGAACAGATCGGCGTTGTCGGTAAAGCCGGTATTTACCGGGCTTCCATTGGTATACACCATCGTCACGCCGCGCAGCAGCAGCATCATGACCAGCGTAGCGATAAATGCCTGCACGCGCCCTTTCGCCACAATCACGCCGGTCACGGCGCCGATAGCCGCGCCTAATGCCAGCGCAGCGGCCACGGCCACCAGCGCGTTGACCTCAATCCCGACAATTGAAGCAGCAACCGCGCCGGTCAGAGCCAGCAGAGAACCGACGGACAGGTCGATACCCGACGTCAGGATAACCAGCGTCATCCCTACCGCCATAATGGCGTTAACTGAAGTCTGCTGCAGAATATTGAACAGGTTATTCACGGTAAAAAAGTTGGGGCTCATGGTCGAGACAATCGCAATCAGCACCAGCAGGGCAATCAGCGATTTTTGCTCCATCAGCCACGCTTTTGTGAAGTAGCGACGACCAGAAACAGCCGGGTTATTCATCTTTTTTACTCCTGATTCACACGATTAAGCTTGCCCACAGCGGCAGCCATCAATACTTCCTGGGTGGCCTGCTCGCGTGTGAATTCACCGCCGAGATGCCCTTCATGCATCACCATGATGCGATCGCTCATGCCCAGCACTTCCGGCATCTCCGAAGAGACCAGAATGATGCTCAGACCTTCGGCTTTGAACTGGTTAATCAGCTGGTATATCTCTTTCTTTGCCCCAACATCCACGCCGCGTGTCGGCTCATCAAGGATCAATACCTTCGGGCGGGTCATCAACCCGCGGGCTATCGCGACCTTCTGCTGATTACCGCCGGAAAGCAGCCCAATGGCCTGCTCCATCGAAGGCGTTTTCACGTTAAACAGGCGGATAAAATCACTCACCGCCTGTTGTTCATCTTTGTGCTTGAGACTACCGCCGCCGCGGCTGAAGTAACGCAGCGCGGTCAGCGACATGTTTTCTTTAACCGACATGCCGAGCACTAAACCGTCGCGCTTACGGTCTTCTGAGATGTAGACGATTCCGTTGGCCAGACCATCCTGCGGGGAGCGCGTAACAACTTCGCGTCCATCCAGCGTGACCGAACCGCTGCTGCGCGGCAGCGCACCGTACAGTACCTTCATCAGCTCGGTGCGCCCGGCGCCCATCAGCCCGGCGACGCCGAGAATCTCGCCCTGACGCAGAATAAAGGAGATATTTTCCACGCCCGAACCGCACAGGTTGTCGACCTTAAGACGAACAGCGCCCGGGGCTTTGTCCAGATGCGGGTACTGATCTTCCAGCTTACGGCCGACCATCATCTCAATCAGCAGATCTTCATCCAGACTGGCCACTTCACGCTCGGCGATAAACTGCCCATCGCGAAATACCGTGACGTCATCGCAAATCTCGAAGATCTCTTTCATACGGTGGGAGATATAGACAATACCGCGCCCCTGCGATTTCAGTTCGCGGATTACGCGGAACAGGGATTCGGTCTCGGTGTCGGTCAACGCATCGGTGGGCTCATCCATAATGATGACCTTCGACTCAAAGCTCAGCACCTTAGCGATCTCAACCATTTGCTGATCGCCTATCGATAAATCCCCCACCAGCTTCTGGCTGTTAAAACGCAGATTCAGCTTTGCCAGCAGCTTATCGGCTTCGGCGTACATCGTTTTCCAGTCTATTTTGCCAAAGCGATTCACAAATTCACGGCCGAGGAAAATGTTCTCGGCGATCGTCAATTGGGGGATCAGGTTTAGCTCCTGGTGGATGATGCCAATTCCGGCTTCCTGAGAAGATTTGGGGCCGTTGAAGGTGGTCTCTTTACCCAACCACAGCAGCGAACCGGCATCGCGGGTGTAAATGCCGGTCAACACTTTCATCATCGTGGATTTACCGGCGCCGTTTTCCCCGACCAGCGCCATCACGCGGCCCGGATATACGTTTAGCGAGGCGCCGGAGAGCGCCTTGACGCCAGGGAACGATTTATCGATCCCTTTTAATTGCAATAAGGCTTCCATAGCGGCGACCTCAGAACGTCACGCCGGCACAGAGAATAACGTTCGCATACGGGGAACATTCCCCGCTGCGAATCACCGCCTGACTATCTGCGGTTTCTTTTTTAAACTGCTCATGGCTGGTGTAACGAATTTCAATGGTGTTTCCCTGGTGTTGCTGCAGCTGCTCAAGATGATTGAGCAACGTCGCGTGGAGCTGCGGATTAAGCGTTTTAATCTCTTCCGCGAGGATAGCCGCTTCAACCTGCATTTCGCTCGTCACCACCTCCAGAACCTGCATGAAGGAGGGCACCCCGTGGGTTAACGCCATATCGATACGGGCGCTGCTGCGGGGAACAGGTAACCCGGCATCGCAAACTACCAGCGTATCGGTATGACCCAGGCGGGAGATGACCGACGAAATTTCAGCATTGAGGACGGTACCTTTTTTCATTTTCTCTTTTACTCCACTAGCGAAACGTTTCGCTGGTATAAGTATTAGCAATAAGAGAACAGAAAACCATCACCAGATGTGAGAATTGTGATCGTCATCGAAACGTTTCGCAAGCCTGAAGAGTTAAAGCCAGAAGCGTTCAAATAAACAAAAAGCCCTTCATCAAGAAGGGCTTTAGCGCATCAGATTTCAACCTGGGTGCCGAGCTCAATAACCCGATTCGGCGGGATTTCGAACTGGTCAGGCGCTCGCAGAGCGTTGCGCTGCAGCAGAAGATAAAGCTTGCCGCGCAGGCGCAGGTACCATGGCCGCTTGCCGATGATCAGCGACTCATGAGACATAAAGAAGGAGGTCTCCATCATCCGGCAGCTCAGGCCTTCCAGCCCACAGCGGTGGAAAACTTCTTCGACATTCGGCGTTTCCCGCCAGCCGTAGCTGGCTACGACGCGCCAGAACGATGGCGAAATCTGCTCAATCTGTACGCGACGAACGTTATGCACGTACGGCGCATCTTCAGTACGCAGCGTGAGCAAAATCACCCGCTCGTGCAGCACCTTATTATGCTTAAGGTTATGCAACAGCGCGAAAGGAATGACGTTCAGCGCCCGCGACATATAGACGGCGGTACCCGGAACGCGGACCGGCGGCGATTTCTCCAGAGAAGAGATCATCGCTTCCAGAGAATTACCGTGCTCATGCATCCGACGCAGAAGGCGGAAACGCTCGCTTTTCCAGGTGGTCATGATGGTAAACATCACCAGGCCGAGGGTCAGAGGCAGCCAGCCGCCGGAGACGATTTTATCGAGGTTCGCGGAAAAGAGCGGGATATCAATGCACATAAAGGCAACCAGCAGCAGCGCCACAACGAACTTATTCCAGTGCCAGTTTTGACGCGCTACCGTCGTGAACAGAATGGTGGTCAGCACCATCGTCCCCGTCACCGCAATACCGTAGGCCGCCGCCAGATTCGAGGAGTGCTCAAAGTTAACAATGACGATGACCACCGAGATATAGAGCAGCCAGTTGATAAACGGAATATAAATCTGCCCGGACTCCATTTCCGAAGTATGAATAATCCGCATCGGCGACAGGTACCCCAGGCGCACCGCCTGCCGGGTTAGCGAGAAGACGCCAGAGATAACCGCCTGTGAAGCGATAACCGTCGCCAGGGCGGCAATAATCAGCATGGGAATGAGCGCCCACTCGGGCGCCAGCAGAAAGAACGGGTTTTTAATCGCTTCCGGGTGTTTGAGCAGCAGCGCGCCCTGACCAAAGTAGTTAAGCACCAGTGAAGGCAGTACTACCGAAAACCAGGCCAGGCGAATCGGCAGTTTACCAAAATGCCCCATATCCGCGTACAGCGCCTCCACGCCGGTAATCGACAGCACTACCGCGCCCAGCGCCACAAACGAGACGGTTTTATATTCGAGGAAAAAGTGTACCGCCCAGTAAGGATTCAGCGCCTGCAGCACTTCCGGGTTAGCAAAGATACTGCGCGCACCCAGTACCGCCAGCAGCAGGAACCAGATCAGCATAATCGGCGCGAACAGCTTACCGACCATGCTGGTACCGTGCTTTTGAATGGCAAATAGCAGCGTCAGAACGATGATGGATATGGGCACCACCCACGTATCCAGGTCCGGGGCGATAATTTCCAGCCCCTCTATCGCCGACATCACCGAGATGGCAGGCGTAATCACCACCTCGCCATAAAAGAAGCTGCCGCCGATAAGCCCAAGGATCACCAGGATGGAGGTTGCGCGCGCGGAGGTGTTTCGCCCCGCCAGCGACATTAACGTCAGGATCCCGCCTTCGCCGGCATTGTCTGCCCGCATCACGAAGGTGATGTATTTGAGTGATACGGTGAGAATTAATAGCCAGAAAATGAGCGACAGGAAGCCAAAAACAGCATCACGCTCAACGCCAAAGCCAAACTGGCCGGACAGACATTCACGAAGTGTATACAGTGGACTGGTACCGATATCGCCGTATACCACGCCGATTGCCGCCAGCGTTATTGCCGGCAGCGATTGCTTATTATCAGTGCTCATAGACTAGTCTTTTCGTTTATAAAACAAATGTGTGCCTAGTCCCTTGGCCCACAAAAAGCGCACAGTATGCACGATTATTTGCTGAATCGTACCCCTAACTGACATCATCTTAACCTGACTCAAAGAAAATAAATCGATTCTTCAGGCTATTACCACCCCTAAGCAAACATCTATACTCGACCTAACAACGACATTCTAAAAAGCACGCAACTCTATTATGGCTCAATCACATTTACTGGCAGAAAGAATTTCCCGGCTCAGCGCCGCTCTGGAAAAAGGACTCTTCGAACGCAGCCACGCCATTCGCCTTTGCCTGCTTGCCGCACTCAGCGGCGAGAGCGTTTTTCTGCTGGGTCCACCGGGCATTGCCAAAAGTCTGATCGCCCGACGCCTAAAATTCGCCTTCCAGCAGGCTCGCGCATTTGAGTACCTGATGACGCGTTTTTCCACGCCGGAAGAAGTTTTTGGCCCGCTCTCCATTCAGGCGCTAAAAGATGAAGGACGCTACGAGCGTTTGACCGCGGGTTATCTTCCGGAAGCCGAAATTGTTTTCCTCGATGAGATCTGGAAAGCTGGCCCGGCGATCCTCAATACGCTGCTGACGGCAATAAACGAACGTCATTTCCGCAACGGGGCAACCGAAGAAAAAATCCCTATGCGCCTGCTGGTGGCGGCGTCGAACGAACTCCCCGAAGCAGACAACAGCCTGGAGGCGCTATACGATCGGATGCTTATCCGTTTATGGCTGGATAAGGTTCAGGATAAAACCAACTTCCGCTCAATGCTGATAAGCCAGCAGGACGAGAACAGTAACCCCGTCCCGGCGAATCTACAGGTCAGCGACGAGGAGTTTCAGCAATGGCAGCAGGATATCGGCAGCGTTAAGCTGCCGGACAGCGTTTTTGAACTTATTTTCCAGCTGCGCCAGCAGTTAGATACGCTGCCGAACGCGCCGTACGTCTCAGATCGTCGGTGGAAAAAAGCCATTCGTCTGCTGCAGGCCAGCGCCTTTTTCAGCGGCCGCGACACTATCGCGCCAATAGACCTGATCCTGCTGAAAGATTGCCTGTGGCACAATATTGAGACGATGAACCTGATGTCCGCGCAGCTGGAGACCTTAATGACCAGCCACGCCTGGCAGCAGCAGGCGATGCTCACTCGCCTGGGGTCGATTATCCAACGACGTATTCAGCTTCAACAGCAGCAAAGCGATAAAACCGCGCTAAAAGTAAACCGTCTTGGCGGTATGTTCAGCCGTAAACCTCATTATGAACTGCCCGCTGAAGTGCAGGAACCCACGCTGACGCTGCTCCTCCAGCAGCCGCTTAAGCTGCACGATCTGGAAGTGATTCATATTACGTTTGTTCGTGAAGAGCTTGCTCACTGGCTGGAGAAAGGGGGTGAGATTCGCGGCAAGCTCAACGGTATTGGTTTTGCCCAGCCGCTGAATATGGATGTCGATACCAGCCAGCATCTGGTCGTGCGCGATGTCAGCTTACAGGGGTCGCGACTTTCCCTGCCCGGTAGCGAATCGCGGGAAAATATGCCGGCCGAAATCCGGCAGCAGCTGGAAGCGCTGGACGACGAATGGCATCAGCAACATAACCGCTTCAGCGAACAGCAGAAATGTCTGTTTATTCCCGGTGAGTGGCTGGGACGCATTGAGGCCAGCCTGCAGGACGTCGGAACGCAGATTAAACAGGCGCGTCAGTCATGACGCTGGACATGCTGAATGTCATGCTGGCAGTCGGCGAAGAGGGTATGATCGATGAGATGCTGCTGGCGCTGCTGGCAGCACCTCAACTGGCGGTATTCTTTGAAAAATTCCCGCGCCTAAAAAATATTATCGCCGCCGACATTCCGCGCTGGCGGGAAGCGGTCAGATCGCGACTCAAAGAGACCAATATCCCCCCCGAGCTGGATGCGGAGGTTCAGTGTTATCAGCAATCACAGCGACTTTCTACCTCGCAGTTTATCGTCCAGCTTCCGCAAATTTTGAGCCAGCTGCATAAGCTGCACTCCCCTTTTGCCAGCCAGGCCCAGCAGCTGGTGGATAACAACAGCACCTTTACGCCAGCGCTGCACACGTTATTCCTCCAGCGCTGGCGCTTGAGTCTGGTGGTGCAGGCAACCTCACTTAATCAGCAACTGCTGGATGAAGAGCGCGATCAGCTACTGAGCGAAGTTCAGGAACGCATGACCCTCAGCGGCCAGCTGGAGCCGGTGCTGGTGGAAAATGACAATGCGGCGGGACACCTGTGGGACATGAGCGCTGGCGAGCTGAAGCGAGGCGATTATCAGCTGATCGTTCGCTACGGCGACTTTCTAAGCCAACAACCCGAGCTCATGCAGCTCGCTGAACAGCTGGGACGCTCACGTGAAGCGAAAGCGGTGCCGAAAAAAGATGCGCCGATGGAAACCTTTCGCAGCCTGGTGCGCGAACCGGCCACCGTACCGGAGCAGGTGGACGGGCTTCAGCAGAGCGACGATATTCTGCGTTTGTTGCCGCCAGAGCTGGCTACCCTCGGTATCACCGAGCTGGAGTTCGAGTTCTATCGTAAGCTGGTTGAAAAGCAGCTGCTGACCTATCGGCTTCACGGCGATGCGTGGAAAGAAAAGATCACCGAACGGCCGGTCACTCGCCAGGATTTTGATGAACAGCCGCGCGGACCCTTTATCGTCTGCGTCGATACTTCCGGCTCAATGGGCGGTTTTAATGAACAGTGCGCCAAGGCGTTTTGTCTGGCGCTAATGCGGGTCGCTCTGGCGGATAACCGCCGCTGCTTTATTATGCTGTTTTCCAGCGAGGTGGTGCATTACGAACTTACCGGCCCGCAGGGGCTGGAACAGGCGATCCGCTTTCTGAGCCAGCGCTTCCGTGGCGGCACCGATCTGGCCAGCTGTTTCCGGGCAGTGATTGAGCGTATGCAGAATCCGCAGTGGATCGATGCCGATGCGGTAGTCATTTCAGATTTTATCGCACAGCGCTTGCCGGATGAGGTGATCAATAAGGTGGGAGAGCTACAGCATAAACATCAGCATCGCTTTCATGCGGTGGCGATGTCGGTACACGGCAAGCCCGGTATTATGCGCATTTTCGATCATATCTGGCGCTTTGATACCGGGCTGCGTAGCCGCCTGCTGCGACGCTGGCGGCGTTAATCACGCATTAAAGAAGAGCGGCAACGCTTTGACGAACCTGTGTCGGCCATACGCCGCACTGTACCTGGCCGATATGGTCAAGCTGCAGGAGCAGCATCGTCAGACGAGACTGACCAATGCCGCCGCCGATAGTCTGCGGCATCTCTCCGCGCAGCAGCGCCTGGTGCCATTCCAGCTGCAGGCGATCTTCATCACCGGTAATCGCAAGCTGGCGCTTCAGCGCTTCGGCATCCACGCGGATCCCCATTGAAGAGAGCTCGAAGGCATCTTCCAGAACCGGGTTCCATACCAGAATATCGCCGTTCAGACCGGCATAGCCTTCAGCAGCCGGCGTGCTCCAGTCATCATAATCCGGCGCGCGAACATCGTGGCGCTGACCATCGGAAAGCTTGCCGCCGATGCCGATCAGGAATACCGCCCCCAGCTCTTTAGCAATCGCCCGTTCACGACCTTTGGCATCAAGATCCGGATAGCGGCTTAAAAGCTCCTCGCTATGAACAAACTGGATCGTCTCCGGCAGAAACGGCTTGAGGCCAAATTCTTTACTGACGGCGTCTTCGGTAGCTTTGATCCCGGCATAGATCGCTTCAACGGTCGATTTCAGCGTTCCGCAGTGGCGTTCTCCGTCACCCATTACGCGCTCCCAGTCCCACTGGTCAACGTAAACGGAATGGATGGGCGTTAATCGGTCTTCATCGGGGCGAAGGGCCTTCATGTGCGTGTACAGCCCTTCGCCCGCGCTGAAGTCATGTTGTCCCAGGGTTTGACGCTTCCACTTCGCCAGTGAATGAACCACTTCGAACTGGGCGTCTGGCAGTGTTTTCACTTTAACCTGAACCGCTTTTTCGCAACCAGAAAGGTTATCCTGAGTTCCATCGCCCACGCGGCTTAAGATCGGCGCCTGAACTTCGATCAGGCCGAGCTTCTCTTCAAGCTGACGGGAAAAGTGTGACTTAACGAAACTAATCTGGCGTTGTTTTGCGATGTATGCGGTTTTCATTTTTTATAACTCCTGCGTCCTGTTGCCATTGATTAAGCAACAAAACAGCGCTGCAATTCAATAATCCCACAACAAAAAGCCTGCATCGATTTTGATTCATTAAAATTTGAGGCTAAAATAGAAAGATTCGTCAAACTTCATAAGAAAAACCTATGGAAAATTATCAGATCGACAATCTGGACCGAGGCATCCTTGAGGCCTTAATGGCCAACGCGCGCACCGCTTATGCTGAACTGGCAAAACAGTTTGGCGTCAGTCCGGGAACCATTCACGTTCGCGTGGAGAAGATGAAGCAGGCCGGAATTATCACTGGCGCACGCATTGACGTGAGCCCAAAGCAGCTGGGCTACGATGTGGGATGTTTTATTGGCATCATTCTGAAAAGCGCCAAAGACTATCCCTCGGCGCTGGCGAGGTTAAACAGTCTGGATGAGGTTACCGAAGCGTACTACACCACCGGGCACTACAGTATCTTTATAAAAGTCATGTGCCGATCGATCGATGCGCTCCAGCATGTACTTATCAACAAGATCCAAACAATTGATGAAATTCAGTCCACCGAAACGCTGATCGTGCTGCAAAACCCGATCATGCGTACCATCCGCCCGTGAACGGACTATTTAATCCCACATTTTTCCACAGGTAGATCCCAGCTCGCTCACAGCGTACAATACGCCACTCTGGAAAAGTGGAGCGGGCGATCATGGCAGAGATAACTCTTATCAGCGGCAGTACGCTGGGTAGCGCAGAATATGTGTCAGAACATCTGGCGGAAAAGCTGGAAGAGGCTGGTCACAGTACGACTATTCAGCACGGCCCGCTGATTGACGATCTACAGGCGGAAGGGATCTGGCTGGTTATCTCTTCTACTCATGGCGCCGGCGACATTCCCGATAACCTGCTGCCTTTTTATGAAGTGCTTCAGGAAAAGCAGATCGACCTTTCTGCGGTCCATTTTGGCGCAGTCGGTATCGGTAGTCGTGAATATGACACCTTCTGCGGAGCGATTGATAAGCTGGAGTCGGCGCTGAAGGCCTGCGGGGCAAAACAGATTGGCGAAACGCTAAAAATTAACGTCCTCGAACATGAAATTCCGGAAGATCCGGCTGAGGTCTGGCTGGGATCCTGGCAAAAATTGCTCTGAGAATTGTAAAGATCATACTTTCTTCTGTGGATAACTATGCTTAAAAGCTTGGATCAACCGGTAGTTATCCAAAGTATAACCGTAGACTGATTTTTGTGCTGTGTATAACCCTTCATTTTGATCCCAGCTTATACGGACCAGGATCACCGATCATTCACAGAAAGCGATCCTTCTTAAACGATTGATCTTAAATTGTGGATCCGACTTATCCACAAGACAAGCCGATCCTAATAAGAGATCACAATAAAACAGATCTCTAAATAAAAGATCTTCTTTTTAATACTCAGGATCCCGGCGCTTTCTCGAAAGGCGAAAGTTGAGTAGAATCCACGGCCCGGGCTTCAATCCATTTTCAAACCGCTTTATGCGAGGCATACCACCATGTTTTATCAGGATCCTTTTGACGTCATCATCATTGGCGGGGGTCATGCAGGCACTGAGGCCGCAATGGCCGCAGCGCGAATGGGTCAACAGACTCTGCTTTTGACACACAATATCGACACGCTAGGGCAAATGAGCTGCAACCCGGCGATTGGCGGCATTGGGAAAGGACACCTGGTAAAAGAAGTGGATGCGCTTGGCGGCCTGATGGCGAAGGCCATTGACCATGCCGGTATCCAGTTTAGGATACTAAACGCCAGCAAAGGCCCAGCCGTACGGGCGACTCGCGCTCAGGCCGATCGCGTGCTTTATCGACAAGCCGTACGCACGGCCCTGGAGAATCAGCCTAATTTGATGATCTTCCAGCAGGCCGTTGAAGATCTGATTGTTGAGAACGATCGCGTGGTGGGTGCTGTTACCCAGATGGGGCTTAAATTCCGCGCCAAAGCGGTAGTGCTGACCGTAGGGACATTCCTCGACGGTAAGATCCATATCGGACTCGATAACTACAGCGGCGGTCGCGCAGGCGATCCTCCGTCGATCCCGCTGTCCCGCCGTTTACGTGAACTGCCGCTACGCGTCAGCCGCCTGAAAACCGGTACCCCACCGCGTATTGATGCGCGGACCATTGATTTCAGCGTTCTGGCTCAGCAGCACGGCGACGATCCAATGCCGGTTTTCTCGTTTATGGGGAATGCTTCCCAGCACCCGCGTCAGGTACCATGCTATGTCACGCATACCAACGAGAAAACCCACGACGTGATCCGCAATAACCTCGATCGTAGCCCGATGTATGCCGGCGTGATTGAAGGGATCGGCCCTCGCTACTGTCCTTCGATCGAAGACAAGGTGATGCGTTTTGCCGATCGTAATCAGCATCAGATCTTCCTCGAGCCGGAAGGACTGACGTCGAACGAAATTTATCCAAATGGCATCTCCACCAGCCTGCCGTTTGATGTCCAGATGCAAATCGTCCGCTCAATGCAAGGGATGGAAAATGCAAAAATCGTTCGCCCCGGCTACGCTATCGAGTACGATTTCTTCGATCCGCGTGACCTGAAACCAACGCTGGAAAGTAAATTTATCCATGGCCTGTTTTTTGCGGGCCAGATTAACGGCACTACCGGTTATGAAGAAGCGGCCGCTCAGGGCCTGCTGGCAGGCCTGAACGCAGCCCGCTTCTCTGCCGAGAAAGAGGGATGGGCGCCGGGTCGCTCCCAGGCCTACCTTGGCGTCCTGGTGGACGATCTGTGTACGCTCGGCACCAAAGAGCCGTACCGCATGTTTACTTCACGTGCGGAATACCGCCTGATGCTGCGTGAAGACAACGCCGATCTGCGCCTGACTGAGCAAGGCCGTGAACTGGGCCTGGTAGATGATGAACGCTGGGCGCGTTTCAACGAGAAGCTTGAGAGTATTGAACGTGAACGTCAGCGCCTGAAATCCAGCTGGGTAAATCCGCTGGCGGAAAGCGCCGCTGAAGTTAACGCACAGCTGACGGCGCCTTTGTCTCGTGAAGCTAACGGTGAAGATTTGCTCCGTCGTCCGGAAATGACCTACGAACAGCTGGTGAAGATGTCGCCATTCTCGCCGGGTCTTGAAGACAAGCAGGCCGCGGAACAGGTTGAGATTCAGGTAAAATACGAAGGCTACATCGCGCGCCAGCAGGATGAGATTGAGAAACAGCAGCGCAATGAAAACACGTTGCTGCCTGCCACGCTTGATTATCGCCAGGTGAATGGGCTGTCGAACGAAGTCATTGCTAAGTTGAACGACCACAAGCCGTCTTCAATAGGGCAGGCATCGCGTATTTCCGGCATTACGCCTGCGGCAATCTCGATTTTGCTGGTGTGGTTGAAAAAGCAGGGAATGCTGCGCCGTAGCGCCTGACTTTCCCTGAACGATACATTTGGCGGATAGCGCATAAGATATCCGCCTGGTTTATATCCAGCCCGGTAAGCGCATCGCCTCCGGGCTCATTGTTTTTAAACAGGTACCGAACGTGATCAACAAACTTTCTCGTCTGCTTGATGAAGCGGGTATTTCACTTACCGATCACCAGAAAAATCAGCTGGTCGCCTATGTAGGCATGCTGGATAAGTGGAATAAGGCCTATAACCTTACCTCGGTTCGCGATCCGGATGAGATGCTGGTACGCCACATTCTCGATAGCATTGTTGTTGCGCCATACCTTAAAGGAACGCGTTTTATCGATGTGGGTACCGGACCGGGTCTGCCGGGGATCCCGCTGGCTATCGTACGCCCTGAATCTCATTTCACCCTGCTGGATAGCCTCGGTAAACGAGTACGTTTCCTGCGACAGGTCCAGCATGAGTTAAAACTGGATAACATCACGCCGGTACAAAGCCGCGTGGAAGCGTTTCCGGCTGAACCGCCGTTTGATGGCGTGATCAGCCGCGCTTTTGCGTCGCTGAATGATATGGTGAGCTGGTGCCATCATTTACCGGCGCAGGACGGTCACTTCTATGCGCTCAAAGGGTTAGCGCAAGAAGATGAAATGGCCAATCTTCCGGAAGGGTTTGCCATTAGTGATGTTTTCGAACTGCATGTTCCTCAGCTGGATGGTGAGCGTCACCTTGTGGTGATCCAGCCAAAAATGATTTAATTTTTATCAAAAAATGTGAAAAAAAACCGGGTTGTGCATGTTACAAAAATAAAAGTCACAGCAGGGTAGTATCGGACAAGATTTAACCTTGTCGTTACCATGGTTTTTCTTTCGGTTAACTTTGCGCTGTTGCTTTACCAGGAGAATAGTCAACATTGAAAATATCAGTACGCTAAAAATCTCGCTGCTTGCACTTCATACTGATGTTAAATTTTTATTATGAATGTCAATAAAAGGTTTTTATTGTATATGGTATTGTTTTAGAAAGAATACCCACTTTTTATGTTGAATATCAATTGGATAAAAAATTGAGTTTTATGTACAGAATTAATTCGATTTCACGAAAAATGTTTATTATGTGATCTGATGCACGCTTTAATAGCCGTGTTTTCGCGGTATTTGCAGTTTTGCATGACGGCTCACAGATTGGTGAAATGCATGAAAAGTTGTCAGTCGGAAAATAATTAAACATTTATTCACTATTTTGCTACTTATTGTTTGAAATCACGGGGCGTCACCGTATAATTTGTCCGCTTTTTGATGCTTGACTCTTCGTCTTAAAGGACGTTTTATACGACACGCGACATACCTCGAAGGGAGCAGGAGTAAATACGTGATGTCAGTGTCGCTCTTGAGTCGAAACGTTGCTCGTAAGCTTCTGTTTATTCAGTTACTGGCGGTAATAGCAAGTGGACTGCTGTTCAGCCTCAAAGACCCTTTCTGGGGCATCTCCGCCGTTAGCGGAGGTTTGGCGGTTCTTTTGCCAAATATGATTTTTATGATTTTTGCCTGGCGTCATCAGGCGCATACACCAGCTAAAGGCCGAGTGGCCTGGACCTTCGCTCTCGGCGAAGCTTTCAAGGTGTTGTTGACCTTCGCCCTTCTGGCGGTGGCGCTGGCGGTTTTCAAAGTGGTGTTTTTGCCGCTGATAGTGACGTGGGTTTTGGTGCTGGTGGTACAAGTTCTGGCGCCAGCTGTAATTAACAACAAAGGGTAAAAGGCATCATGGCTTCAGAAAATATGACGCCGCAGGAATACATAGGACACCATCTGAATAACCTTCAGCTGGACCTGCGTACTTTCTCGCTGGTGGATCCGCATAACCCCCCGGCCACCTTCTGGACGCTCAACATTGACTCCATGTTCTTCTCGGTGGTGCTTGGTCTGTTGTTCCTGCTTATGTTCCGTAGCGTAGCCAAAAAGGCGACCAGCGGCGTACCGGGAAAATTCCAGACCTTTATCGAGATGATCATCGGCTTCGTCCATGGCAGCGTTAAAGACATGTACCACGGCAAGAGCAAGGTTATCGCTCCGCTGGCCCTCACCGTGTTCGTTTGGGTATTCCTGATGAACCTGATGGACCTGCTGCCTATCGACCTGTTGCCATACATCGGTGAACACATTTTCGGCCTGCCAGCACTGCGCGTGGTTCCGTCTGCGGACGTCAACATCACCCTATCGATGGCGCTTGGCGTGTTTATCCTGATTCTTTTCTACAGCATCAAAATGAAAGGCGTGGGCGGGTTCGTTAAAGAACTGACCCTGCAGCCGTTCAATCACTGGGCGTTCATTCCTGTCAACTTAATCCTTGAAGGGGTAAGCCTGCTGTCTAAACCTGTATCTCTGGGTCTGCGACTGTTCGGCAACATGTATGCCGGTGAGCTGATTTTCATTCTGATTGCTGGTCTGTTGCCGTGGTGGTCACAGTGGGTTCTGAATGTGCCGTGGGCCATTTTCCACATCCTGATTATTACGCTGCAAGCCTTCATCTTCATGGTTCTGACGATCGTCTATCTGTCGATGGCATCTGAAGAGCATTGATTTTTTACCAACATACTACGTTTTAACTGAAACAAACTGGAGACTGTCATGGAAAACCTGAATATGGATCTGCTGTACATGGCTGCCGCTGTGATGATGGGTCTGGCGGCAATCGGTGCTGCGATCGGTATCGGCATCCTCGGGGGTAAATTCCTGGAAGGCGCAGCGCGTCAACCGGATCTGATTCCTCTGCTGCGTACTCAGTTCTTTATCGTTATGGGTCTGGTGGATGCTATCCCGATGATCGCTGTAGGTCTGGGTCTGTACGTGATGTTCGCCGTCGCGTAGTAAGTTGTTCGAAAGAAACCTAAGCCACAGAGTTATTTTTTAAGAGGTATTGTGCTGTGAACATGAACGCAACAATCCTCGGCCAGGCCATCGCGTTTGTTATCTTCGTATGGTTCTGCATGAAGTATGTATGGCCGCCGTTAATGGCTGCCATCGAAAAGCGCCAGAAAGAAATTTCTGACGGTTTAGCTTCTGCAGAACGCGCTAAGAAAGATTTGGACCTTGCACAGGCCAACGCGACCGACCAGCTGAAAAAAGCGAAAGCGGAAGCCCAGGTAATCATCGAGCAGGCGAACAAGCGTCGCTCTCAGATTCTGGACGAAGCCAAAGCTGAAGCAGAACAGGAACGCACTAAAATCGTCGCACAGGCGCAGGCTGAAATCGATGCCGAACGTAAACGTGCTCGCGAGGAGCTGCGTAAGCAGGTCGCTATCCTGGCTGTTGCTGGCGCCGAGAAGATCATCGAACGTTCCGTGGATGAAGCTGCTAACAGCGACATCGTGGATAAACTTGTCGCTGAACTGTAAGGAGGGAGGGGCTGATGTCTGAATTTGTAACGGTAGCTCGCCCCTACGCCAAAGCAGCTTTTGACTTTGCCGTCGAACACCAAAGCGTAGAGCGCTGGCAGGATATGCTGGCGTTTGCCGCTGAAGTGACTAAAAACGAACAAATGGCAGAGCTACTCTCTGGCGCGCTGGCGCCGGAAACGCTCTCTGATGCGTTTATCGCGGTTTGTGGTGAGCAACTGGACGAAAACGGTCAAAACCTGATTCGGGTAATGGCTGAAAATGGTCGTCTGAATGCGCTCCCTGATGTTCTTGAGCAGTTCATTCACCTGCGCGCTGCCAGTGAGGCAACCGCAGAGGTAGAAGTTATTTCTGCCGCTCAGATGAGCGAAGAACAGCTTGCGAAAATCACCAGCGCGATGGAAAAACGTCTGTCACGCAAAGTTAAGCTGAATTGCAAAATCGATAAGTCTGTAATGGCAGGCGTTATCATCCGTGCGGGTGATATGGTCATTGATGGCAGCGTACGCGGCCGTCTTGAACGCCTTGCAGACGTCTTGCAGTCTTAAGGGGACTGGAGCATGCAACTGAATTCCACCGAAATCAGCGAACTGATCAAGCAGCGCATTGCTCAGTTCAATGTTGTGAGCGAGGCTCATAACGAAGGTACTATCGTTTCTGTAAGTGACGGTGTTATCCGCATTCACGGCCTGGCCGATTGTATGCAGGGTGAGATGATCGCTCTGCCGGGTAACCGTTACGCTATCGCACTGAACCTGGAGCGCGACTCCGTTGGTGCGGTTGTGATGGGTCCGTATGCTGACCTCGCCGAAGGCATGAAGGTTAAATGTACTGGCCGTATCCTTGAAGTTCCGGTTGGCCGCGGCCTGCTGGGACGTGTGGTTAACACCCTGGGTGCACCGATTGATGGTAAAGGCCCGCTGGAGCACGACGGCTTCTCTGCCGTTGAAGCTATCGCTCCGGGCGTAATCGAACGTCAGTCCGTCGATCAGCCGGTGCAGACCGGTTATAAATCCGTTGATGCCATGATCCCAATCGGTCGTGGTCAGCGTGAACTGATCATCGGCGACCGTCAGACCGGTAAAACCGCTCTGGCAATCGACGCCATCATCAACCAGCGTGATTCCGGCATCAAGTGCGTCTACGTGGCAATCGGCCAGAAAGCGTCCACCATTTCTAACGTGGTGCGTAAACTGGAAGAACACGGCGCGCTGTCTAACACCATCGTTGTGGTTGCAACCGCATCTGAATCCGCCGCGCTGCAATACCTGGCTCCGTATGCCGGTTGCGCAATGGGGGAATACTTCCGCGACCGCGGTGAAGATGCGCTGATCATTTATGATGACCTGTCTAAACAGGCCGTTGCTTACCGTCAGATTTCCCTGCTGCTCCGCCGTCCACCTGGACGTGAAGCATTCCCGGGCGACGTATTCTACCTCCACTCTCGTCTGCTGGAGCGTGCTGCACGTGTTAACGTCGAATACGTTGAAGCTTTCACCAAAGGTGAAGTGAAAGGTAAAACCGGTTCTCTGACCGCTCTGCCGATTATCGAAACCCAGGCGGGTGACGTTTCTGCGTTCGTTCCGACCAACGTAATTTCTATTACCGATGGTCAGATCTTCCTGGAAACCAACCTGTTCAACTCCGGTATTCGTCCTGCGGTTAACCCGGGTATCTCCGTATCCCGTGTTGGTGGTGCAGCTCAGACCAAGATCATGAAGAAACTGTCCGGTGGTATTCGTACCGCGCTGGCACAGTATCGCGAACTGGCGGCGTTCTCGCAGTTTGCTTCTGACCTTGACGATGCAACCCGTAAGCAGCTGGACCACGGTCAGAAAGTAACTGAACTGCTGAAACAGAAACAGTATGCGCCGATGTCCGTTGCGCAGCAGTCTCTGGTTCTGTTCGCGGCAGAACGTGGTTATCTGGCGGATGTAGAGCTGGCGAAAATCGGTAGCTTTGAAGCCGCTCTGCTGGCTTACGTCGACCGTGATCACGCTCCGTTGATGCAAGAGATCAACCAGTCCGGTGGCTATAACGACGAAATCGAAGGCAAGCTGAAAGGCATCCTCGATTCCTTCAAAGCAACCCAATCCTGGTAAAGTCTGGCGGCTTGCTTTAGGGCAGGCCGCAAGGCATTGAGGAGAAGCTCATGGCCGGCGCAAAAGAGATACGTAGTAAGATCGCAAGCGTCCAGAACACGCAAAAGATCACTAAAGCGATGGAAATGGTCGCCGCTTCCAAAATGCGTAAATCGCAGGAGCGCATGGCAGCCAGCCGTCCTTATGCAGATACGATGCGCAAAGTGATCGGTCACCTTGCGAACGGTAATCTGGAATATAAGCACCCTTACCTGGAAGAACGCGACGTTAAACGCGTGGGCTACCTGGTGGTGTCTACCGACCGTGGTCTGTGTGGTGGCTTGAACATTAACCTGTTCAAAAAGCTGCTGGCGGAAATGAAAGCATGGTCCGATAAAGGCGTTCAGTGCGAACTCGCAATGATCGGCTCGAAGGGCGTGTCTTTCTTTAATTCCGTTAGCGGTAATGTTGTCGCCCAGGTGACGGGTATGGGGGATAACCCATCCCTGTCCGAACTGATCGGTCCGGTAAAAGTGATGTTGCAGGCCTACGATGAAGGCCGTCTGGACAAGCTGTATATTGTCAGCAACAAATTTATTAACACCATGTCTCAGGTTCCAACCATTACTCAGCTGCTGCCGTTACCGGCTTCAGAAGATGGTGAGTTGAAGCGTAAATCCTGGGATTACCTGTATGAACCCGATCCGAAAGCGCTGCTGGATACCCTGCTGCGTCGTTATGTGGAATCTCAGGTTTATCAGGGTGTGGTAGAAAACCTGGCCAGCGAGCAGGCCGCACGTATGGTGGCGATGAAAGCCGCGACCGACAATGGCGGCAGCCTGATTAAAGAGCTGCAGTTGGTATACAACAAAGCTCGTCAGGCCAGCATTACTCAGGAACTCACCGAGATCGTCGGTGGAGCATCCGCGGTATAACCAGGTTAATTCGTAGAGGATTCAAGATGGCTACTGGAAAAATTGTCCAGGTAATCGGCGCCGTGGTCGACGTCGAATTCCCTCAGGATGCCGTACCGCGCGTGTACGAGGCTCTTGAGGTACAAAATGGTAGTGAGAATCTGGTGCTGGAAGTTCAGCAGCAGCTCGGCGGCGGTATTGTTCGTACCATCGCCATGGGTTCTTCCGACGGTCTGCGTCGCGGTCTGGAAGTCAAAGACCTCGAGCATCCGATCGAAGTCCCGGTAGGTAAAGCAACGCTGGGTCGTATCATGAACGTACTGGGCCAACCGGTAGACATGAAAGGCGACATCGGCGAAGAAGAGCGTTGGGCGATTCACCGCGCAGCGCCTTCCTACGAAGAGTTGTCAAACTCTCAGGAACTGCTGGAAACCGGCATCAAAGTTATCGACCTGATGTGTCCGTTTGCGAAGGGCGGTAAAGTTGGTCTGTTCGGTGGTGCGGGTGTAGGTAAAACCGTAAACATGATGGAGCTGATCCGTAACATCGCGATCGAGCACTCCGGTTACTCCGTGTTTGCGGGCGTAGGTGAACGTACTCGTGAGGGTAACGATTTCTACCACGAAATGACCGACTCCAACGTTATCGATAAAGTATCCCTGGTGTATGGCCAGATGAACGAGCCGCCGGGAAACCGTCTGCGCGTTGCGCTGACCGGCCTGACCATGGCTGAGAAGTTCCGTGACGAAGGTCGTGACGTTCTGCTGTTCGTCGATAACATCTATCGTTACACCCTGGCCGGTACAGAAGTATCCGCACTGCTGGGTCGTATGCCTTCAGCGGTAGGTTACCAGCCGACTCTGGCGGAAGAGATGGGCGTTCTGCAGGAACGTATCACCTCCACCAAAACGGGTTCTATCACTTCCGTACAGGCGGTATACGTACCTGCGGATGACTTGACTGACCCGTCTCCAGCCACCACCTTTGCGCACCTTGACGCAACCGTGGTACTGAGCCGTCAGATCGCTTCTCTGGGTATTTACCCGGCAGTTGACCCGCTGGACTCCACCAGCCGTCAGCTGGATCCGCTGGTTGTTGGTCAGGAGCACTACGACACCGCTCGTGGCGTTCAGTCCATCCTGCAGCGTTATCAGGAACTGAAAGACATTATCGCCATCCTGGGTATGGATGAACTGTCTGAAGAAGATAAACTGGTGGTAGCTCGCGCACGTAAGATTCAGCGCTTCCTGTCCCAGCCGTTCTTCGTGGCAGAAGTATTTACCGGTTCTCCGGGCAAATACGTCTCCCTGAAAGACACCATCCGTGGCTTTAAAGGCATCATGGAAGGCGAATACGATCACCTGCCGGAGCAGGCGTTCTACATGGTCGGTTCTATCGACGAAGCCGTGGAAAAAGCCAAAAAACTTTAACGCCTTAATCGGAGGGTGATATGGCAATGACTTACCACCTGGACGTCGTCAGCGCAGAGAAGCAAATGTTCTCTGGTCTGGTCGAGAAAATCCAGGTAACGGGTAGCGAAGGTGAACTGGGTATTTACCCGGGGCACGCGCCGCTGCTCACCGCCATTAAGCCTGGTATGATTCGCATCGTTAAGCAGCACGGTCACGAAGAATTTATCTACCTGTCAGGCGGCATTCTTGAAGTGCAGCCGGGTAGCACGACCGTTCTGGCTGATACGGCAATTCGTGGCCAGGATCTCGACGAAGCGCGAGCCCTGGAAGCGAAACGTAAGGCTGAAGAGCACATTAAGAGCTCTCATGGTGACGTGGATTACGCTCAGGCGTCCGCGGAACTGGCCAAAGCGATCGCTAAACTGCGCGTTATCGAGTTGACCAAAAAAGCGATGTAACACCGGCTTGAAAGTTAAAAAGCCAGTCTGGTTTCCAGGCTGGCTTTTTTTATGGCTTCGTTTCAGAAATAACAAAACTAAAAAGATGGTTTAAAAAATTTGTGATGAACATCTCATTTTTGTTGATCGTTTGGAGAATGCAGCGTAGACTTTGTTTTGTGATGTAAGTCACAAAAAATGCATCATAAAACGTAATCACTATCCAGGAAGAGATCATGAAACTGCTTAATAAAATCGTCGCTTTTTTCAGTGCTATGAACGTAACCTTCGGTACGTTCAACCACTAAGAAGTCAACTTTCCAGGCTGTTTTTGCGCTGTACCGCTAACTAAAATGACAACACATGCGGTGTGAAACAGACAGAAAGTGAAAAGGTCGCCCCAGGGCGACCTTTATGTTTTTCACGTATAGCGGGGTTAATTACGGCTGAGGAAGTTACCGGTATTGAAGCTGCCGTCAGCCTCACGTATTAGCGGGTCAGGCAGCGCCAGAGTCTGGTAATCGGCGCTGTTAATGCTTTTTCCTTGAGCGTTGATGCTTTTACCTCCGTGGATAAAGTAGTTGCTATCGTCGATATTCCCGACAACGGCATCGTCATATTTCCCCGGCTGGCTACGTAAGGAAAGGTTCTCGCTGAACGTGCCCTGGGTTTCCGGCGCGCCGTATGGGCTTGGGCGGAACAGGTAGTTAAAGCGCTGGTTATCCACCGCGACGTTGTTGACCACCACCAGCTTGCCGGGATTGAAGTTGTCGGTGAAACCGTCGAGATGGTTCCCGATGGCGATGCTGTTACGTACCTCATGAGCAACCGGCTGCCCTTCCCCGCCGAGCTTAAAACCGTTGCTGGTATTATTGCGGGCAATAGAGTTCTCGATCACCACAACGCCGTTTGCACCGTCCTCAATCTTATTAAACAGATCGAAACCGTCGTCGATGTTATCGTGCGAGTAACAGCCTTCCAGCCGGTTCCCCTCTCCTACGCGCATTTTTACGGCGAAGCCATCGGCGTTTATTTTTCCCGGATCTTCGTTGCTAAAGGATTCTGAATTCACCACCCGGTTATAGCTGGCCCACAGCGGGCGTCCAACATCCGCCGGTGAGGAAATTTGAATGCCGGTATCATCGTTACGATAAGCGGTGACGTTCTCAATCAGGTTATGGCTACCCTGTATGCGCAGGCTCTTATCCGTAATCTCTACTCCATTGATATGCCAGTAGCTGGCATCCAGCAGTAGCCCGTGTATTACCGCTTTACCGGTGGCTTTCAGGGTCTTGGTTTTGTCTTTCAGGCCGCTGGCGCTCAGAGGGATGACGGTTTGCGGGTAGTCTCCGGCGGCTAATATAATTTCCCCGCCAGCGGGTACGAGCTCGACGGCGGAGGCTAAATCCAACGGCGACTCTGCCGTGCCTTTGGCCTGCGCTTGCCCCTCAGGTGCAGCATAGAGCGTATTGCCTGTGATATTGGCACTCTGTTCCACCGTCAGCGTCTGGGTCAGCGTTTTTGCGCTGGTGGTCGGCGTAAAGGTAACTTCGAACGTGCTTTTATCTTTCAGAACGGCAGGCTGGGTAAACATCTCACCGGCTTTCACGGCTTTATCCTGCCCGATCACCACTTCATCCTGGCGAACGGTGATGCGCCCGTCACTATTGGTACGCGCCTGTAGGATGTACTTTTTGTCCTGGCTTTTTGTTCCCGAGGCAATTTGCATGACCGGCGGCCAGCTTTTAGCGATATACGGCGCAGAGGGAACAGTATTTGCCGCTGACGTGGTGAGCGAGGCGTTGCTGACGGTGATTTTAGCGTTACGAGAAGCAAAAAAACCGACGTAGTAATGTTCTTTATCCTGTTGAGCAATCAGATCGGCGTGAGGAACCTGCTGGCTTACCCATTTTTCACTGCCCGTCGCTGCCCAGGAAGTAATAAACCCGTCGTTGGTGCGTTCCAGCCTGAGCTGGAACGTCGGCGTTTGCTGTATATCGATTTTTTCTTTATAACTCTGACGCTTTATTGATGCCCCCGCATTGCCCCACGGCTGGGTTATCCCTTCCCGGCTGATAGCCTGCAGCTTAATATGCGAGTGATCTTTTTTATCCTGCGTCATAATGGCGTTCATCACCATATTGGACGCCGCCGGGAACTCTTCATAACCGACCTTCAGCGGCTGTTGACGCGGAACTCCTATTACATCGCGCACCAGCAGTCCTGCCCCTTCCTGTGCTGCCGGGCGAGCGCCATTTTCCGGGCCAAACTGATTGACGGTCACCGTTGCCTGCAGGATAAAATTCTGACTG
Organism: Klebsiella sp. S69; assembly: GCF_016516145.1. Classification (NCBI taxonomy): domain Bacteria; kingdom Pseudomonadati; phylum Pseudomonadota; class Gammaproteobacteria; order Enterobacterales; family Enterobacteriaceae; genus Klebsiella; species Klebsiella sp. S69. The sequence goes on along the minus strand of NZ_JACVUU010000011.1, from coordinate 162,294 downwards.
GTCGGAAGTTGGGTATAAAAGAAGGTCAGTCCGTCGTGGGAGTTGGCAATTTTACCTCCCCGGCTTTCAATAGTAATGGGTTGGCTGAGATCGGCGACGTCCTGCGGCGTCAGTTTTTTACCGGCGATAGTGACATCATTGACGCCAATCTTTTCAGGCAGAACATTCGAGGAAAAATTGCTGTCCGTGGATTGCCCGAAGGCGATAGCGCGCCACTGAGGGCCTTCGTTGGCCTGCAGCGGTAGCGCGATCATCGTACTGCAAAGGGTTAATGCCAAAGGTATTTTGTTATTCATTCTTTTCTCCTGGGTAATTATTGATCGGCATTATCAGGAAAATGAAATGGTGTTTCTATTTATCACGTCACAATTAATGAATATTAAAACTGCGTTTTATTTTATGGGTTTTCTTTATTTACCCGCCAAAAAAACAGCAAAAGCAGAGGGATAGCCTGGCCACCCCCTCATAAAAATGATTTTTTTGCGCGAAACGGGTTTGCGCTGACTAAAAATAGCCCCCTAAAATGATGTATTGCGTGAAGCCTGCGCGTTTTATCTCCGTCTCGTTTCATGATGAAAAATATGTAGATATTTCAACGTGAAAGGCTTTTACTTTTCGTTCTAACAGCAGTCAGGATGCGTATGTCAAACAGTCCGATGAGCGTGGTGATTCTTGCCGCAGGCAAGGGTACCCGCATGTATTCCGATCTTCCCAAGGTGCTGCATTCGCTGGCCGGCAAGCCAATGGTTCAGCATGTCATTGATACGGCTAAAGAATTAGGTGCTTCCGCTGTCCATCTGGTCTACGGGCACGGCGGCGATCTCCTTCGCCAGACGCTGCACGAAGATAAGCTAAATTGGATCTTACAGGCTGAACAGCTGGGTACCGGCCACGCCATGCAGCAGGCGGCGCCGTTCTTCAAAGATGATGAAGATATCCTCATGCTGTACGGCGATGTACCGTTGATTTCCGTCGAAACATTAAAGCGCCTGCGAGAAGCGAAACCGCAGGGCGGCATCGGTTTGCTGACGGTGAAGCTGGACGATCCGACCGGCTATGGCCGCATTACGCGCCATAACGGTGCGGTAACCGGCATTGTTGAGCATAAAGACGCCAGCGAAGAGCAGCGTCGGATTCAGGAAATTAATACCGGAATTCTGGTCGCCAACGGGGCGGATCTCAAACGCTGGCTGGCTAAGCTGACCAATAATAACGTGCAGGGCGAATATTACATTACCGATATTATCGCCATGGCCTATGCCGAAGGTCGCGAAATCGCGGCAGTCCATCCTCAGCGCCTAAGCGAAGTGGAAGGCGTGAATAACCGGCTGCAGCTATCCCGCCTGGAACGCGTCTGGCAGTCTGAAAAGGCGGAAGAACTTCTGCTCGCAGGCGTAATGCTTCGCGATCCGGCGCGTTTTGACCTGCGCGGCGTGCTGAAACACGGGCGCGATGTCGAAATAGATACTAACGTTATTCTCGAGGGGCATGTTGTTCTGGGCAATCGGGTGAAGATCGGCTCCGGCTGCGTGATCAAGAACAGTACCATTGGCGATGACTGCGAGATCAGTCCTTATACCGTAGTGGAAGATGCTCATCTTGAGGCCGCCTGTACTATCGGGCCATTCGCACGGCTGCGCCCTGGCGCGGAGCTCCTGGAAGGCGCGCACGTCGGCAACTTTGTCGAAATTAAAAAGGCGCGTCTGGGGAGAGGCACGAAAGCCGGGCATCTTTCCTACCTCGGAGACGCTGAGATTGGCGATAACGTCAATATCGGCGCCGGCACCATCACCTGTAACTATGATGGCGCAAATAAACATAAAACGGTGATCGGCGATGACGTGTTTGTTGGTTCGGACAGCCAGCTGGTCGCTCCCGTGACCATCGGCAAGGGAGTCACCATTGCTGCAGGAACGACGGTAACGCGCAACGTTGCCGACGATGAGTTAGTTTTAAGCCGCGTGCCGCAGGTTCATAAACAGGGCTGGCAGCGCCCGGTGAAGAAGAAGTAACGCTTTTCTCTTTCGCCCTTTTGGGGGAAAGAGCGGGGTGAGGGGATAAAATAATCCTCCCCCCACGGCAGTGCCCATAAAAATAACCCCACTCTCTACAAGGCTCGGGGCGCCCGGAAAAACGGGTAAACAGGTTGACCGACAACGTATGGCATACAGCCAAAATCGGAATGAAAAACTATGTGTGGAATTGTTGGCGCAGTCGCGCAGCGTGATATTGCTGAAATCCTTCTCGAAGGTTTACGTCGTCTGGAATACCGCGGTTATGACTCCGCCGGTCTGGCAGTCGTCGATAACGAAGGTCATATGAACCGCGTTCGTCGCCTTGGGAAAGTCCAGATGCTGGCCCAGGCGTTGGAGGAACATCCGTTGCACGGTGGGACGGGAATTGCCCATACCCGCTGGGCGACGCACGGCGAACCCTCTGAAGGCAACGCGCATCCGCATGTTTCTGACCATATTGTGGTCGTGCATAACGGAATTATCGAGAACCATGAGCCGCTGCGCGAGCTGTTGCAGTCGCGGGGCTACGTTTTCGCCTCCGAGACTGACACCGAAGTTATTGCGCATCTGGTTCACTGGGAGCTGGAACAAGGCGGCACCCTGCGTGATGCTGTTCTGCGGACTATCCCGCAGCTTCGCGGCGCTTACGGTACCGTGATTATGGATTCCCGCGATCCGGGTACGCTGCTGGCCGCTCGTTCGGGCAGCCCGCTGGTTATTGGCCTGGGGATGGGAGAAAACTTCATTGCCTCCGATCAGCTGGCGCTCCTGCCGGTTACCCGCCGCTTTATCTTCCTCGAAGAGGGGGATATTGCGGAAGTCACCCGTCGTTCGGTCACTATCTTTGATAAATCCGGCGCCGAAGTGCTGCGCCCGGATATTGAATCCAGTCTGCAGTATGATGCAGGCGATAAAGGTATCTATCGCCACTATATGCAGAAAGAGATCTACGAGCAGCCGAACGCGATCAAAAATACCCTCTCCGGGCGCATTAGCCACGGTGAAGTTGATTTAAGCGAACTGGGCCCGCAGGCTAACGAGCTGCTGTCTCAGGTTGAGCATATTCAGATCATCGCCTGCGGTACCTCCTACAACTCAGGAATGGTTTCCCGTTACTGGTTTGAATCGCTGGCCGGTGTGCCGTGTGATGTCGAAATCGCTTCTGAGTTCCGCTATCGTAAATCGGCCGTGCGTCGCAACAGCCTGATGATCACCCTCTCGCAGTCCGGCGAAACGGCGGACACCCTCGCAGGTCTGCGCCTGTCTAAAGAGCTGGGCTATCTGGGCTCGCTGGCGATTTGTAACGTGCCAGGTTCATCACTGGTGCGGGAGTCCGATCTGGCGATGATGACCAATGCCGGGACGGAAATCGGCGTCGCTTCGACTAAAGCCTTCACTACGCAATTGACCGTTCTGCTGATGCTGGTGGCGAAACTGGCGCGTCTTAAGGGCCAGGATGCCGCGATTGAACACGATATCGTGCATGGCCTGCAGGCGCTGCCGAACCGCATTGAGCAGGTGCTCTCGCAGGACAAGCGCATTGAGGCGCTGGCTGAGAATTTCTCTGATAAACATCACGCGCTGTTCCTCGGACGTGGCGATCAGTACCCCATTGCCCTTGAAGGGGCGCTGAAGCTGAAAGAGATCTCCTATATTCACGCGGAAGCCTATGCCGCTGGCGAGCTGAAGCACGGTCCGCTGGCGCTGATTGATGCAGAAATGCCGGTGGTTGTGGTCGCGCCGAACAACGAACTGCTGGAAAAGCTGAAATCCAATATTGAAGAGGTTCGCGCCCGCGGCGGCCAGCTGTACGTCTTTGCTGACGGCGATGCGGGTTTCACCAGCAGCGATAATATGCACATCATTGAGATGCCGCACGTTGAAGAGGTGATCGCGCCAATCTTCTATACTGTACCGCTGCAGCTGCTGGCTTATCACGTCGCGCTGATCAAAGGAACTGACGTCGATCAGCCGCGTAACCTGGCGAAATCGGTGACCGTGGAATAACGGTTTTTACATCGTGAAAGGGCTGCCATCCGGCAGCCCTTTTTATTTACGGCGAACGGCGAGATCCCACCCGCTTTATGACAGTCTGTCATTTTTGCGACGCTTTTTTGCCGTCATAAAAATAAAATTTTTCGGCAATATTTTCCTCATTATCTTTATTAACAATATGATTTGTATTGTTTTTATTTATCGTAAAATCCCGCCTTTTGGCTTGTCATAAAACTGTAATAATTCGTACATTTTACTGTCACCTGTTTGTCCTATTTTGCTCACCATAGCTTCGAAACAATGGTTTACGAATCCAGCAGGAGACATTATGAACGTTATGCGTACCACCGTCGCAACAGTTGTCGCCGCGACCTTATCGATGAGTGCTTTCTCTGTTTTTGCAGCAGCAAGCCTGACTGGCGCTGGCGCAACTTTCCCCGCGCCGGTGTATGCCAAATGGGCAGATACCTATAACAAGGAAACGGGTAATAAAATCAATTACCAGGGTATCGGCTCCTCTGGCGGCGTAAAACAAATTACGGCCAACACCGTAGATTTCGGTGCCTCTGATGCCCCTCTGGCTGACGACAAACTGGCTCAGGAAGGTCTGTTCCAGTTCCCGACCGTGATCGGCGGCGTGGTGCTGGCGATCAACCTGCCTGGCGTGAAATCAGGCGAGCTGGTGCTTGACGGTAAAACGCTGGGTGATATCTACCTGGGCAAAATCAAAAAATGGGATGACGAAGCGATTGCTAAGCTCAACCCGGGTATGAAACTGCCTTCTCAGAACATCGCGGTTGTTCGCCGTGCGGATGGCTCCGGCACCTCCTTCGTTTTCACCAGCTACCTGGCGAAGGTGAACGAAGAGTGGAAATCTAAAGTCGGCGCGGGTTCAACCGTTAACTGGCCGACCGGGCTGGGCGGTAAAGGCAACGACGGCATCGCCGCGTTCGTTCAGCGTCTGCCGGGCTCAATCGGCTACGTAGAATATGCCTACGCGAAACAGAACAACCTTGCTTATACCAAACTGCTGTCTGCCGATGGCAAGCCGGTGAGCCCGACGGAAGACAACTTCGCTAACGCGGCGAAAGAAATCGACTGGAGCAAATCCTTTGCACAGGATCTGACTAACCAGAAAGGCGACAATGCCTGGCCGATCACTTCTACCACCTTCATCCTGGTTCACAAGGCTTCCAACAAGCCAGAGCAAACCGCTGAAGTGCTGAAGTTCTTCGACTGGGCGTATAAGAACGGCGGTAAAGAAGCTAATGCGCTGGATTATGCCACCCTGCCGGATAGCGTGGTTGAGCAAGTTCGCGCAGCATGGAAGACCAACGTAAAGGACAGCAGCGGTAAAGCGCTGTACTAATACCCGTCTTACGTCGAGTTACAGGGACGATGGCAGCGCTTGTTCATCCCGGGAGCATAGATACGCTATGTGACCAGGGTGAACAAGCTTGCTACCTGCCTGCAGCTCGAATTATTTAGGGTATGGCATTACCTTTGCCAGAAAGATCAGTAAACTACGATTTTTTCTGGCCCGAAACTGAAGAGTAACGTATGGCTGCAACCAAGCCGGCATTTAACCCTCCGGGGAAAAAGGGTGACATAATTTTCAGCGTGCTGGTAAAACTGGCGGCGCTGATTGTGCTATTGATGCTTGGCGGCATCATCGTCTCCCTTATCATCTCGTCCTGGCCAAGCATTGAGAAATTTGGCTTTGCCTTTCTGTGGACCAAAGAGTGGGATGCGCCAAACCAGATTTTCGGCGCCCTGGTGCCCATTTACGGGACGCTGGTCACCTCATTTATCGCGCTGCTGATCGCCGTACCGGTGAGCTTCGGTATCGCGCTGTTCCTGACGGAACTTTCACCCGCCTGGCTGAAGCGCCCGCTGGGTATCGCTATTGAACTGCTGGCCGCCATCCCCAGTATCGTTTACGGCATGTGGGGTCTGTTTATTTTCGCTCCACTGTTTGCGACTTACTTTCAGGAGCCGGTTGGCAACGTTTTGTCGACCATTCCGTTCGTTGGCGCGCTCTTTGCGGGTCCGGCGTTTGGTATCGGCATTCTGGCGGCCGGCGTCATTCTGGCCATCATGATCATTCCTTACATCGCTGCCGTTATGCGTGACGTTTTTGAACAGACGCCGGTAATGATGAAAGAGTCCGCATACGGTATCGGTTGTACAACATGGGAAGTTATCTGGCGTATCGTTCTGCCCTTTACCAAAAACGGCGTGATTGGCGGGGTGATGCTCGGACTGGGGCGCGCGCTGGGGGAAACCATGGCGGTAACCTTTATTATCGGCAACACCTACCAGCTCGATAGCGCTTCGCTGTATATGCCAGGTAACAGCATCACCTCCGCGCTGGCGAATGAGTTTGCCGAAGCGGAAACCGGACTGCACGTTGCAGCCTTGATGGAACTGGGTCTGATTCTGTTCGTTATCACCTTTATTGTTCTGGCCGCATCAAAGTTTATGATCATGCGCCTGGCTAAGAACGAGGGGGCACGCTAATGGCGACGATTGAATTACAAACCACCGCAGAGCTGGCGGAATCCCGTCGCAAAATGCAGGCGAAACGCCGCATGAAAAACCGCCTCGCCCTGACGCTATCGATGGCGACCATGGCGTTTGGCCTGTTCTGGCTTATCTGGATCCTGATGTCCACCGTCACTCGCGGCATCGACGGCATGAGCCTGGCGCTGTTTACCGAAATGACGCCGCCGCCTAATACGGCGGGCGGCGGTCTGGCGAACGCCCTGGCAGGTAGCGGATTGTTGATCCTGTGGTCGACGGTTATCGGTACCCCTCTGGGCATTCTGGCGGGGATTTATCTGGCGGAATATGGCCGTAAATCCTGGCTGGCTGAAGTCATTCGTTTTATTAACGACATCCTGCTTTCCGCGCCGTCGATTGTGGTCGGTCTGTTTGTATACACCATCGTCGTTGCGCAAATGCAGCACTTTTCCGGCTGGGCGGGCGTGATTGCGCTGGCGCTGCTGCAGGTGCCTATCGTGATTCGTACTACTGAAAATATGCTGAAGCTGGTGCCGGATAGCCTGCGCGAAGCGGCCTATGCGCTCGGTACGCCAAAGTGGCGAATGATTTCTGCGATCACCCTGAAAGCATCGGTCTCCGGCATTATGACCGGTATCCTGCTGGCCATTGCCCGTATCGCCGGGGAAACGGCGCCGCTGCTGTTCACCGCGCTCTCCAATCAGTTCTGGAGCACCGACATGATGCAGCCGATCGCTAACCTGCCGGTAACGATTTTCAAATTTGCCATGAGTCCCTTTGCGGAGTGGCAGCAACTGGCATGGGCCGGGGTATTGATTATCACCCTGTGCGTATTGCTGCTGAACATTCTGGCGCGCGTTATTTTCGCGAAGAATAAACACGGTTAATTTTTGCGGCGCGGCGAAACGCGGCGCCGAACGAGGAAAAGAACGAGATGAGTATGGTGAATACGACCCCGGGTAAGCTTTCAGTTCGTAACCTGAACTTCTACTACGGAAAATTCCATGCCCTGAAAAACATCAACCTGGATATCACAAAAAACCAGGTGACGGCGTTTATCGGTCCGTCAGGCTGCGGTAAATCCACGCTGCTGCGTACGTTCAACAAAATGTTTGAGCTGTACCCGGAGCAGCGTGCAGAAGGTGAAATTCTGCTGGATGGCGATAATATTCTGACCAATACCCAGGATATCGCGCTGCTGCGTGCCAAAGTCGGCATGGTATTCCAGAAGCCGACGCCGTTCCCGATGTCTATCTATGACAATATCGCCTTTGGCGTGCGTCTGTTCGAGAAACTCTCCCGCGCGGATATGGACGAGCGAGTGCAGTGGGCTTTGACCAAAGCCGCATTATGGAATGAAACCAAAGATAAACTGCATCAGAGCGGATATTCTCTCTCCGGCGGTCAGCAGCAGCGTCTGTGTATCGCGCGCGGTATCGCTATTCGTCCGGAAGTGCTGCTGCTGGATGAGCCCTGTTCGGCGCTGGACCCGATCTCTACCGGGCGTATTGAAGAGCTGATCACCGAACTGAAACAGGATTACACCGTCGTTATCGTGACCCACAACATGCAGCAGGCCGCGCGTTGCTCCGACCATACGGCGTTTATGTATCTTGGCGAGCTGATTGAATTCAGCAACACGGACGATCTGTTTACCAAACCCGCTAAGAAGCAAACTGAAGATTATATTACTGGCCGCTACGGTTGATTGCCCTTCTGCTTTCAGGCTCTAACCTATTGGGCAATCAGGAGATACCATGGATAACCTAAATCTTAATAAACATATTTCCGGCCAGTTCAATGCCGAACTGGAGTACATCCGCACCCAGGTCATGACCATGGGTGGGCTGGTGGAGCAGCAGCTTTCTGATGCTATCACCGCAATGCATAACCAGGACAGCGAACTGGCAAAGCGCGTTATCGACGGCGATAAGCAGGTCAATATGATGGAAGTGGCGATCGATGAAGCCTGCGTGCGCATCATCGCCAAGCGTCAGCCGACCGCCAGCGACCTGCGCCTGGTGATGGCGATTATCAAAACCATCGCCGAACTGGAACGTATCGGTGACGTTGCGGATAAAATCTGCCGCACAGCGCTGGAAAAGTTCTCCCAGCAGCACCAGCCGCTGCTGGTGAGTCTGGAATCGCTGGGGCGCCATACCGTGCAGATGCTGCACGATGTGCTGGATGCTTTTGCCCGTATGGACCTTGATGAAGCGGTGCGGATTTATCGTGAAGATAAGAAAGTCGACCAGGAATATGAAGGCATCGTGCGCCAGCTGATGACCTATATGATGGAAGATTCGCGCACTATTCCCAGCGTCCTGACCGCGCTGTTCTGCGCCCGCTCGATTGAGCGTATTGGCGACCGCTGCCAGAATATCTGCGAATATATTTTCTACTTCGTTAAAGGTCAGGATTTCCGTCACGTTGGCGGCGACGAACTGGATAAACTGCTGGCGGGAAAAGATCCTAAAGAGTAATGAATCACAGAGACTAATTCTGATATAAGGATATATCAGAATTAGTTATGATTAATGCAGTGGCTATTTTTTTATTCGCAAAAATTGATGCGATTTTCATCACAAATAATAATTTCGCCAATTGTGGTTTGATTTTTATAGCGTAACAATGTGGTTCATTAATCGGGTGACTTGTCGTTACAGGGCCCGAATAAATACGCTGGATTGTTACTGCGTAAGCAGGCAAAACCTGACATCACCGTTAACCGGGTGATGTCAGGTTTTTTTTTGCCAAATAATCCACCCGCAGTAAATCAATGGGATTGTTACCGCCGTGCGGGCAAAACCTGAAGAAAATCGCCTCTGTTTTATACAGGGAGTTTTCTTCAGGTTTTTTTATGCGATGCAAGGATGTCTGAGAATACACCATGCCTTCACGCAGGTTGTTATTTTTTCGCGATATTCAATTGCACTCATGTTTATATAAAGGGAACTTATGTTTAAAAAAAATCTGATTACATCTGCCATACTTATTATGGCGCCGCTCGCTTATTCGACGCATGCTCTGGCGGAATCGCTAACGGTCGAACAGCGCCTTGAGCTTCTGGAAAAGGCGCTTAAAGATACGCAGTCCGAACTTAAAAAATATAAAGATGAAGAGAAAGCCAGAAATCAAATCTGGATCGCCAATACGCAGTCCGGCACCAACACACAACGTGCTTCTACGCAGGTTGCCAGCGCTCCCGCACCGGCCGGCGGCGCAGAAAAACCAGCCGCGGTTGTGGTGAAAAACGAACAGCCCGCGGCGAATGGCGAGTCCATTTATAGCTCGATGACAATGAAGGATTTCAGCAAGTTTGTGAAGGATGAAATTGGCTTCAGCTATAACGGCTATTACCGTTCCGGCTGGGGGACCGCATCTCATGGTTCACCAAAGTCCTGGGCGATTGGCTCGCTCGGTCGCTTCGGTAATGAATACTCTGGCTGGTTTGATTTACAGCTTAAGCAGCGGGTCTATCAGGAAGACAATAAGCGGGTTGATGCCATCGTGATGCTTGACGGTAACGTCGGGCAGCAGTATTCCTCCGGCTGGTTTGGCGATAACGCTGGCGGCGAGAACTATATGCAGTTCTCTGATATGTACGTAAATACCAAAGGTTTCCTGCCATTCGCGCCGGAGGCGGATTTCTGGGTGGGTAAGCACGGCGCGCCGAAAATTGAAATCCAGATGCTGGACTGGAAAACGCAGAGAACCGATGCCGCAGCAGGCATTGGTCTTGAAAACTGGAAAGTGGGCGCGGGTAAATTTGATATCGCGCTGGTGCGCGAGGACGTCGATGACTACAACCGCACGTTGACCAAAAGCCAGCAAATTAACACCAATACTATTGATATTCGTTATAAAGAGATCCCTCTTTGGGATAAAGTATCACTGATGGTCAGCGGTCGTTATGTCGCGGCCAATCAGAGCTCATCTGAGAAATATAATGAAGGTAATAATGGATATTATGAATGGAAAGATACCTGGATGGCGGGAACGTCGTTAACGCAGAAGTTTGATAACGGCGGATTTAACGAATTTTCCTTCCTGCTGGCAAATAACTCCATCGCCAGCAGCTTCTCGCGCTACGAGGGATCCAGCCCGTATACCACCTTTAACGGCAGATACTATGGCGATCACACCAACGGCACCGCCGTTCGTTTGACCTCTCAGGGAGAAACCTATTTGAGTGATGACATCATTCTGGCGAACGCCATCGTTTACTCTTTTGGTAATGATGTCTACAGCTACGAGACCGGCGCGCACTCTGATTTTGAGTCTATTCGCGCCGTCGTGCGCCCGGCCTGGATTTGGGATAAATATAACCAGACCGGCGTTGAGCTGGGCTATTTCAAGCAGCAGAACAAAGATATCACCGGCAAGAAATATAACGAATCCGGCTACAAAACCACCCTGTTCCATACCTTTAAAGTGAATACCAGTATGCTGACCTCCCGCCCGGAAATTCGTTTCTATGCGACTTATATTAAAGCGCAGGATATCGACCTGGATAAGGCAGCCAACAGCAATACTCGCAGCATTTTTGAAGACGGTAAGAACGACCAGTTTGCCGTAGGCGCCCAGGCTGAAATCTGGTGGTAAGGCTGGTTCCGGTCAGGACAAATTCTCAAGAGGAATATCGATGAAACGACATGCTATTTACTTCGCTCTGGCGCTGGCAGGCGCTGCGTTTACCACTCATGCCGCGCCATTCCCGGCCACCCCGAGCGCGGCGATCCCGGTCAGCCAGTATATTACCCAGGTTAACGGCGATAAGAGCATTACCTTCCGCCTGTTTGCCCCGGATGCAAAACGGGTATCCGTGGTAACGGGGGCAACGCCGGATACCTTCGTCTCCCATGATATGACCAAAGACGAGCAGGGGATCTGGACATGGAAAAGCGAAGCGATGACCCCGAACCTTTACGAATATTATTTTGATGTCGACGGATTCCGCTCTGTCGACACCGGTAGCCGCTATCAAAAACCGCAGCGACAGGTGAATACCAGCCTGATTCTGGTTCCCGGCAGCATTCTTGACGATCGCGCGGTGGCTCACGGCGAGCTACGAACTCTGACCTATCACTCAAAGGCCCTGAATTCTGAGCGTCGCGCCTACGTGTGGACGCCGCCAGGCTATACCGGTAGCGGCGAGCCGCTGCCGGTGCTCTACTTCTATCACGGTTTTGGCGACAGCGGCCTGTCGGCTATCGATCAGGGACGTATCCCGCAAATCATGGATAACCTGCTGGCGGAAGGCAAAATCAAGCCCATGCTGGTGGTGGTGCCGGATACCGAAACCGATATTCCTGAAGCGGTTGCGGAAAACTTCCCGCCGCAGGAGCGGCGTAAAACCTTCTATCCGCTGAATGCGAAAGCGGCTGATAAAGAGCTGATGAACGATATTATTCCGCTGATTGATGAGCGCTTTAACGTGCGTAAAGACGCGGATGGCCGGGCGCTTGCCGGGCTGTCGCAGGGCGGTTATCAGGCGCTGGTCTCCGGAATGAACCATCTGGAGAGCTTCGGCTGGCTGGCAACCTTCAGCGGCGTAACGACAACGACGGTACCGGATGCCGGCGTTGAAGCACAGCTAAACCAGCCGCAGGCGATCAACAAGCAGCTGCGTAACTTTACCGTCGTCGTGGGTGAGAAAGACGTGGTCACCGGTAAAGATATCGCCGGCCTGAAAGCGGAGCTGGAGAAGCAGAAAATCAACTTTGATTACCATGAGTATCCGGGCCTCAACCATGAAATGGACGTCTGGCGCCCGGCCTACGCCGAGTTCGTTCAGAAGTTGTTCAAATAAAATTAAGGGGCCAGTTTGCTGGCTCCTTATCTTCAATACCTTGAGGGAGACAATATGAAATTAATCGTGACGGAAGATTATGCGGAGATGAGCCTGGTCGCCAGCCATCACGTTCTGGGCTATATCACCGCGCCGCGCAGGGTGAATCTGGCGGTGACGGCAGGCAGTACGCCGAAAAAAATGTATGAACATCTGACGGCCGCGATTAAAGGTAAACCGTTCTATTCTCAAGTCCATTATTACAACTTTGACGAGATCCCATTCCGTGGACAGGATCGTGAAGGCGTGACCATTTCCAATTTGCGCAACCTGTTTTTCACTCCCGCTCAGATCCCGGAAGAGAACATTCACAAGCTCAGCCATGAAAATTTTATGCATCACGACCAGCGGTTACAGGAAGAAGGGGGCCTCGATCTGATGGTGATGGGCCTCGGCGCCGACGGCCATTTTTGCGGTAACTTGCCGAATACCACGCGCTTCCACGATGCGACGGTGGAAGTCCCTATCGTCGGAGATATGGTGGGCCTTGTCGCTCACGGCGAAATGGGCGGCGACTTCTCTGCGGTGCCGGATAGCTACGTCACGATGGGGCCGAAAAGCGTTATGGCGGCGAAAAACCTGCTGCTTATCGTCAGCGGCGCCGCAAAGGCGCGGGCGCTACAAGAGGTGATTGAAGGCGAAGTCAGCGAGCGGGTTCCGGCATCAGTGCTGAAACTGCATCCATCCCTGGTGATAGTGGCTGATAAAGCGGCGGCTGCGGAATTGAGACAACCGTAATCCACTTTCAGCGTAGCGCAGGCGGGACGCGTCCTGATAGCGCTACGCTCCGGGTTTATCGCGTTATATTCCAGCCGCGCGCTTGCCATAGTTCAGGTAGCTCTTCCAGGCGGGTAAAGGTCGTCACCTTCGGATGGTCGATCGGCTTATTATGCGGATCGGCGCAGAAGTAGAACACCTCCATTCCGGCGGCAATCCCTGACTGCGCGCCTGCGCTGGAATCATCAACCAGAATGCAGTTTTCGACGTTAACGTTCATCGCTTTTGCGGCATGCAGCATCAGGGCCGGATCGGGCTTCCAGCGCTGAATATCATAGCCGCTGTAAAGACGCTCGGGAAAATGGTGCAGCATTCCGGTTTTACCCAGAGAGTGCTGCATTTTGCTCACCGGACCGTTGGAGACCACGCACATCGGCACGCTGACCGCGTCCAGTAGCGCCTGGGCGCCAGAGATGACTTCCAGTTCGGTATCAAACAGGCGGGCGACTTCATCGCGGTACACCGGCTCAAGGGTCGCCTTATCCAGATTAACGCCGTACTCCGCGTTAATGGTGTCGATAATCTCGTACAGCTTTACGCCCTTGAAGCGCTTAAAAATCTCCTCTAAATCCAGCGTAATGCCGAATTCCCTGAACATGTGAACGTAGGCGCGGGAGCAGATCACCTCGCTGTCGACCAGCGTGCCGTCACAGTCGAAAAATACTGCTTCTGGTTGGGTCATGTCGTTTCCATTTTAATAAGTTAACGTTTTCGTCTTGCTGATTTGTGAGACGCAATCGTTGCCGTATAAGCAAAATCGATGAAAAAAAGTATCTCACAACCGCCCTTATTGTCGCATTTTGGTATAGGATAGCGACGAATTTTCCCTCCTTTGTTCGGAAACCGATAATGAGTCAACAACAAACCAGCCAGTCTTCTGGCCAGGGTCTGCTGGAGCGCGTGTTCAAACTGCGTGAACACGGCACGACGGCACGCACCGAAGCGATTGCAGGTTTCACCACCTTTCTGACGATGGTGTACATCGTTTTCGTTAACCCACAGATCCTCGGCGTGGCGGGTATGGATACCAGCGCCGTTTTCGTCACAACCTGTCTGATTGCTGCATTCGGCAGCATCATGATGGGGCTGTTCGCTAACCTTCCGGTGGCCCTGGCGCCGGCGATGGGGCTAAACGCCTTCTTTGCTTTTGTCGTGGTACAGGCGATGGGTTTGCCCTGGCAGGTCGGGATGGGCGCGATTTTCTGGGGCGCCGTTGGCCTGCTCCTGCTGACGATTTTCCGCGTGCGCTACTGGATGATTGCGAATATCCCGGTTAGCCTGCGTATTGGTATCACCAGCGGTATCGGCCTGTTTATCGGTATGATGGGCCTGAAAAACGCGGGCGTTATCGTCGCCAACCCGGAAACCTTGGTGAGTATCGGCAACCTGACGTCTCACAGCGTGCTGCTGGGTATTCTTGGCTTCTTTATTATTGCTATTCTGGCTTCCCGCAACATCCACGCGGCGGTGCTGGTTTCTATCGTGGTCACCACTTTGCTGGGCTGGATGCTGGGTGACGTTCACTACAGCGGCATCGTTTCCATGCCGCCGAGCGTAACGACGGTCATTGGCCATGTTGACCTGGCAGGTTCGCTGAATCTTGGCCTGGCAGGAGTGATCTTCTCGTTTATGCTGGTGAACCTGTTCGACTCCTCCGGCACCCTGATCGGCGTAACCGACAAGGCCGGGCTGGCCGATGCTAAGGGCAAGTTCCCGCGTATGAAGCAGGCGCTGTTTGTCGATAGCGTATCCTCCGTTGCGGGGTCTTTTATCGGTACCTCTTCCGTCACTGCCTATATTGAATCTTCCTCTGGGGTTTCCGTGGGCGGCCGTACCGGCTTAACCGCCGTGGTGGTGGGCATTTTGTTCCTGCTGGTGATCTTCCTGTCGCCGCTGGCGGGCATGGTCCCTCCTTATGCCGCAGCCGGCGCGCTGATTTACGTTGGCGTCCTGATGACGTCCAGCCTGGCGCGCGTGAAGTGGGATGATTTAACCGAATCCGTTCCTGCGTTTATTACCGCCGTGATGATGCCGTTTAGCTTCTCCATTACAGAAGGTATTGCCTTAGGCTTTATCTCTTATTGCGTGATGAAGATTGGCACCGGCCGGCTGCGCGATCTCAGCCCGTGCGTTATTGTAGTTTCACTGCTGTTCGTGCTGAAGATTGTGTTTATTGACGCGAAATAAACAGTAAGCCCTTTTCTGTGAAAAGGGCTTTAGCATTTACACCCTCTCCGCGAGGGAGAGGGGCGGGGTGACATCCCTTTTTATTCAGGCCTTAACTCGCTGAATATACTCGGCAAAAGCGCTAAGCTGCCCGGTCAGATGATCGAGCGTGCCCTGATCGACAACTTTCCCCTCCTGCGGATCCACTTTATTCTGAATCACGCCGCCCATAAACTCGGGCTTATTCATCACCATCGCATCGAGGAATACCAGAATCTGACGCAGATGATACTGGCAGCGCGCGCCGCCAATGGCCCCCATAGAACTGGTCTGGATCAGAACCGGCTTGCCGGATAGCGGTTGTTCCGGGAGACGAGACAGCCAGTCGATGGCGTTTTTCAGGCCGCCGGGCACCGAGTAGTTATATTCCGGCGTAACGATAACCACGCCATCCGCCTCACGAATTTGCTGCGCGATATCCTGAACGCTTTGTGGGAAACCCTCTTCCTGCTGCACGTCGGCATCATAGAGAGGAATATCGCCAATGGACGGTAACGCGGAAACTTCCATACCCGCGGGCGCGATGCCGGGCAGGGTACGTGCGACCATGGCATTAAAAGAGCCTTTGCGCAGACTTCCGAGTAACGTAACAACTTTCAACGTATCAGACATGATTGCTCCTTTGCATCATGATGGCCGGGAACACCGGTCAGTTGAGGGAGAAGGCTTTTTCTACCGGTAAACTGGTGAAGCGCATCAGCCGGGCGGATGGTTCTTTAGCACGGGCCTGCGCGTCAGGCAGGCTGAGCCAGCCCTCTTTCGCGTTATATTCCCAGACTTTTAGCTGGCCAATATCCGGGCTGGCGGCAATAGACCAGACCAGCACCGTTTCGGCGTCGCAGACGGCTTCGATTGACTGCGTCCCGCTTGTCCGCAACCGTCCGGAGCCCGGGAGAAGCTGCAGGTTCAAGGCGGTTTCGCCGGTCAGCTTCATCACGCTTTTGCGTAACGCATCAAGCTGCGCGCGCGCTTCGTCAGGATCGTGCTGATTGCTAATCCATATTCGCTCATTACTGTTAAATACGTAACGTTCCGTATCGTGCGATGCATGTAACGCGCGGGAAGCGTGCGGCAATTCCATATCCAGGCCGCAATCGCCTTCGGTGGTTAAGGCAACGCCGACGATATTTCCGGCATAGGAGATGGAGAAACGCGGGAGATGTTCGTCGCGAAAAGCCGGTTTTCCATTCTCTTCGTCAATAATTTCGGGGAGTTCACTGATGCCGTACAACATAAAGAGGAGTTCTGCGAGGAGTGACCGGGATGCGCGATATCGGCTTTGTCGGTACTCAGGCAGGCGTCTGGCGGATTGATGACAGGCCGCTGACAGGCGTGTGGATAGCGGCTCCCGGGTGTTGAGTATCCCTCTTGCAAAATGCGTTGCCATTCTTCGCTCCGTGATTAATGGTCAATGATAAAAACTGCAAATGATATTATTGCTCAGAATTACCAGGTTTTAATGTGGAAATCATCTCTTGAAAAGGGAAATTGCGTGAATTTTACAATTTATTGCGCAAAGGGGGGCAAACCGGGAGCTATAGCGGTTCGGCGTAGAGCTGCCTGAGCGTTTCCCGTAGCCAGACGATCTTCGGGTTATAACTGTTGCGCTTATGCCAAAGAAGGGTAAAGGGGACGCGTATTTTCTCCAGCTGCGACGGTTCCAGCGGCAGAGGTAAGCAAACCAGCGGCAGGTGGTGCTGCTGATTGTAACGCTGGCAGTAACGCGGAGCGGTGGCCAGCATCGTATGATTGGGCTGAGCGGCCATAAATAACGACTGCTCAAAACCCGGAACGGTCAGCGCCACGGTGCGTTTATGTCCCAGATCCTGCAGGACATCGTCCAGCGCCCAGGTGTCGCTTTGTTCCCAGCAAATATTAATGTGCGGATAGCGCAAGAACGTGTCCAGATTCCACTCTTCGCTCAGCGCGGGATGATCGGCGCGCAGCCATACCTGCGGGAGATCGGTAAACAGGATTTCAAAATCAATATACCAGGGCAGCAGGCTAAGCTGCTCCCGGGAGCGAGGATGTGTTTCCCTGCCGCAAAATCCGATATCGACTTCACCGCGAATAATCGCATCCAGCGAATCGTAATCCCAGTTACGCAGGCGGATCAGCGCCTGAGGATAGCGCTGGTAAATCCGCTGCGAAAGCGTATTGAGAAGGATCATCAGCAGCGGCGACTCTGCCGCCAGCTCAAACTTTAGCCCGCTGGGCATAGTGTGATGAGGCTTATCAAGGATCTGATTGCCCATCTGCATCCAGTCCGCCAGATCCTGCTCCATACTGCTCATCAGCGGCGTGGGCGATAGCCCCAGAGGCGTTTTGACAAACAGCGGATCGTCAAACCAGGCGCGCAGCTTGGCCAGCGATTTGCTTACCGCTGACGGCGAGACGTTCATCCGTTTCGCCGTGCGGGTGACGCTGAGCTCCTGAGTTAAGAGCTGCAGGCAGAGCAGCAGATTAAGATCGAGACTCGACAGGGGTTTCTTCATAGCGTTGCGCAGCCCGCGCCGGAGAGGCGACCATAATCAGAACAATGCTCACTATGCTACAGGCAATAAGTATCCCGATCAGCATATTCATCGCGCTGAGTCCGATGATGGCCGCCAGCCAAATCCACAGAGAAGAGCCGCAAACCTGAGCTATCCCTAAAACTGAACTCGCTACGCCAGCGCGCAGGGTGAATGGCCCGAGGGCCTGACTCATCGCCACGCCAAAGCCTGCGGAGAACCCTGCGCAAATCAGTCCCAGCCCCAGCATCGTCACCGTCTGGCTGGTGGACAGACTCAGCAGCACGCCCGCGCTAAAGAACAGCGCCTGTGAGGTCAGCATGAGCGTGCGGGGTTTAAATAGCGTCAGAGCAAACGGCGTCGAAAACGAAACCACCATGCTCACGAGCGCCATAAGCGCCATGGTCATGGAATAGGTACCGCGATCGAAGCCCATCACCTCCATCATCAGCACCGGTGAGACGTTAACGTAGGTCAGAATAGCCGTCACGCTCAGAGTAGTCATCACGATTCGGCTGAGGAAAAAGCGATTGAGCAGCGACTCCGGGACGATATTTTGCTGCTTTGCCGCGTGCGGAACGGATGTTGGTCGCGTTTCCCGCAACACAAATATCGACAGCAATCCCACCAGAGCCCCCATGCCGCTCATGGTATAGAACAGGGTCTGCCAGGGGAATTTCAGCATAATCAGATGACCGATTACCGGGGCCAGAACCGGAATAATGCAGGTAATACCATTAAGGAGAGAAAGCACTTTTGCCCGGCGGCGATCGTCCAGGGTATCGCGCAATACCGCAAAGGCGACCACGTAGCAGCTGCCCGCGCCAATACCCTGAATAAAACGCCCGGCCAGGAAATGGGCGCTGCCCTGCGCCTGCGAGCAAAGAAGAGAGGCCAGCAGGAAAACGACGGCGCCGAAAATCGCCACCGGCTTCCGGCCGGATTTGTCGGCTATACGGCCAGCAAACAGCATCGCCGCGGCCATTCCTGCCAGGTAAACTGAAAAGGCGATGTGCAGCTGCGCTTCACTGGCCCCCAGATCCTGCGCAATGCGCGGCAGGCCGACCAGATACATATCGATGCCGGATGGATAAAGCAGAACCAGCGCAAAACTGCAGATAAGAAAGCGTGCCATAGAACCCCTCACATAAGATTGCCGTAAAGCATAGTGGGGTTCGTGCGGTAGTACGAGTTGCCATTTGGACAACAATGTTTTCCTGAGAGGAAACGGGAGACGCAAGAGACACTTTTCATGCCCGTATAAATCGGTATGGTGGGTTTGATTCAGGGGATACCGTCCCGCCAGCGGGTCTGGCGGGCGGCGGAGGCTTGTCAGGCCAGCAGCGTGTGATTAACTTTAATCACCGTTTTTTTTATCTCAACGCTCTCTGCGCCCTGCACGCCTGGCTTATGCGGCTCGCCCGGCAAGAAAATGGCAAACATACCGGGCTTCAGCACTACCTGCTGCTGGTCGGCAATGGTTGAACATAGCCGGTAGTCCTCCTCGTGGTGCCATGTTTCGCACTCCCGGGCGCTATCGACCACGCCATAATGGATTGTTTCTTCGCCTTCCAGCAGGATCTGTATATCAATAAATTTTTCGTGCAGCTCCGCTTTTTTACTTTCCGCCGGCTGCGTAGCGAAGCGCATGACGTTCATATAAATATCATCGCCCTGTAAATCATAACGCCCGGGTTCACACTGCTGCGGCTGGGCCTTAACGGCCAGCCTCACAGCCTCAAGCAGAACGGGTGATAGTCCTGCGCATTCCGGGTGATGGATATCGCCGATAATCATAATGCTTTGTCCTCTGCTAACAACGCCGCGCCAATCAGCCCGGCATCATGCTGATAGTGTGCGGCTACAATAGGGGTGTGATATACCGCAGGCTCCTGCGCCAGATATCTTTCAACCAGGGGAATATAGCCGGGCGCCAGCCCGATACTGCCGCCCAGGACGGCATACTGGCAGTTATAGCTGGCCTTCATGTCGGCAATCAGCCGGGCGATGGTTTGCGCCGAACGGTGAACTAAGGATGTCGCCTGGGAATGGCCGCTCTGCGAAAGAGCAAAAATGGTTTTGGCCGTCATTCCCTGCAGATCGTCAGTTGCCAGCGCGGCGATCCCCCTTCCGGATGCAATAGCCTCCACGCAGCCAATACGCCCGCAGCCGCAGCGCGGGCCGTGCGGGTCAGCCAGCGTATGGCCGATATGTCCGGCCAGCCCCTCCTTGCCGGACAAGAGCTTACCGTGGCAGACGATACCGCCGCCCACGCCGGTAGAGATGGTGATGAAGACCATCTCGCTCGCATCGGCAGCCAGAGCGTGATATTCGGCCCAGGCTGCCGCCTGCGCATCGTTCACCGCCAGGCACGGCAGCCCCGTTAGCTGCGCCAGCGTGTCCCTAAGAGGAAACTGCGCCAGCCCGCCCAGGTTATCCGGGTTTAACGCCGTCAGAACGCCGTGACCAATAATGCCCGTGGAGGCGACCGCTACCTGCCGGGACCGGCCTGCGAAAGGCGCAACCAGCTCGCGTAACGCTTCCGTTAGCGCCGCCGGCGTTTTGCTGGCTGGCGTTGGCTGCGTCTGTTTTTCCAGCACGCGATGCTGAGCATCGACCAGCGCGGCGGCCAGCTTGGTGCCGCCGATATCAATTGCCAGCGTGGTCATAGCGCAGCCTCAGTCAGCGCATCGCGGTACCACTGGCAGATGTGTTCCAGACGCGTAATCGCTGAGCCGACGGTCACCGCCCATGCGCCGTGCTTTATCGCCTGCGCCGCCAGCGCCGGGGAGTTAAATCGGCCTTCGGCAATGACCCGGTATCCTTTGGCGCTCAGCGCCTGCACTAGCGGGAAATCCGGTTCGGTAGGTACCGCATCCGTGGTATACCCGGACATCGTTGTCCCGATAATGTCTGCGCCAAGATTGTGGCACTCAGTCCCGTCCTCCAGGCTGGAGCAGTCTGCCATCGCCGCGCAGCCACGCTGATGAATTCGGTCAATCATTGCCTTAACGCCAACCGGACGCGGGCGATCCGTACCGTCGAAGGCGATAATATCCGCCCCCGCCTGCGCCAGCGCGTCTACATCTTCCAGAAATGGCGTAATGCGCACCGGCGAGTCCGGCAGATCGCGCTTGATGATGCCAATAATCGGTACTGAAATCAGCTCGCGGGTCGCCTTCAGGTTGTTAAGGCCTTCAATTCGTACTGCGACCGCCCCCGTATTGACCGCCGCCAGCGCCATAGCCGCGACGATTTCAGGTTTATCTAACGGGCTACCCGGTACCGGCTGGCAGGAGACAATGAGGCCACCCAATTGTTTAACGTTACTATCCAAATCATCAAATAAAGACATAGCACTATCCCTTACTTCCGTTTGCGCCCGACAGAGCCGGGCGCATGAATTTAGTGTTTATCGCAAAGCGGAGCGTTCGCTTTGTCGTGACCAACCAGTGCGCCGCTGAACGGTTTACCATCAATAGCGTCATGGGTACGTAGCGCTTCCGGGCGAATCCAGCGCTGTACTCGGGACGGCATATCCAGACCAATCAGCAGGATCACCACAAACGTCAGTCCGAAGGAGAGCGACCCCAGCGCCGTACCCAGATGCATGTGCTGTGCGACCAGCGCGCCGAGGACCGGCGCAGCCGCCCCGCCCAGGGCGCCTACGTTATAGGTGAAACCCAGACCGGCAGCGCGCTGGTCGGTGTCGAAGTAGCCACCGATCAATTTCGGTAAGATCCCGGCAATCCCCTGACCCAGCATCTGCTGGAAGAAGAGAAGGATGCCCAGACCCCAGAGGCTGGAGCCGCCGATGGCGAAGACCGGAATAATCAGAACCTGCGATGCCAGCAGGCTGTAAACGTAGGCTTTTCGCGTGCCCAGCCAGTCGCCGAGGAAACCGCCGACGATGCAGCCGACGGCTGCGCCGAATCCGCTAAAGAAGAGCACCTTCGCGACCGTCGACGGATCGTATGCCAGCTCGGTTTTCAGATAGGTCGGCAACAGCGCCTGGATAGGCCAGGAGTAGAGAAAGGCGAACAGAACGACAACCATCAGCATCACGCCGGTCGGCCAACGTTTTCCGCTGCTCTGTACCATAAAGCTGATGAAAATGATGGTGCAGACGAGCGCCAGCGCAATCACCACGAGCGGATTGTGCAGGTTTCCGGCGAAGCAGAACCAGAGCGCGGCCGTTGCGGCCAGCGTCATCAGCATATTCATGGCGCGATATTTACCGCGATAGAGGATATCCACCATCGTCCGCACCGGCGTTTTTTTCGTCTGGCGCTCTGTCCAGTCTTCCGTTTCCGGAATATTTTTACGCAACCACAGCGCGAAAATAATCGGCAGAATGCCGAGGAAGAACAACGCGCGCCAGCCCCACAAGGGGACCACCAGACTGTAAACCTGCGCCGCTACGACAGCGCCGACGGAAAAGCCGGAAATCAGGAAGCCGCTGGCTTTATTTCGCAAGTGTTTTGGCCAGCTTTCAATCACATAGGTGGCGCTGGAGCCGTACTCTCCGGCCATTCCCATTCCAATCACCATACGGGCGATAAACATGGAGGTGTATCCGGGCGCAAAGCCGCAGGCCAGCGTACCGACGGAGAAAAGAATAATACTGCTGACCATCGCGAGGCGGCGGCCATAGCGATCACCCATCGCCCCCAGCAGCAAGCCGCCGAACCAGCGGGAGATAAACGCCGCCGAGATAATACTCGCCGCCTGTACCGTGGTGAGCTGGAATTCGCTTTGTACTTCGGTGAGCACCAGAGCAATTAAAACGAAATCAAAACCATCCAGTAAATAGCCCAGCCAGGCTGCGGAAAACGCCCGCCACTGCGACTTATTGAGGTGCTTATACCATGGTTTGGTACTTATTATTTCACTCATATGCTCTCCTGTGATGAGCAACGTTTTTATGCTGTAGGGCCAAAAAAAAGCAGGGTGCCGCGCACCCGAATGAAGTTAAACTCCAATTAATGTATTTTTTAGAAGTTAAACACCACAAGGGCTTTGCATGAGATATGTGAACAAGATCATGGTCACAGGCGAGGGGGAATGAAAAAAGGCGATCTGACTCACGCGATGAGACGTAATATGTTTTTGCCGCGCCGGGGATAGCCGCATCACCACGGCGTTTTTTAAAAAACCATATTGCCTGGCGCTGAACTGTCCTCCATCATGAGCGCCTGATAATCGCGTAAACAGTAGGGAAGAGATGACGACTCCGACTTCGCCGGTCAAAGCCGGGAAAATACTTGATACCCTGGGGGCGATGCAAAGCAGTATGACCCGCGTCGGGAAAAGCATCGCGCAGTATGTGATCGCTTCCCCGCATAAGGTGACTCAGCTTTCGATTGCCGATCTCTCAGAGGAAGTGAACGCGGGCGAAGCATCGGTGATCCGTTTCTGTCGACAGCTGGGCTATAAAGGTTTTCAGAACTTCAAAATGGAACTGGCCATTGAGCTGGCCATGAACGATAGCGATGACAACAGCACGCTGCTGGAGGCTGAAATTCAGAAAACCGACGATGCGCACACCATCGGCCTGAAGCTCCAGGGCGCCATCTCGACCGTGCTTTCGGAAACGCTAAATCTGCTGGATATGGAGCAGGTGGAACGGGTCGTGGAGGCGCTGCATACTTGTAATTGCGCCTATATCTTTGGCGTTGGCGCTTCCGGACTGACCGCCGAGGAGATGAAGCATAAGCTGATGCGAATCGGGCTGCGCGTCGATGCCTTAACAAATAATCACTTTATGTATATGCAGGCCGCGCTGCTCAAGGTTGGCGATGTCGCCATCGGCATCAGCCACTCCGGACATTCGCCGGAAACCGCGCACGCCCTCGATCTGGCAAGGCAGGCTGGAGCCACCACCGTCGCCTTAACGCATAACCTCGGATCGCCATTGAGTAAAGTCGCTGATATTACGCTCATTAACGGCAACCGACAGGGGCGCCTGCAGGGTGACTCTATCGGCACTAAAACGGCGCAGCTCTTCGTTCTGGATCTCATTTATACGCTGCTGGTGCAGAGAGATCCGGAAGCCGCCCGCGCGAATAAACTGCGAACGATGGATGCTCTGTCCATGCTCAAGTAGAGCGAATTTAGTGCGATTCGTCACAATCTGATACTCCCGTTTTTTCCCCCTGCCGGTAACCTGTTGCAACCGGCATCGTTAGCCCCTAGGATGGAGTAATACTTCAAAATTAATTAATTTAAGAAGAAAAACACCATTAGAGGATTACATGACAAAGTTAACAGGTCTTATTGCCGCCCCCCATACGCCTTTTGATGCCAACGGCGAAGTCAACTACCCCGTTATCGATCGGATTGCCGAGCATCTGATTGCGCAGGGCGTTAAAGGTGCTTACGTCTGTGGGACGACCGGAGAAGGCATCCACTGTTCCGTAGAAGAGCGTAAAAAAATTGCCGAGCGCTGGGTCGCGGCAAGCCAGGGACAATTAAGCATTACGCTACACACCGGGGCTCTCAGCATCGCCGATGCGCTGGAGCTCAGCCGCCATGCTGAAACCCTGGATATTTTTGCCACCTCGGTCATCGGACCGTGCTTCTTCAAACCGTCAACCGTCGACGATCTGGTGGAATATTGCCGTATTATCGCCGCCGCCGCGCCGTCAAAAGGCTTCTATTACTACCACTCCGGCATGTCGGGTCTGAGCCTGGATATGGAGCAGTTCCTGATCGCGGCAGCGGATAAAATCCCGAACCTGTCCGGTATGAAGTTTAACTCCGCGGATATGTATGAGTTCCAGCGCTGCCTGCGCGTCAACAATCGCCAGTTCGATATTCCGTTCGGCGTGGATGAGTTTTTACCCGCAGGCCTGGCCTGCGGCGCCGTCGGCGCGGTTGGCAGTACTTATAACTATGCGGCGCCGCTCTATCATCGTCTGATCGACAGCTTTAACCGGGGAGACCATCAGGATGTTGCCGCCTGTATGGATAAGGTTATCGCAATTATTCGCGTCCTGGTTCAGTACGGCGGCGTTGCGGCCGGGAAGCTGGCGATGCAGCTGCACGGTATTGACGTCGGCGATCCGCGCCGCCCGCTGCGCCCGATGACCAGCGAGCAAAAGCGCGTCGCGCTGGATGCTTTTCGCGCTGCCGATTTTATTTAATCGTTAAGCGCATCGACTGGCATCCGCGGGATACCGTATCCCCGGATGCTTCTTTATCAGCGACGTTATTTCCAGATCTTTGCCATACCTTCACTTTCTGGCCTGACGCTGGAAAAGCCAAATTTTGCGTACAGCTCGGGAACATCCGCCACCAGCGAGACGTATGCCCCTTTAAACGCGTTTTCATCCAGCCAGGCGACAATTTTTTGCATGATTTGGCGACCAAGCCCTTTTCCCTGATGAGCGGGATCAACGGCGACGTCGACGATTTCAAAGTTCAGCGCGCCGTCGCCAACGATGCGCCCCATCCCAACGGGCATGCCCTTATAGAGAATATGCACGCCGTAGCAGCTATGCGGCAGTCCCGCGCGGGCGCCTTCCAGCGGGCGCGGGGACATACCAGAAATGATGCGCAGGCGGCAAAAGTCTTCCGCAGAAGGCACGGTATCAATCAGGGTGTAATCACTCAACATGGTGGTATCCGGTACGATTAAAGCGAGGGTATCGATCAGGGTAATAGAGAAAGCGCTGTGCCGTGAAGACGTAAAGGGAAAATAATAAACCCGCTTTAACAGGACGTTAAGGCGGGTTAGTCAATGCTCACAAACTGAGATTACTTACCAATACAGAAACTGGAGAAAATGCGCCCCAGCAGGTCGTCGGAGGTAAACTCACCGGTGATTTCGCTCAGGTTCTGCTGGGCCAGGCGCAGCTCTTCCGCCAGCAGCTCGCCAGCCCAGGCGCCCAGCAGCTGCGCTTTACCCTGCTGCAGATGCTCTGCGGCATCGGACAGCGCCTGCAGGTGGCGACGGCGCGCCAGAAAGCCGCCTTCCATATTGGTCTCAAAACCCATGCACTGCTTGAGATGATTGCGCAGCACGTCTACGCCCTCGCCGGTACGCGCCGAAAGGCGGACAAGTGAGTGGTCATTTACTTCGCTCAACCCCAGCGTTTCGCCGGTAATATCCGCTTTGTTGCGCACCACGGTAATCGGCAAATTTTTCGGCAGACGGGCGATAAAATCTGGCCAGATATCCGCCGGATCGGTCGCACCGGTGGTGGTGCCGTCGACCATGAACAGTACGCGGTCGGCTTGTTCAATCTCCTGCCAGGCACGCTCTATGCCGATGCGCTCGACCTCGTCGTTCGCATCGCGCAGGCCGGCGGTATCAATGATGTGCAGCGGCATACCGTCAATGTGGATATGCTCGCGCAGAACGTCGCGGGTGGTTCCGGCAATATCGGTGACGATAGCCGCTTCCCGGCCCGCCAGCGCGTTCAGCAGGCTTGATTTCCCGGCGTTCGGCCGCCCGGCAATGACCACCTTCATCCCTTCGCGCAGCAGGCTGCCCTGGCGCGCCTCGGCGCGCACGGCGTCGAGATCGGCGATAACCGCGTTAAGCTGGGCTTCGATTTTACCATCGGAGAGGAAGTCGATCTCTTCGTCCGGAAAATCAATGGCTGCTTCGACGTAGATGCGCAGGTGAGTCAGCGCTTCCACCAGATGGTTGACGCGAGTAGAGAATGCGCCCTGCAGCGAATTCAGCGCTGAACGAGCCGCCTGCTCGGAGCTGGCGTCGATCAGGTCAGCAATCGCTTCGGCCTGGGCTAAATCGAGCTTATCGTTCAAAAACGCGCGCTCGGAGAACTCGCCGGGCCTGGCGATGCGCACACCCGGAAGCGTCAGAATACGTTTCAGAAGCAGGTCGAGAATAACAGGGCCGCCATGGCCCTGAAGCTCCAGCACGTCTTCACCAGTAAAGGAGTTCGGGCCGGGGAACCACAGGGCAATACCCTGATCCAGCGCGCTGCCGTCGCTGTCTTTAAACGGCAGGTAGTCGGCATAGCGCGGTTTCGGCAGCTTGCCCAGCACCGCCTGCGCAACGTCGCGCGCCTTCAGGCCAGAGATGCGCAGGATGCCCACACCACCGCGTCCCGGTGGGGTTGCCTGGGCGACGATAGTGTCGTTATGGCTCATGGTGACTCTCTATGTAGATGTAAAAAAGGCGGTCTATTGACCGCCTTCTCTGGCATTAACGTTACCGTAAATACTCAAAATAATTCAAGAGTATCAGGATTTTTTCTTCTCGCGGCTATGCAGACCACGCTTCTCCAGACCACGGTAAATCAGCTGCTGCTGAATAATGGTGACCAGGTTGCTGACGATATAGTAAACCACCAGACCAGACGGGAACCACAGGAAGAACACCGTAAAGATGACCGGCATAAAGGTCATGATCTTCTGCTGCATCGGGTCGGTCACGGTAGTCGGAGACATCTTCTGAATGAAGAACATCGTCGCGCCCATGATGATCGGCAGGATGTAGTACGGGTCTTGCGCAGACAGGTCGTGGATCCACAGGATAAACGGCGCATGACGCAGTTCAACCGAGGCGCTCAGCATGTAGTACAGCGCAAGGAAGATTGGCATCTGGATAATCAGCGGGAAGCAGCCACCCAGTGGGTTAACCTTCTCCGCTTTATACAGGGCCATCATCTCCTGGCTCTGACGCTGCTTGTCGTCGCCCAGACGCTCGCGCATTGCCTGAATCTTCGGCTGCAGCATACGCATCTTCGCCATGGAGGTGTACTGCGCTTTGGTCAGCGGGTACATGATGCCACGAACGATAAAGGTAATGACGATGATGGAGAAGCCCCAGTTGCCCAGATAGCTGTGGATCCATTTCAGCAGCTTGAACAGCGGCTGAGAGATAAACCACAGCCAGCCGTAGTCGACGGTCAGGTCAAGATGCGGCGCAACGGCGGCCATTTTGTCCTGAATGGCCGGGCCGACCCACAGGGTGCTTTCCAGCTTGTCGGTTTGACCCGGCTGGACCAGAACCGGCTGAGATTTGTAGCCGATAGCCACAAGACCGTTGCCAAGGTTCGCGGTATAGAAGTTGTTAGTGCCGTTGTTCTGCGGAACCCATGCGGTAGTAAAGTACTGCTGCAGCATGGCAACCCAACCGTTTTTGGTGCTGACGTTCAGGTTTTCGTTATCAACGATAGTATCGAATTTATATTTTTCGTACTTCGTTTCAGACGTTGAGTACGCCGCGCCACGGAAGGTGTGCATGGTAGTCAGGCCACCGGTCTGGGTGTCGCGATGCGTCGGCAGGTTAGCGGTTTGCTTCAACTGGCCAAAGGTTGAGATTTCCAGCGGTTTTTCGCTGGCGTTCTCTACGCTATAGCCGACGTTCACCGCATATTCACCGCGCTTCAGGGTGAAGGTTTTGGTGAATACGTTGCCTGCTTTATCGGTGTACGTGAGCGGAATGACGATTTCGTTCTGGCCATCAGCCAGCACAAACGCATCTTTATCGACGTTATACAACGGACGCGGTCCGTTTGCCGGATTGTCCGGGCCATCACGACCGGTTAAACCGCTCTGCGCCTGATAGGTAAACTGCGGCGAAGTTTCCAGAAGCTGGAATGGCTCAGTTGATTTCAGCTCTTTCGGATAATCCAGAAGCAGCGCCTGCTCAACATCACCACCGCGGGTGTTGATGGTCAGGTCAAGCACATCGGTTTTTACCGTAATCAGTTTCCCCTGGCCACTGGCCGGTACGCCCTGGTCGGCGGCGCTACCCGTTGCTGTGGTCGTTGTCTGCGTGGTCTGCTGCTGAGGCTGAGGATTGTTATCCTGCTCCCAGGCTTGCCAGATCATGAAAGACACGAACAACAAAGCGATGATAAGAAGATTGCGTTGCGAATCCATCGTTAGTGTTCTCTGGTATCAAATGGTCCAGGCGGGACGGGATCGTCACCACCAGGGTGTAAAGGGTGGCATTTTAATACGCGTTTCACCGTCAACCAACTGCCTTTTATCAATCCAAACCTGCGCAATGCCTCAATTCCGTATTGAGAACAGGTTGGCGTGAAACGGCAGTGCGGCCCGAGTAGCGGACTAATCAGGCGCTGATAGACCCGAATCAGGCCTATCAGGACCCGCGAGCCAGGCGACAGTGGCGGCGCCATAATTTTTCCAACGCTTCCGAGAGAGCACGGTTATCGAGGTCGGCAACCCCTTTCTTCGCCACCACCACGAAATCCATTGGCGGGAGTTCATGTTGACGTAAACGGAAGCTTTCACGCGTCAGACGTTTGATCCGATTGCGTTCATGCGCACGCTTAACGTTTTTCTTGGCGACGGTAAGACCGATGCGGGGATGCCCCAGCGAATTTTGGCGGCCGAGGATGGTGATTTGCGGCGTGCCAGCCCGTAATGGCTGCTGGAAGACGAAAGTGAAATGACTGGGAGTTAACAAACGTAACTCCCTGGGAAATGCGAGCTTAACCACTCAGGGTTAGCTTTATTACTTGGAAACGGTCAGACGAGCGCGGCTTTTAGCACGACGACGTGCCAGAACCTGACGACCATTTTTAGTAGCCATACGAGCACGGAAGCCGTGAGAACGGTTGCGCTTCAGTACAGACGGTTGAAAAGTGCGTTTCATGGCGATTTCTACCTAAACTTGAATAATTTCACTGACTTTCGCGTAAATCCGAACGAATTTCGAACGGCCTACGCCTCAGCGTGGGTGATTAAAGAGGCCGGATTGTAATAATTGTACACTCCGGAGTCAATTCTCTTTCCTTATTTCTCGCACCTTGCCGCACAAAAAACAGGCGATGGCGCGCTGCGGAAAACGGGCATTACGCGCCGGGTGGGGGATTATACGACCTGGTGGATAAAGCGCAAGGATCGTAAAGGATCTTTGTTAGATCGATTAGGCTCAAAACCCGCGTAGCTCATTAATTTTTCCAATATGCGGCTGAAATCGTGCTTCACTCCAGCCAGGATCGATTACACTTATCCAGCTTCGATCCTTCCTGTGGATAAATCGGGAAGAATCTGTTGAGAAACACAAGATCTCTTTCTCAGTTTAGGCTATGATCCCCGGTCCCGATCGGGATCCAGAGATCCGCATCGGGTAATAACCGCAGATAGCGGTTCGCACGTCACCCCTTTTGTGCAGGGGCTTTTCGGCTATGCAGGGTCTTGTCGACGTGTGCCAACAATCACGATTGTTTCAGTTTCTCTTTATATATCGATTTTTGTTCGAGTGGAGTCCGCCGTGTCACTTTCGCTTTGGCAGCAGTGTCTTGCCCGATTGCAGGATGAGTTACCAGCCACAGAATTCAGCATGTGGATACGCCCTTTGCAGGCGGAGTTGAGCGATAACACGCTGGCACTGTATGCGCCAAACCGTTTTGTGCTCGATTGGGTAAGGGATAAATACCTCAATAATATCAATGGACTCCTCAATGATTTTTGCGGTGCGGATGCCCCACAGCTGCGCTTTGAAGTCGGCGCGAAGCCTGCCGTTCAGATGCAGAGAGGCGCGGTAAGCGTTGCCGCGGTCGCCCCTGCGCAGCAGGTTCAGACGGCGCGCGTTGCCCCGACTATCGTGCGTCCAGGCTGGGATAACGTGCCGGCGCCGGCAGAACCGACCTATCGCTCCAACGTCAATGTGAAACATACGTTTGATAACTTCGTCGAGGGTAAATCTAACCAGCTGGCTCGCGCGGCGGCGCGTCAGGTAGCGGATAACCCCGGCGGCGCGTATAACCCGCTGTTTCTTTATGGCGGCACCGGCCTGGGTAAAACTCACCTTTTACACGCGGTTGGTAACGGGATTGTGGCGCGTAAACCCAACGCAAAAGTGGTTTACATGCACTCCGAGCGCTTTGTGCAGGACATGGTAAAAGCTCTGCAAAACAACGCCATTGAAGAATTTAAGCGCTACTACCGCTCCGTTGACGCCCTGCTGATCGATGATATCCAGTTTTTTGCTAATAAAGAGCGCTCGCAGGAAGAGTTTTTCCATACCTTTAACGCCCTGCTGGAAGGCAATCAGCAGATCATCCTGACCTCGGATCGCTATCCGAAGGAGATCAACGGGGTTGAAGATCGTCTGAAATCACGCTTCGGCTGGGGTCTGACGGTTGCGATCGAACCGCCAGAGCTGGAAACTCGCGTGGCGATCCTGATGAAAAAAGCGGATGAAAACGACATCCGCCTGCCGGGCGAAGTGGCGTTCTTTATCGCCAAGCGTCTGCGCTCTAACGTACGTGAGCTCGAAGGGGCGCTGAACCGCGTTATCGCCAATGCTAACTTTACCGGCCGGGCCATCACTATCGACTTCGTCCGCGAAGCGCTGCGCGATCTGTTGGCTTTACAGGAAAAACTGGTCACCATCGACAATATTCAAAAGACGGTGGCGGAGTATTACAAAATTAAGGTAGCGGACCTGCTGTCTAAACGCCGCTCCCGTTCGGTGGCGCGCCCACGCCAGATGGCGATGGCGCTGGCAAAAGAGCTGACCAACCATAGTCTGCCGGAAATCGGCGATGCGTTTGGCGGTCGCGACCATACCACCGTCCTGCACGCTTGCCGCAAGATTGAGCAGTTGCGTGAAGAAAGCCACGATATCAAAGAAGATTTTTCCAATTTAATCAGAACATTATCCTCGTGACGCTATGAAATTTACCGTAGAACGTGAACATTTATTAAAACCGCTGCAACAGGTGAGTGGTCCTTTAGGTGGTCGTCCGACGCTACCGATTCTTGGCAACCTGCTCCTTCAGGTTACCGATGGCGCGCTGTCGCTGACCGGTACCGATCTGGAAATGGAAATGGTCGCGCGCGTTGCGCTGATTCAGCCGCACGAAGCGGGAGCAACAACCGTTCCGGCGCGTAAATTTTTTGATATCTGCCGCGGCCTGCCTGAAGGCGCGGAGATCGCGGTACAGCTGGAAGGCGAACGTATGCTGGTGCGTTCCGGGCGTAGCCGTTTCTCGCTCTCGACGCTACCGGCGGCGGATTTCCCTAACCTTGACGACTGGCAGAGCGAAGTTGAGTTTACCCTGCCGCAGGCGACCATGAAGCGCCTGATTGAGGCGACGCAGTTTTCGATGGCTCACCAGGACGTTCGCTATTACTTAAACGGTATGCTGTTTGAAACCGAAGGCAGCGAACTGCGCACCGTAGCGACCGATGGCCACCGCCTGGCGGTCTGCTCTATGCCGCTGGAAGAGTCCTTGCCCAATCATTCGGTGATCGTGCCGCGTAAAGGCGTGATTGAGCTGATGCGTATGCTTGATGGCGGCGATACGCCGCTGCGCGTACAGATCGGCAGCAACAACATCCGGGCTCACGTTGGCGACTTTATCTTTACTTCGAAGCTGGTCGATGGTCGCTTCCCCGACTATCGCCGCGTACTGCCGAAGAACCCGGACAAGCATCTGGACGCCGGTTGCGATATTCTCAAGCAGGCCTTTGCCCGGGCTGCGATTCTTTCTAACGAAAAATTCCGCGGCGTGCGCCTGTATGTCAGTGAAAATCAGCTGAAAATCACCGCCAATAACCCGGAGCAGGAAGAAGCGGAAGAAATTCTGGACGTTACCTATGCCGGTACGGAAATGGAAATCGGTTTTAACGTCAGCTATGTACTGGATGTGCTGAACGCACTGAAGTGTGAGAACGTACGTATTCTCCTGACGGATTCCGTTTCGAGCGTGCAGATTGAGGATGCGGCTTCGCAATCCGCAGCCTACGTCGTCATGCCCATGCGATTGTAGAATCTGCAAAGGGGCTGGTTTACTTGCCATTTCGCCTTCCGGCAGTGCTCGAAATGCTCACGTACTTCGTGTACGCTCCGCTTTCTGCGCGCTGGCGGTAGACGAACTGGCTGCGACACCTACGCCCCTTGAATGATGACGAGCTGATATGTCGCTATCCCGACTTCTAATCAAAGACTTCCGCAATATTGAAAATGCGGATCTCGCCTTATCCCCCGGCTTTAACTTCCTGGTTGGCGCCAACGGCAGCGGCAAAACCAGCGTGCTTGAAGCTATCTATACGCTCGGCCACGGTCGGGCGTTTCGTAGCTTGCAGATTGGCC
Organism: Klebsiella sp. S69; assembly: GCF_016516145.1. Taxonomy (NCBI): domain Bacteria; kingdom Pseudomonadati; phylum Pseudomonadota; class Gammaproteobacteria; order Enterobacterales; family Enterobacteriaceae; genus Klebsiella; species Klebsiella sp. S69. The sequence goes on along the minus strand of NZ_JACVUU010000011.1, from coordinate 129,342 downwards.
GCGTGATTCGTCACGAGCAGGAGTCATTTGTTCTGCACGGTCGCCTGCAGGGCGAAGAGCGAGAAGTCGCCATCGGCCTGACGAAAGATAAGCAGGGCGACAGCAAGGTTCGTATCGACGGCACTGACGGCCATAAAGTGGCGGAGCTGGCGCTTCTGATGCCGATGCAGCTGATTACGCCAGAGGGGTTTACTTTACTCAACGGCGGCCCCAAATACAGAAGAGCGTTCCTTGATTGGGGATGCTTCCACAACGAAGCCGGATTCTTTACCGCCTGGAGCAACCTGAAGCGCCTGGTGAAGCAGCGCAACGCCGCGCTGCGTCAGGTGAGTCGCTATGCCCAGCTGCGGCCATGGGATCTTGAGCTGATCCCGCTGGCGGAGCAAATCAGCCGCTGGCGCGCCGAATATAGCGCCGCTATTGTCGAAGATATGGCGGATACCTGTCGGCAGTTTTTACCTGAGTTCGCCCTCACCTTTTCTTTCCAGCGCGGCTGGGAGAAAGAAACGGATTATGCTGAGGTGCTGGAACGAAATTTCGAACGCGATCGCATGTTAACCTATACCGCGCACGGTCCGCACAAAGCGGATTTCCGCATTCGTGCCGACGGCGCGCCGGTAGAGGATACATTGTCGCGCGGGCAGCTTAAGCTGCTGATGTGCGCCCTGCGGCTGGCGCAAGGTGAGTTTTTGACCCGCGAGAGCGGGCGACGCTGCCTGTACCTGATAGATGATTTTGCCTCGGAACTCGACGACGCGCGGCGCGGGCTGCTGGCCAGCCGTTTAAAAGCCACGCAGTCGCAGGTTTTCGTCAGCGCCATTAGCGCTGAACACGTTATAGACATGTCGGACGAAAATTCGAAGATGTTTACCGTGGAAAAGGGTAAAATAGCGGATTAACCTAAGATTAAATGAGCGAGAAACGTTGATGTCGAATTCTTATGACTCCTCCAGTATCAAAGTCCTGAAAGGGCTGGATGCGGTGCGTAAGCGCCCGGGTATGTATATCGGCGACACGGATGACGGCACCGGTCTGCACCACATGGTATTCGAGGTTGTGGATAACGCTATCGACGAAGCGCTCGCAGGTTACTGTAAAGACATCGTTGTTACGATCCACAGCGATAACTCCGTCTCCGTACAGGATGACGGCCGCGGTATTCCAACCGGTATTCACCCGGAAGAGGGCGTGTCGGCGGCGGAAGTGATCATGACCGTTCTGCACGCAGGCGGTAAATTCGATGATAACTCCTATAAAGTTTCCGGCGGTCTGCACGGCGTAGGCGTTTCCGTTGTTAACGCCCTGTCGCAGAAGCTGGAGCTGGTTATTCAGCGCGATAACAAAATTCACCGTCAGGTTTATGCCCACGGCGTGCCGCAGGCTCCGCTGGCGGTTACCGGCGAAACCGAAAAAACCGGTACCATGGTGCGCTTCTGGCCGAGCTACGAAACCTTTACCAACGTTGTCGAATTCGAATACGAGATTCTGGCAAAACGCCTGCGCGAGCTGTCGTTCCTGAACTCCGGAGTGTCGATTCGCCTGCGCGACAAGCGCGACGGCAAAGAAGATCATTTCCACTACGAAGGCGGTATCAAAGCCTTTGTGGAATATCTGAACAAAAACAAAACGCCGATCCACCCGAATATTTTCTATTTCTCCACTGAAAAAGACGGTATCGGCGTTGAAGTTGCGCTGCAGTGGAACGACGGGTTCCAGGAGAATATCTACTGCTTTACCAACAATATCCCGCAGCGCGACGGCGGTACTCACCTGGCGGGCTTCCGTGCGGCGATGACGCGTACCCTGAACGCCTATATGGATAAAGAAGGCTACAGCAAAAAAGCGAAAGTCAGCGCTACCGGCGACGACGCCCGTGAAGGCCTGATTGCCGTGGTTTCCGTGAAGGTGCCGGATCCGAAATTCTCCTCGCAGACCAAAGACAAGCTGGTCTCCTCTGAGGTGAAATCGGCGGTCGAACAGCAGATGAACGAACTGCTGAACGAGTACCTGCTGGAAAACCCGTCTGACGCAAAAATCGTTGTGGGCAAAATCATCGATGCCGCCCGTGCGCGTGAAGCCGCGCGCCGCGCGCGTGAAATGACCCGCCGTAAAGGCGCGCTGGATCTGGCTGGCCTGCCGGGCAAACTGGCGGATTGCCAGGAACGCGACCCGGCACACTCTGAACTGTACTTAGTGGAAGGGGACTCTGCGGGCGGCTCTGCTAAGCAGGGGCGTAACCGTAAGAACCAGGCGATTCTGCCGCTGAAGGGGAAAATCCTCAACGTTGAGAAAGCGCGCTTTGACAAAATGCTCGCTTCGCAGGAAGTGGCGACGCTGATTACCGCGCTGGGCTGCGGCATTGGTCGCGACGAGTACAACCCGGACAAACTGCGCTACCACAGCATCATCATCATGACCGATGCGGACGTCGACGGCTCGCACATTCGTACGCTGCTGTTGACCTTCTTCTACCGTCAGATGCCGGAAATCGTTGAGCGCGGCCACGTCTATATTGCCCAGCCGCCGCTGTACAAAGTGAAGAAAGGCAAGCAAGAACAGTACATTAAAGACGATGAGGCGATGGATCAGTACCAAATCTCCATCGCGCTGGATGGCGCAACGCTGCACACCAACGCCAACGCGCCGGCCCTGGCCGGAGAGCCGCTGGAGAGACTGGTTGCCGAGTATAACGCCACGCAGAAAATGATTACGCGTATGGAACGTCGTTATCCTAAAGCGCTGCTCAAAGAGCTTATCTATCAGCCGACGCTCGCAGAGGCCGACCTGGCGAATGAGCAGACCGTGACGCGCTGGATCAACGCCCTGGTGAGCGAGCTGAATGAGAAAGAGCAGCACGGCAGCCAGTGGAAATTTGATGTCCGCGAGAACGCCGAGCTGCAGCAGTTTGAGCCGATCGTTCGCGTGCGTACCCACGGCGTGGATACCGATTATCCGCTGGATCATGAGTTTGTCACCGGGCCGGAATACCACCGTATCTGCGCGCTGGGCGAAACGCTGCGCGGTCTGATTGAAGAGGATGCCTTTATTGAGCGCGGCGAACGCCGTCAGCCGGTTGCCAGCTTTGAACAGGCGCTGGACTGGCTGGTGAAAGAGTCGCGCCGCGGCCTCTCTATCCAGCGCTATAAAGGTCTTGGCGAGATGAACCCGGATCAGCTGTGGGAAACCACTATGGACCCGGATAGCCGCCGCATGCTGCGCGTGACCGTGAAGGATGCGATTGCCGCTGACCAGCTGTTCACCACCCTGATGGGTGACGCCGTTGAACCGCGTCGCGCCTTTATCGAAGAGAACGCCCTCAAAGCGGCGAACATCGATATTTAATCGTCGTCTACAGCCCTACTCAGGCCGCGCGTTTAGCGCGGCTTTTTTGCGGGCGCAGGCATATCCAGCGACATCACGGACGGTAAACGGCTGGCGAGCATATCGACGGCAATTCTCACCCTCAGCGGTAGATGCGGCGTCTGTTGCCAGACCGCATGAACGTCGAAGCGCACATCCGGCGCTTGCTTTAAAAGCGGGACGAGTTTTCCCTGATGAATTTCTTTGCTGGCCATCCAGCAGGGCAGCCATGCAATGCCGTGGCCGGCCAGCGCAGCGTCGCAGATTGCCTGCAAATCATCCATATTGAGCGATGAACGGGGAGTAAAGGTGTGCGAGACTCCTTCTTTATCCATCAGCTGCCAGGATAGCACTCTGCCTGCTTGCAGATAGTTAATGGCCGTATGGTGGGGTAAATCATCAACGCTTTGTGGCAGCCCCTTCTTCAGCAGGTAATCCGGCGCGGCGCACAGCACCATGCGGTGTTCTCCCAGCTTTCTGGCGACCAGAACGCTGCTGTCCTGAAGGGGGCCGTTACGCACCGCCATATCAAACCCTTCCTCGACGAGATCCACCACACGATCGCTGAATGACATCTCCAGCTCGAGACCTGGGTGTTCCTGCGCAAGCTCGATCAGCAGTGGGGCCACGCACTGGCGACCAAACAGCACCGGCATGGCCACACGCAGGCGGCCACTAACCTGCTGTTTCCCTGTTTCCAGCAGCGACTCTGCTCCACGAATTTCCTCCAGCGCGCGCTGACAACGTTCATAAAAAAGGGCGCCGTTGTCGGTCAGGCTTTGGCTGCGGGTCGTACGTTGAAACAGACGTACCCCCAACCGCTCTTCAAGCCGAGCGATACTCTTTCCTACCGCCGAGCGCGACAAATGCAAACGAATTGCGGCCTGAGAAAAACTTCCCGCCTCAACGGCGGCCACAAAAACCGGAATATCCTTCAGCGTATCGGTCATGGATTGTATCTTTTCAGTCACCAATAGAGGGAAAACTTATCGCCACTGGTTACCCATGGTCAACGGTAAACTGTCACTTCAAGCTTATTTGATGGCAGGAGTGAAAAATGACGCAGACAATGCAACGCTGGTCTATGGACGCCCTCGGGCGTGAGAACCTCAATCTTATTCAGGCGCCTGTTCCGCAGCCGGGCCCGGGTGAAGTCCGCGTGCGGGTGAATGCCGTTGCGCTCAACTATCGCGATAAGATGGTCATTGAAGGCACCATGCCTATTGCGCTTTCCTTCCCGTTTACGCCGGCGTCTGATATGGCGGGCGTGGTGGAGAGCACGGGTGAGGGCGTCACGCGTTTCAAACCCGGCGCTCGGGTGATCTCCACCTTTTTCCCGGAGTGGATCGACGGTAGACCAGCGTCAGATGCCCGCACTTTGCCTTATAAAACCACCGGCGGGTACTTCCAGGGCATGCTGGCTGAGTACGTGGTTGTGAATGAAAACTGGCTGGTGGCTGCACCGGAAACCCTTGATGATGCAGAGGCCAGCACGCTCCCTTGTGCAGGGCTTACCGCATGGTTCGCGCTGGTGGAACGCGGTCATTTACACGCCGGGCAATCGGTGCTGGTACAGGGGACGGGCGGTGTGGCGATATTCGCTTTGCAAATTGCAAAAGCACAGGGGGCAAAGGTTTTTGTCACATCAGGAAGTGATGAAAAACTGGCGCGGGCTAAACAACTTGGCGCCGATCATGGGATAAACCGGCTCAAAAGTGATTGGACGGAAGGAATTTACGAACTGACCGCCGATCGCGGCATCGATCATATTATTGAAACCGTTGGCGGGGAGAATCTGCGACATTCCCTGCGCGCCGTTGCGGTTCATGGTCGCATATCGGTCATTGGCGTGCTGGCCGGGAGTGAAATCTCGCTACCGGCTGGCGAACTGTTGCTGAAATCCCCGGTGATTCAGGGTATTGGTGTCGGGCACCGTCGTGCGCTGGAAGATTTCGTCCGCGCCGTTGACGTGACCGGGTTAAAACCGGTGATTGAACACCGTTACCGTTTTAACCAGCTTGAACAGGCGCTTGAACATCTCGATCGCGGGGCGTTTGGTAAAATCGTTCTGACCCGCGAGTAAGATCCCGGTCCCCGGGTTCTGCCTAAAAAGAGGGTGTTCCGCTGCGTAATGTAGCTCTGTTTTTGTAGGCTTAATCGCGTTAGCATGAGTAAGGACTCATCTTACCCGGGGATTTCATGGCTATTAAACTAATCGCAATCGATATGGACGGCACGCTGCTGCTGCCTGACCATACCATCTCTCCTGCGGTGAAAACCGCGATTGCCGCAGCCCGCGAACGCGGCGTCAACGTGGTGTTAACCACCGGACGACCTTACGCAGGTGTGCACAGCTACCTGAAAGAACTGCATATGGAGCAGCCGGGAGATTACTGCATCACCTACAACGGCGCTTTAGTACAGAAGGCAAGCGACGGCAGTACCGTTGCGCAAACCGCGCTGGGCTACGACGACTATCGCTATCTGGAACAGCTGGCCCGTGATGTCGGCTCCCACTTCCACGCGCTGGATCGTAATACCCTGTATACCGCTAACCGCGATGTAAGCTATTACACGGTGCATGAATCCTACGTGGCGACAATCCCGCTGGTCTTCTGCGAAGCCGAAAATATGGATCCCAACATCCAGCTGTTGAAAGTGATGATGATCGATGAACCGGCCATTCTGGACCAGGCTATCGCCCGCATCCCGGCTGAAGTGAAAGAGAAATACACCGTGCTGAAAAGCGCGCCCTACTTCCTGGAAATCCTTGATAAACGCGTCACCAAAGGCACCGGCGTGAAATCGCTGGCCGATACGCTGGGTATCAAGCCGGAAGAGGTGATGGCGATTGGCGATCAGGAAAATGACATTGCAATGATCGAATATGCAGGCGTCGGCGTGGCGATGGACAACGCGATCCCTGCCGTCAAAGAAGCGGCAAACTTTATCACCAAATCCAATCTGGAAGACGGTGTGGCATATGCTATTGAAAAATATGTCTTAAACTAAAAATCGTTTTCTGAAAAACCCGCGTTTATCGCGGGTTTTTTTATACCCTGAGTTTACCCCGCCAGAAAATCTTCATGCCTGATTGTCGTTTTTGTGATCTAAATTGTAGTACAACATGTTTGTATTGTACTACATTGTGCCCATGGCGATGACGAGTGGTATCACGTTAGTACTACAAAGTTGCGGTCAAATCCGCCTGTCGCGGTAAAGTAGAGAGGTACATCCAGAGCACAAGGACTCTCCATGACTCTCAATAAAACCGATCGCATCGTCATCACGCTGGGCAAGCAGATTGTCAGCGGTAAATACGTTCCCGGCTCTGCGCTGCCCGCGGAAGCCGAGCTGTGTGAGGAGTTTGCTACCTCGCGCAATATCATTCGCGAAGTGTTCCGGTCATTGATGGCCAGGCGACTGATTGAAATGAAGCGCTATCGCGGCGCATTCGTTGCCTCGCGCAACCAGTGGAATTATCTCGACACCGACGTTTTACAGTGGGTGCTGGAGAGCGATTACGACCCGCGGCTGATTAGCGCGATGAGCGAGGTACGTAATCTGGTTGAACCGGCGATAGCCCGCTGGGCGGCAGAGCGCGCAACATCGAGCGACCTGGCGCAAATAGAAGAAGCGCTCAACGACATGATCGCCAACAACCAGGACAGGGAAGCGTTTAACGAAGCGGATATTCGCTACCACGAGGCGGTGCTGCAGTCGGTACATAACCCGGTACTGCAACAGCTCAACGTGGCGATCAGCTCGCTACAGCGGGCGGTATTTGAAAGGACCTGGATGGGCGATGAGGCCAACATGCCGAAAACGCTCCAGGAACATAAGGCGCTGTTTGACGCCATCCGGCATCAGGACAGCGAAGCGGCGGAGCAGGCGGCGCTCACCATGATCGCCAGCTCGACACGAAGGTTAAAGGAAATCACATGACATCTCGCTACATCGCAATTGACTGGGGATCGACAAACCTGCGCGCCTGGCTTTATCAGGGCGAGCAGTGTCTGGAGAGCAGGCAATCGGAAGCAGGCGTCACGCGCCTGAACGGACACTCCTCCGCAGCGGTGTTTAGCGAAATAACCGCGGGCTGGCGCGACAGCGCTACCCCGGTAGTGATGGCGGGAATGGTCGGCAGTAATGTCGGCTGGAAGGCGGCGCCCTACCTGCCGGTTCCCGTCCATTTTTCCGCCATTGGCGAACAATTAACCGCTGTTAGCGACCAGGTCTGGATTATTCCCGGACTCAGCGTCTCTCGCGACGATAACCATAATGTGATGCGCGGCGAAGAGACTCAGCTCCTCGGCGCGCGGGCAATAGCTCCTTCCTCCGTCTACGTTATGCCCGGCACCCACTGCAAATGGGTGCAGGCTGACCGCCAACAAATTAGCGACTTTCGCACGGTGATGACCGGCGAACTCCACCACCTGCTGCTGCGCCACTCGCTGGTCGGCGCCGGGATACCGGAGCAGGTCTCAGCTCCTGACGCGTTTAACGCCGGGCTTGAGCGCGGCCTGCATTCGCCAGACATCCTGCCGCAGCTTTTTGAGGTACGCGCTGCGCACGTGCTGGGCTCACTGCCGCGCGAACAGGTGAGCGAATTTCTCTCCGGCCTGCTGATTGGCGCGGAAGTCGCCACCATGAGCGCCCATTTCCACGATCGCCAGGTCACCCTCGTTGCCGGAGAGGCGCTGGCAGACCGCTATCAGCAGGCGCTTGGCGCTATCGGCCGTCAGACGACCGTGGTGTCAGGCGACACCGCATTTCAGACCGGAATAAGGAGCATCGCCCATGCAGTGGCAAACTAAACTACCGCTTATCGCTATTCTGCGCGGCATTACGCCGGAAGAGGCGCTGGAACATGTCGGCGCCGTCATTGATGTTGGCTTCGACGCCGTTGAAATCCCGCTCAATTCTCCGCAGTGGGAAAAAAGCATTTCCGCCGTTGTTGAGGCTTATGGCGACAGAGCGCTGATAGGCGCGGGCACCGTACTTAAGCCTGAACGTGTGGACAGGCTTGCCGAAATGGGCTGCAGGCTTATCGTTACGCCCAATATTCAGCCAGAGGTGATTCGCCGCGCGGTGAGCTTCGGCATGACCGTTTGTCCCGGATGCGCGACGGCGACGGAAGCTTTTACCGCGCTGGATGCTGGCGCACAGGCTTTAAAAGTATTCCCTTCCTCGGCTTTTGGCCCTGACTACATCAAAGCGCTAAAAGCCGTTTTGCCGCCGGAGGTGCCCGTTTTCGCCGTGGGCGGCGTGACGCCGGAGAACCTGGCGCAGTGGCTAAAAGCTGGTTGTACCGGTGCCGGGCTGGGCAGCGATCTCTATCGCGCCGGGCAATCCGTAGAGCGTACCGCACGGCAGGCGGCAGCATTTGTTAAAGCGTATCGAGAGGCAGTGCAATGAAAATAACCAAACTCACCACGTATCGTTTACCCCCGCGCTGGATGTTTTTAAAAATTGAAACCGACGAAGGCGTGATTGGCTGGGGCGAGCCCGTGATTGAAGGGCGCGCGCGCACCGTGGAGGCAGCGGTGCATGAGCTCGGCGATTATCTGATAGGCCAGGATCCGGCGCGGATTAACGACCTGTGGCAGGTGATGTACCGCGCGGGCTTTTATCGCGGCGGCCCGATTTTAATGAGCGCCATTGCCGGTATCGACCAGGCCCTGTGGGATATTAAAGGCAAAGTGCTGAATGCCCCGGTCTGGCAGCTGATGGGGGGCCTGGTACGTGACAAAATCAAAGCCTACAGCTGGGTTGGCGGCGATCGGCCGGCAGAAGTGATTGACGGTATCAAAAAGCTGCGCGGAATTGGTTTTGATACCTTTAAATTAAATGGCTGCGAGGAGCTGGGGCTGATCGATAATTCTCGGGCGGTGGACGCTGCGGTGAATACCGTGGCGCAAATTCGCGAAGCGTTCGGCAATGAAATTGAATTTGGTCTCGATTTCCACGGTCGCGTGAGCGCGCCGATGGCGAAGGTACTTATCAAAGAGCTGGAGCAATATCGCCCGCTATTTATTGAAGAGCCGGTTCTTGCCGAGCAGGCAGAATACTATCCGCGGCTGGCGGCGCAAACCTCGATTCCTATTGCGGCGGGCGAACGCATGTTCTCGCGCTTCGAGTTTAAACGCGTGCTGGAAGCCGGTGGGCTGGCTATTCTGCAACCCGACCTGTCGCACGCCGGCGGTATTACCGAGTGCTATAAAATCGCTGGAATGGCTGAGGCCTATGACGTGGCGTTGGCGCCGCACTGCCCGCTGGGACCCATTGCGCTTGCCGCCTGTTTACATGTCGATTTTGTCTCCTATAACGCCGTCTTCCAGGAGCAAAGTATGGGCATTCACTATAACAAGGGGGCGGAATTACTCGACTTTGTAAAAAATAAAGAAGACTTCAATATGGAAGGCGGCTTCTTTAAACCATTAATGAAGCCAGGGCTTGGCGTAGAGATCGATGAAGCGCGGGTAATTGAATTAAGTCAAAATGCGCCGGACTGGCGTAATCCGTTGTGGCGGCATGAGGATGGTAGCGTCGCGGAATGGTAAATGCTCTTCATATTTCACGCCACAGGTGCGTTGGCTGCGATTGCGCACCCCGGTCACTTACTAATGTAAGCTCCCGGGGATTTGCAATCTTGCCGCCTTCCTGCAACGTGAACTATTTAGAGCATTCGTAAGCAAAAATATAAATTTTAAACACACCCTCTGTAAATTACCGGGCATGGTGAGCGGCTTCGCTATGCCCAAAATCTGGAGACAGATTGCGATGGATATTTCAGTTACAGCTGCAAAACCCGGGCGTCGTCGTTATTTGACGCTGATTATGATCTTTATTACCGTGGTGATTTGTTATGTTGATCGCGCCAACCTTGCCGTGGCATCGGCGCATATTCAGGAAGAGTTTGGTATTACCAAAGCGGAAATGGGATATGTATTTTCCGCCTTCGCGTGGCTGTATACGCTTTGCCAGATCCCCGGCGGTTGGTTCCTTGACCGCGTGGGATCGCGACTAACCTACTTTATCGCTATTTTTGGCTGGTCAGTGGCGACGCTACTGCAGGGATTTGCCACGGGACTGATGTCGTTGATTGGTCTGCGCGCGATTACCGGGATCTTTGAAGCCCCGGCTTTTCCCACTAATAATCGCATGGTGACCAGCTGGTTTCCGGAGCACGAGCGCGCATCAGCCGTCGGTTTTTACACTTCAGGACAGTTTGTCGGGCTGGCATTCCTGACCCCGCTATTAATCTGGATTCAGGAAATGCTGAGCTGGCACTGGGTATTTATCGTTACCGGCGCTATCGGGATAATATGGTCTTTAATTTGGTTTAAGGTTTATCAGCCGCCGCGTCTGACAAAAAGTATCAGCAAAGCCGAACTGGATTATATTCGCGACGGCGGTGGCCTGGTAGACGGCGATGCGCCTGTTAAAAAAGAGGCGCGGCAGCCGCTGACCAAAGCCGACTGGAAGCTGGTATTCCATCGCAAACTAATCGGCGTTTACCTCGGGCAGTTTGCCGTAACCTCCACGCTGTGGTTCTTCCTGACCTGGTTCCCTAACTATCTGACCCAGGAAAAGGGGATTACGGCGCTGAAAGCGGGCTTTATGACAACGGTGCCGTTCCTTGCCGCCTTTGTTGGCGTGCTGCTCTCCGGCTGGCTGGCGGACAGGCTGGTCCGAAAAGGCTTCTCGTTAGGCGCCGCGCGTAAAACGCCAATTATCTGCGGGCTGCTGATCTCGACCTGCATCATGGGGGCGAACTACACCAACGATCCGGTGTGGATTATGATCCTGATGGCGCTGGCCTTCTTCGGCAACGGCTTCGCTTCCATTACCTGGTCGCTGGTATCGTCGCTTGCGCCGATGCGGCTTATCGGGCTGACCGGCGGTATGTTTAATTTCGTCGGCGGGCTGGGCGGTATCACCGTTCCGCTGGTGGTGGGTTATCTGGCCCAGGACTATGGTTTTGCGCCTGCGCTGGTTTATATTTCCGTTATTGCGCTGATTGGCGCGCTTTCTTACATCCTGCTGGTGGGGGATGTCAAACGCGTAGGCTAATTCTTTCCGATACGATACCCTGATGCGAAAGTCTCGTATCAGGGTATCTTTATGAAACAAGTCACCTTTGCTCCCCGTCATCATCAGCTTACTAACACTCGCACCTGGACGGCAGACAGCCGCTGGCTGGTCTTTGACGTTCGCCCTTCTGGCGCTTCCTTTACCGGCGAAACCATCGAGCGGGTGAATGTCGATACGGGAGACGTTGAGATCCTCTACCGTGCCGGGCAAGGCGCATACGTTGGCGTGGTGACCGTTCATCCATCGGTAGATAAATATGTCTTCATCCACGGCCCGGAAAACCCTGACGAGGGCTGGCATTACGATTTCCACCATCGACGCGGCGTGGTGACGTACCAGGGAGAAACCCACAACCTGGATGCGATGAATATTACCGCTCCCTATACTCCCGGCGCGCTGCGCGGCGGCAGTCATGTGCATGTTTTCAGTCCGAACGGTGAATTTGTCAGCTTTACCTATAACGACCACGTGCTGCATGAACGCGATCCGGCGCTGGATTTGCGCAACGTTGGCGTGGCGGTTCCCTATGGCCCGGTAGTACCGCGTGGCGATCATCCACGTGAATACGGCGGCAGCCACTGGAGCGTGCTGGTCAGCCGTACAACGCCAACCCCGGCGCCGGGCAGCGACGAGATTAATCGCGCCTATGAAGAGGGATGGGTGGGCAACGGGGCGCTGGCGTTTATTGGCGATACGCTGGCGATAAATGGCGACAAAGTGCCGGAGCTGTTTATTGTCGAACTGCCGGAGAGCGAACGGGGCTGGAAGCAAGCGGGTGATGCGCCGCTGGCAGGAACGCAAACCACGATGCCGGCGCCTCCTGCCGGCGTTGTTCAGCGTCGCTTAACGTTTACCCACCAACGCCGTTATCCAGGGCTGGTGACTACGCCCCGTCATTGGGTACGCGCCAATCCGTCGGCGACGGACATCGCTTTTCTGATGCGCGATGAGGCTGGCGTGGTGCAAATGTGGCTCATTTCGACGCGGGGGGACGGGCTGCGGCAGTTGACCCACAACCGCTCCGATATCCAGTCGGCGTTTAACTGGCATCCCTCAGGAAAATGGCTGGGCTTTGTGCTGGAAAACCGCATCGCGATCTGTGACGCGCAGAACGGGGAAATCGACTTTTTGACCGATGAGCATGCCCATCCGCCATCGGCCGATGCGATCGTCTTTTCGCCAGACGGCAAACAGCTTGCCTGGATGGAGGAGGTGGACGGTTACCGCCAGCTCTGGGTAACCGAAACGGCGCGCTAAATCAGGGGGTTGGCATCCGCGCTGGCGGGATCACGGAATTGGTCGCCAGCGTCTCTTCCTCGCTCTTTTCCACGCGCGATTTCACCGAACTGTCGGTACGGAACATATCCCACGGCAGCAGCAGCGTGTCCATGACCGCCGTGAGCGGCATATCCAACGCCACCAGCGATTTCGTGCCCCAGTTTGCGTCGCTATCCCCGAGCATCTGCGCGCTGGCGCGCGTTCCAGGATAGGTTCCTTCCTTGCCGCCAGTATGTGACATCACGCTGGAGCAACCGCCCAAACTTATTATCCCGCCGAACAGGACCAGCTTTAAAAGACCGTTTTTCATCATTCTTCCGTCATCGTTACGGGCGTTGATAGAACCTTCGAAGTACAACCTCATTCAGAATGCGGCCAGCGGGGAAGCAGTCTGAAGAATGGCGTACCTATCGGTTATATCGGGCCATTCCATGGATGCATAGTGCCATTGCGCCGCACTGTGGCAGGCGTCGCACTTTGCCTTTTGTGCTGTCACTCCAGTCTAAGCAATAGACTGCAAACTGCAAAAAATTTTGCCTTTTTCCCCTTGAAAAGACCATGGATATACCCATTTTAGGAATGTGTCTCCCTGAGAATACGCCGAATGGGTATTCCGGGTAATAACGGCCTGTCCATGATGGAAGGTCAGATAATTCTCGCTGATTTCAGGAGCTATGTATTATGCGTAATTTCGATCTCTCCCCGCTGTATCGTTCTGCTATTGGTTTCGACCGCCTTTTCAATCTGTTAGAAAATAATCAAAGCCAGAGCAATGGCGGCTACCCTCCGTACAACGTTGAGTTAGTAGACGAGAACAACTACCGCATCGCGATTGCCGTTGCCGGTTTTGCCGAGAGCGAACTGGAAATTACCGCCCAGGATAATCTGCTTATTGTAAAAGGCGCCCATGCCGGCGAGCAGAAAGAGCGTACCTACCTGTATCAGGGCATCGCTGAGCGCAACTTTGAGCGTAAATTCCAGCTCGCAGAAAATATTCATATTCGCGGCGCTAACCTGGTAAACGGTCTGCTGTATATCGACCTTGAGCGCGTTATTCCTGAAGCGAATAAACCGCGCCGTATCGAAATCAACTAATTTGATGGGCCGCGAAGGCGGCCCGGTATTGCTGAAAACAGTGCCCGCCGTCAGGGGGCAAAGGCGAATCCGCAGGATTTGCAAACATCCACTCGCTTCTTAGAAGGAGAAAGACTATGCGTAACTACGATTTATCCCCGCTTCTGCGTCAATGGATCGGTTTTGACAAACTGGCCAACGCGCTGCAAACCGCCGGTGAAAGCCAGAGCTTCCCGCCTTATAACATTGAAAAAAGTGACGATAACCACTATCGCATTACCCTTGCGCTGGCCGGTTTCCGTCAGGAAGATTTGGATATCCAGCTTGAAGGCACGCGCCTGACGGTAAAAGGCGCGCCGCAGCAGCCGGAAAAAGAGACCAAATGGCTGCACCAGGGGCTGGTTAACCAGGCATTTAGCCTGAGCTTCACGCTCGCCGAAAATATGGAAGTCTCCGGGGCAACCTTTACCAACGGCCTGCTGCATATCGATTTGACCCGCAACGAGCCGGAACAGATCGCCCCGCAGCGCATCGCCATCAGCGAGCGCCCTGCGTTACAGAGCTAATTAAGCGAATCACTTATAAGGCCCCGATTTTCGGGGCTTTTTTGTGCGTGATACACATTACTTTGTCCTTTCTTGTTGTGTTCAACAAAATGGTCGTTGGCTGATCCCGTGATTATTGTGCGCCAGGCGGCATACAGCCTGGTGACTACCGGTCATAATCCTCATTGTGCGTAATGTTATACACAGGGAAGAGACGATGAGTGATATAGCATTGACCGTTAGCGTATTGGCGCTGGTGGCGGTAGTCGGATTGTGGATCGGCAATGTAAAAGTGCGCGGTGTCGGCTTCGGTATCGGAGGCGTGCTGTTTGGCGGTATTATCGTCGGCCACTTTGTAGACCAGGCGGGCATTACGCTCAGTAGCCCCATGCTGCACTTTATTCAGGAATTCGGCCTGATCCTCTTCGTGTACACCATCGGGATCCAGGTGGGGCCGGGCTTCTTCGCTTCGCTGCGCGTCTCTGGCCTGCGGCTTAACCTGTTCGCCATTCTGATTGTGATTCTCGGCGGTCTGGTTACCGCGGTCCTGCATAAACTGTTCGATATTCCTCTCCCCGTGGTGCTCGGGATCTTTTCCGGTGCGGTAACCAACACGCCTGCGCTGGGGGCCGGGCAGCAGATCCTGCGCGACCTTGGCGTGCCGCTTGATACCGTCGACCAGATGGGTATGAGCTACGCCATGGCCTATCCTTTCGGCATTTGCGGCATTTTGCTGACCATGTGGCTGGTCCGGCTGTTTTTCCGCATCAACGTTGAGAAAGAGGCTCAGCAGTTTGATGAAAACAGCGGCAATGGCCATGCGCATCTCCAGACCATCAACGTGCGGGTTGAAAACCCCAACCTGAACAATATGGCGATTCAGGATGTGCCGATGCTTAACAGCGACAAGCTGATCTGCTCGCGTCTCAAGCGCGAGGAGATGCTGATGGTGCCCGCGCCGAATACCCTGATTCAGCTTGGGGACCTGCTGCACCTGGTCGGGCGACCGGAGGATTTGCACAACGCTCAGCTGGTGATTGGCAAGGAAGTTTCCACTTCGCTCTCCACTCGCGGTACCGATCTGAAAGTCGAGCGCGTGGTGGTGACCAACGAAAAAGTATTGGGTAAACGCATTCGCGATCTGCACTTTAAGCAGCGCTATGATGTGGTGATCTCGCGGCTCAATCGCGCCGGGGTTGAACTGGTCGCCAGCAGCCATGCCAGCCTGCAGTTCGGCGATATTCTTAACCTCGTCGGCCGCCCGGAGGCGATTGATGCGGTAGCCGCCGAGCTGGGCAACGCCCAGCAAAAACTGCAGCAGGTGCAGATGCTGCCGGTATTTATCGGCATCGGCCTGGGCGTGCTGCTGGGCTCCATTCCGCTGTTTATTCCGGGATTCCCGGCGGCGCTGAAGCTGGGTCTGGCAGGCGGGCCGCTGATTATGGCCCTGATCCTCGGACGTATCGGCAGCATCGGTAAGCTGTACTGGTTTATGCCGCCCAGCGCCAACCTTGCGCTGCGCGAACTGGGCATCGTGCTGTTCCTCGCGGTGGTTGGCCTGAAATCCGGCGGCGATTTTGTCGCAACGCTGATTGAAGGCGACGGGATGAGCTGGATTGTCTACGGCATCTTTATCACCGCGATACCGCTGCTGACGGTGGGTATTCTGTCGCGCATCCTGGCGAAGATGAACTACCTGACCCTGTGCGGGATGCTGGCCGGCTCAATGACCGACCCTCCGGCGCTGGCGTTTGCCAATAACCTGCATGCCACCAGCGGCGCGGCGGCGCTCTCCTACGCGACCGTTTATCCGCTGGTTATGTTCTTACGTATTATTACCCCGCAGCTACTGGCGGTGCTGTTCTGGGGGATAGGCTAACGGGTGCTCCGTCTGGACGCGCCGCAGATGGTAGTCCACCTGATATTCGCTGGCGTTACGGAACATCACCGAGTAGTTAAGAAATTCGCCGCTGTCGCTGTAGGAAAGGGAGGTTATACGCAGCAGCGGCGTCTGTTCCGGCACGTTCATCGACTGCGCCAGCTGCCTGTCCGCCAGCACCGGCGACAGCGTTTCATAGTTACCGCTAATGGTTATTCCGCACTCCTTCTCAATGTAATCGAACTTCGATCCCTCCAGGTGCACCAGCGACAGATTGCGAAACAACTTTACCGGCATATAGCTATCCTCCAGCATTAGCGGCTTGCCATCGACATAGCGTACCCGGCGCGAGAAGTAGATCCGTTCATCAATTTGTATCCGCAGCAGGCTGGCGATAGCCGGGGGCGCGGGCATCACCTCAAAAACCAATACCCGGCTGACCACCTCTTTGCCCTGCTTGCGCAGCACTTCGGCCAGTCCGGTTAGATTGCTGGTTTCATGATGCAGGTCTTTACGGGCGACATAGGTGCCGGAGCCGTGCCGACGCACTACCAGTCCCCAGCTGACCAGCAGATCGATGGCTTTGCGGATGGTCATGCGCGCAACGCCGAACTCTTCCGCCAGCTTTTTTTCGCTCGGCAGCGGGCTGCCAATATCGAAATCGGAAGAATTAAGCCGTAAACGTAATCTGTCGGCGATAGATTTGTAGATCACCAGTAGACCTCTATTAACGTTGTCACCATTCATGTCAGATAAAAAATTATCTATAAAAAACAGATTAATACTTAGAAAAAGAAAATATTAATCAGGCTAATGTAAACGCCATAATTCATCATGTCTAATTTTTTACGAGAAAGTAGACAACATTGATGTAATTAAAACCATGAAAGCGATCACGAATCGCAACGGCGCCGCATGTTGCCGCTCGGGCAAATTTCTATTCTCGTTTCAGGCCAGTACAAATAATTACCCTGAATCATTCACCGCGGTACGTGAAGCATGCCGGGTATGGATAAGGCCACTCACCCTATGAGTTGTTATATGAGGATTTTCAAATGCTCAGTCAAATACAACGCTTTGGCGGCGCCATGTTTACCCCGGTTTTACTCTTTCCTTTCGCCGGGATCGTGGTGGGTATCGCCATTATGTTGCGTAACCCGATGTTCGTCGGCGAAGCGCTCACAGCACCCGATAGTTTATTTGCTCAGATCGTTTACATTATTGAAGAGGGCGGCTGGACCGTCTTTCGTAATATGCCGCTGATTTTTGCCGTCGGTTTGCCGATCGGCCTGGCGAAACAAGCTCAGGGCCGGGCTTGTCTGGCGGTACTGGTCAGCTTCATGACCTGGAACTATTTCATCAACGCCATGGGGATGACCTGGGGCCACTTCTTCGGCGTCGACTTCTCCGTTGAACCAACGGCAGGCAGCGGCCTGACGATGATGGCCGGGATAAAAACGCTCGATACCAGCATTATTGGCGCGATCGTTATCTCCGGGCTGGTGACCGCCCTGCATAACCGCTACTTCGATAAACCGCTGCCGGTGTTTCTGGGGATTTTCCAGGGCTCCTCGTTTGTGGTGATTGTCGCCTTCCTGGCGATGATTCCCTGCGCCTGGCTGACGCTGTTGGGATGGCCAAAAGTGCAGATGGGTATCGAATCCCTGCAGGCCTTTTTACGCTCGGCCGGGGCGCTGGGCGTCTGGGTCTATATCTTCCTTGAACGTATCCTGATCCCGACCGGTTTACACCACTTCGTCTATGGACCGTTTATTTTCGGCCCGGCGGTAGTGGAAAGCGGTATTCAGGTTTACTGGGCGCAGCATTTACATGAATTCAGCCAGAGTACCGAGGCGCTGAAAACCCTGTTCCCGGAAGGCGGATTCGCGCTGCACGGTAACTCGAAGGTCTTTGGTTCCGTGGGGATCGCGCTGGCGCTCTACTACACCGCAGCACCGGAAAACCGCGTGAAAGTCGCCGGTCTGCTGATTCCTGCCACCTTGACCGCCGTACTGGTGGGAATAACCGAGCCGTTAGAGTTCACCTTCCTGTTTATCTCGCCGCTGCTGTTTGCCGTCCATGCGGTGCTCGCGGCCACTATGGCGACGGTGATGTATATCTGCGGCGTGGTAGGCAACTTTGGCGGCGGCCTGCTCGACCAGTTCCTCCCGCAAAACTGGATCCCGATGTTCCACAACCATGCGTCGATGATGTTTATCCAGATAGGCGTTGGCGCATGCTTCACCGCGATCTACTTCGTTATCTTCCGCACTCTGATTCTGCGCCTGAACCTGAAAACGCCGGGCCGTGAAGAGAGTGAAATTAAGCTCTACAGCAAAGCGGATTACCAGGCCGCGCGCGGCAAAACCAGCGTTGCGGGGGCTACAGATACCAAACTGGGCCAGGCCGCCGGCTTCCTGCAGGCGCTGGGCGGAGCGGGCAACATCGAGAGCATCAATAACTGCGCCACCCGGCTGCGCATTGCGCTGGTCGATATGGCGAAGACCCAAAGCGACGACGTCTTTAAAGCGCTGGGCGCCCACGGCGTAGTCCGCCGCGGCAACGCAATTCAGGTCATCGTCGGCCTGCACGTTCCTCAGGTCCGCGACCAGCTGGAAACCCTGATAAAAGATTCTCTACAGACCGAACAAACCACCATGACGGAGGCAGTATCATGAAAAAATTCTCAGTTGTTATCGCAGGCGGCGGCAGTACCTTCACCCCGGGCATCGTGCTGATGCTGTTAGCGAACCAGGATCGCTTCCCGCTGCGGTCGTTGAAATTTTACGACAACGACGGCGCGCGTCAGGAGACCATCGCCGAGGCGTGCAAAGTCATTCTCAAAGAGCAGGCGCCGGATATCGCGTTCAGCTACACCACTGACCCGCAGGCGGCCTTTACCGACGTTGATTTCGTGATGGCGCATATCCGCGTGGGCAAATATCCGATGCGTGAAAAAGATGAAAAAATTCCGCTGCGTCACGGTGTGCTGGGGCAGGAAACCTGCGGTCCTGGCGGTATCGCCTACGGTATGCGCTCCATCGGCGGCGTTCTGGAACTGGTGGACTATATGGAAAAATATTCGCCAAACGCCTGGATGCTGAACTACTCCAACCCGGCGGCAATTGTGGCGGAAGCGACCCGTCGCCTGCGTCCGAACGCTAAAATTCTCAACATCTGCGATATGCCGATCGGTATCGAAGGGCGCATGGCGCAAATCGTGGGTCTTAAGGACCGCAAACAGATGCGCGTGCGCTACTACGGTCTGAATCACTTCGGCTGGTGGACCTCGATTGAAGATTTACAGGGCAACGATCTGATGCCGAAACTGCGCGAACATGTGGCGAAATTCGGCTATGTGCCGCCGTCAAACGACCCGCATACCGAGGCCAGCTGGAACGATACCTTCGCCAAGGCGAAGGACGTGCAGGCGCTGGATCCGGATACGATGCCCAATACTTACCTCAAGTATTATTTGTTCCCGGACTACGTCGTGGCGCACTCTAACCCGGAACGTACCCGCGCCAACGAGGTGATGGATCATCGCGAGAAAAACGTCTTTAGCGCCTGCCGGGCCATTATTGAGGCCGGTAACTCATCCGCGGGGGATCTGGAAATTGACGAACATGCTTCCTATATCGTCGATCTGGCGGCGGCAATTGCTTTTAATACCCAGGAACGCATGCTGCTGATTGTGCCGAACAACGGCGCGATTCATAACTTCGATGCCGATGCGATGGTGGAAATTCCGTGCCTGGTTGGCCACAACGGACCGGAACCGCTGACGGTTGGCGATATTCCGCACTTCCAGAAAGGGATGATGAGCCAGCAGGTCGCGGTGGAAAAACTGGTGGTGGATGCCTGGGAACAGCGCTCTTACCATAAGCTATGGCAGGCGATTGCGCTGTCGAAAACCGTGCCGAGCGCATCGGTCGCCAAAGCGATTCTTGATGACCTGATCGCGGCCAATAAAGAGTACTGGCCGGAACTGCATTAATCCTGCTGACCGGCATCCATAGGGTGCCGGTCATTCATTTTTAGTACCGCTGAGGGCGCATAGCCGAAGCGGCGTTTAAACGCCTTGCTAAAATGAAAGGAGTCGAAGAAGTTCAGCATCTCCGCCACCTTACCCACCGTATTCCCCTCCTGCTTTAATAGCGACTGCGCCAGCTCAAGCTGGGCGTTAAGGTAATACTCCTTTGGCGTTTTGCCGGTATAACGCAAAAAGAGGCGCTGCAGCCAGGGTTCACTGCACTGCATAGCATCAGCCATATCGGCTACGCTCCAGCGCTTTTGCGGATTAGCGTGTAGAGCGGCAATCAGTTTTTCCAGTTTTTGCAGTTGACGATCTTTTTTGCCATTTTCGGCGATCAGGCAAATCCATTGATAAATGATTTTCGTGAGGTAGGCGACGGCCAGATTATTCTTTAGCGGATCGCGGTCAGCAATCAATAAGGCCACTTCATTGAGTTCCTTATTAAAAATATCGGCGTGATAAATAGTGCCGATTTGTAATACCGGAATAGGCATCAGCGTAGTAGGAATAAATTCCATCCAGTATTGTTCCCAGACCAATCCGGCGCAGTGATAGGATTTGATCTCGATGGGTTTTAAGAATATGACGCAGTTACCGTTTAAGGTTATTTCAGTGTGGTCTCTGAGATATATTTTACCACATCCCTGGAGCGTATATATCGCCACCCACGAGTTGGCGATAAGCGGTTTCTTTTTATCGCGCGGCCAGCTGACCCGGTAGCTTTCATCGGCCAGGGTATGCCATAGCGAGAGCAGTGAAATCCCGCTTGAGATCACATTTTCTTCCAGAACTAACGGAATGTTATACGTAGTTTCGTTTTTTACATGCGAAATCTGTATTTTTCCATTCATTTTAATTTCCCATCAGCCAATGATGCCTGCAACCTGATGAGGTGAATTTAGCAAGAAATAGCCTTGCAGGGATACATTGCATCTCGTTTTATATAAATCATCGCCTTACCTGGATAAAACGCTATTCCTCTGTACCGGATAGCGCCGGGATATAATGACAAATAAGGGCTTTAAGATGAATGCCATACAAATTTTGAGCTTTGTCGGGTTTACATTGCTGGTGGCTATCATTACCTGGTTTAAGGTAAGAAAAGCGGATACCGGCTCGCAGCAGGGCTATTTCCTTGCCGGCCGTTCGCTGAAAGCGCCGGTCATTGCCGCCTCGCTGATGTTAACCAACTTATCGACCGAACAGCTGGTGGGATTATCGGGCCAGGCTTACAAAAGCGGCATGTCGGTTATGGGCTGGGAGGTGACATCGGCGGTGACGCTGATTTTCCTGGCGCTGATCTTTCTTCCCCGCTATCTGCAGCGCGGTATCGCCACCATCCCGGACTTTCTGGAAGAGCGGTACGATAAAACGACCCGCATTATTATCGACTTCTGCTTTCTTATCGCCACCGGTATCTGCTTTTTACCCATCGTGCTTTACTCCGGCGCGCTGGCATTGAATAGCCTTTTTCATATTGGTGAATCGCTGGGTCTGACCCAGGGCGCCGCCATCTGGTTACTGGTGATTTTGCTCGGTCTGGCCGGGATTTTATACGCGGTGATCGGCGGCATGCGCGCGATGGCAATCGCTGATTCCATTAACGGAATCGGCCTGGTGATTGGCGGCCTGATGGTACCGATTTTTGGCCTGATGGCGATGGGGAAGGGGAGTTTTTTACAGGGTATCGAGCAGCTGACGACGGTACACGCGGAGAAGCTGAACTCCATCGGCGGCAGCAGCGACCCCCTACCGATTGGCGCGGCGTTTACCGGCCTGATTTTGGTGAATACCTTCTACTGGTGTACTAATCAGGGGATAGTGCAGCGCACCCTGGCGTCAAAAAGCCTGGCGGAGGGGCAGAAAGGGGCGCTGCTGACGGCGGTTCTCAAGATGCTCGATCCGTTGATTCTGGTGCTTCCCGGTTTAATTGCCTTTCATCTCTACCAGGATCTGCCGAGCGCGGATATGGCTTATCCGACGTTGGTCAACAAGGTCATGCCGCTTCCGCTGGTCGGTTTTTTTGGCGCCGTTCTGTTTGGCGCCGTTATCAGTACCTTTAACGGCTTTTTAAACAGCGCCAGTACCCTGTTCAGCATGGGAATTTACCGGCGCATCATCAATGAAAACGCCCAGCCGGAGCAGCTGGTGCGCATTGGGCGGAAATTTGGCCTTTTTATTGCGGTGATCTCGGTGATTGTCGCGCCGTGGATCGCTAATGCGCCGCAGGGACTGTATAGCTGGATGAAGCAGCTCAACGGTATTTATAACGTGCCGCTGGTAACCATCATCATTATGGGCTTCTTCTTTCCGCGTATCCCGGCGATCGCCGCCAAAGTAGCGATGGGGCTGGGGATTGTTAGCTACATCACGATTAATTACCTGGTGAAATTTGATTTCCATTTCCTCTACGTGCTCGCCTGCACGTTTTGCATCAACGTGGTGGTGATGCTGGTTATCGGCTTCATTAAGCCGCGGGCGACGCCGTTTACATTCCATGATGCGTTTGCCGTTGATATGCAGCCGTACCGGCACGTGAAAATTGCCTCGGTGGGCATTCTGTTCGCGATGATCGGCGTTTACGCGGGCCTCGCCGAGTTTGGCGGCTACGGCACTCGCTGGCTGGCGGCGGTGAGCTACGCCATTACCGCAGCGGTCATTATCTATCTGATTTACAGCAGCTGGCGGGAACGCCGCTCCGCTCCAGCTTCCTATGCTATCGATGTGAAGGAAAAATCATGAGTCGCCCCAATTTCCTGTTTATTATGACCGATACCCAGGCTACCAATATGGTGGGTTGTTACAGCGGTAAGCCGCTGAATACCCAAAATATTGATTGTCTGGCCGCCGAAGGTATCCGCTTCAATTCCGCCTATACCTGCTCGCCGGTATGCACCCCGGCACGTGCCGGGCTGTTTACCGGAATCTATGCCAACCAGTCCGGCCCGTGGACCAATAACGTCGCGCCGGGGAAAAACATCTCCACCATGGGGCGCTACTTTAAGGATGCGGGTTACCGCACCTGCTATATCGGCAAGTGGCATCTGGATGGTCACGACTACTTTGGTACCGGCGAGTGCCCGCCCGAGTGGGACGCTGACTACTGGTTTGACGGCGCGAATTACCTCGCAGAGCTGACCGAGGAAGAGATCGGCCTGTGGCGTAACGGCCTGAACAGCGTAGAAGATTTACTGCAGCATGGGATAGATGAAACCTTCACCTGGGCGCACCGCATCAGCAACCGGGCGGTCGACTTCCTGCGCCAGCCCGCCCGCGCTGACGAGCCGTTCCTGATGGTGGTTTCCTACGATGAGCCGCACCATCCGTTTACCTGCCCGGTAGAGTATCTGCGCAAGTACCAGGACTTTTATTATGATCTTGGGCCAAAGGCTCATGACTCGCTCGCCGATAAACCGGAACACCATCGCCTGTGGTCGCAGGCGATGCCCTCCCCGGTAGGTGAAGATGGGCGCTATCATCATCCGCTCTACTTTGCCTGCAACGACTTTGTCGACGATCAGATTGGTCGGGTGATTAACGCCTTAACGCCACAGCAGCGGGACAATACCTGGGTTATTTATACTTCCGATCACGGCGAGATGATGGGCGCCCATAGGCTCATTAGCAAAGGCGCGGCGATGTATGACGATATCACTCGTATTCCGCTGATCATGCGCCCGCCGCAGGGCGTACCCATGCAGATCGACGCGCCGGTCAGCCATATCGACCTGCTACCGACGATGATGGCGCTGGCGGGTATCCCTAAGCCCGATATTCTGCCGGGGGATAATATTCTTAACGCCGATACCTCGCGCGGGGTGATGGTGGAATTCAATCGCTATGAGATTGAACATGACAGCTTTGGCGGGTTTATCCCGGTGCGCTGCTGGGTGACGGATGAGTACAAACTGGTGCTTAACCTGTTTACCAGCGATGAACTGTACGACAGAAAAAACGACCCGGATGAGCTGTATAATCTTATTAATCGCCCCGATTTCGCCGACGTTCGCTGTCAAATGCACGATGCGCTGCTTAACTATATGGATAAAATCCGCGACCCGTTCCGTACTTATCAATGGAGCTTGCGTCCGTGGCGGCCGGATGCCCTGCCGCGCTGGATGGGCGCTTTCCGCCCGCGCCCGCAGGACGGCTACTCGCCGGTCGTGCGCGACTATGACACTGGACTGCCGACGCGGGGCGTGAAGGTGGAGGAGAAAAAACAGAAGTTTTGACGAGTTCAACGCGCGGGCAAAGAGCGCTCGTCAGATATTGCCCGGTAGAAACGCGGCCCCGCTGGGCCATAACTTGCACGATATGGCCGCCCATCATCGGCCTGATAGCCCGACTTTAAGCAGCTGTCAGGCCTGAACTTTCTCTGAAATGGGGCGATTATTAATGCCTTCGGCTTTGGCTCTCAGGTAGAATCGCCGGTATTTTACGCAATCGGGAACCCATCAAGGAGTTATGATGAAAATATCCCGCCTTGGCGAAGCACCGGATTACCGCTTCTCGCTGGCCAATGAACGTACCTTTCTGGCGTGGATCCGCACTTCTCTCGGCTTTCTGGCCGGTGGCGTTGGCCTCGACCAGCTGGCGCCGGATTTCGCCACGCCGCTGATTCGCGAAATCCTCGCTCTGCTGCTGTGCCTGTTTGCCGGCGGTCTGGCGATATACGGCTATTTACGCTGGCTGAGCAACGAAAAAGCGATGCGCCTTAAGCAGGATTTGCCCTATACCCGCACGTTGCTGCTGATCAGCATTCTGTTGACCATCGTTATCGTGGTGGTGATGGCGCTGGTGCTCTATGCCGGATAATCGTCGGGCGCGTCGTGAGAGCGATCCGGGGCTGCAGCCGGAGCGCACGTCGCTGGCCTGGTTTCGAACCCTGCTGGGCTATGGCGCGCTGCTGGCGCTGGCGATTAAGCACCACTGGCATCAGGCGGGGCTTCCATTCTGGATCTCGCTGGGCATATTGCCGTTCGTTGCCATTATCCTCTGGCGCTATACCCGCAGCCGTAATCTGATGAACGTCGAGCAAAGCGATTTTGCTCAGCCGCAGGCGGTTCGTGACAAATTTTTGATCGCATTCGCAGTACTTTCCCTGTCATTGTTGTTTGCTGTAACCCATATACGACAGGTGATTTTGTTTATTAAGGATGTGACATGACAGGATGTCAGGCTGACTACGGTGACGATCGGCACTGCGGCAACTGCCAGTCTCTGGCGAGCGATATTCCCGTGCAGGAAGTGATCATTCATCGTCAGGAGTGTGAACGCCCCGAGCTCGTCTACCATCAGTTGAGCGCCCAGGGGGCAGTGGCTATCAAGTTTATTCCCCATCTGCAGCCCGCCGACGCCCGTCTGTGGGGGGATTTTCTTTGCGCGGTTTTCGCGATTTGGGTCAAAGAAGATGCTAATCGTATCGTCGTGCCGCTTTTTGAGGCCACGCTGCGCGCATGGCGCGGCGAGTCAGTGCAGTATGCTAATAATCCGCCGGGGCCGGCCTGCGCTGGCTGCGCCTGGCTAAGATTATGCGGTGGGGGCTGCCCGCAGCTGCGTCTGGAGGATGGCTCCAATGCCCTTTGTGAGGGATACCGGCAGTTTTATAGCTGGAGCGCTCCCTATATGCGCGTTCTGCGCGATCTACTCAATCAGCACCGTTCGCCGGTTGAGCTTATGCATCTGCTGCGCTAAAAAAATGGCGACGAAAGAGGCTTCGTCGCCATCGTATTCCCCTTGCTGCAGGTTTACCGTCCTTTTGCCAGATACTGCGCCATCTCCTCTTCCGGCACCATGCCGCCGCCGGTTGCCCACACCAGATGGGTCGCATTGCGCATCTGCTCAGCGGTGAAACCGTGCATCTGCTGATACGCCTGGCTGGCGCAGACCCGCTGCGGCCCGGCCATGCCGGCCAGAGCGGATGGCTCCAGGCGAATACCTTCTTCTTCGGCTAGCCAACCCAGCATATCGTACATGGTCTGGTCATCGAGAGAGTAGAACCCATCCAGCAGGCGCTCCATTGCCCGACCCACGAAACCGGAGGCGCGGCCTACCGCCAGGCCGTCTGCGGCGGTCAGATTATCAATCCCCAGATCCTGAACCGAAATCTGGTCATGCAGACCGGTATAGACACCCAGCAACATGCACGGGGA
This sequence comes from Klebsiella sp. S69, assembly GCF_016516145.1. Classification (NCBI taxonomy): domain Bacteria; kingdom Pseudomonadati; phylum Pseudomonadota; class Gammaproteobacteria; order Enterobacterales; family Enterobacteriaceae; genus Klebsiella; species Klebsiella sp. S69. The sequence goes on along the minus strand of NZ_JACVUU010000011.1, from coordinate 102,921 downwards.
GTGGGTCGGTTCGGCGAAGAAGCAGTGTACGCTATCGCCAAACGCCAGCTTCAGGCCAAACGCCACGCCGCCGGGGCCGCCGCCAACGCCGCACGGCAGGTAAACAAACAGAGGATGACTGGCGTCCACTACGCGCCCTTCGCGCGCAAACTGCGCTTTTAGCCGCTCGCCGGCCACGGAGTAGCCGAGGAACAGGGTGCGCGAGTTCTCGTCATCGATAAAGAAGCAGTTCGGGTCGGACTCGGCGGCTTGCCGTCCCTGCTCAACCGCCACGCCGTAATCCTCTTCGTACTCCACCACCGTTACGCCGTGGCTGCGCAGTTTGGCCTTTTTCCACGCTCTGGCGTCGGCGGACATATGTACCGTCACCTTGAAGCCGATGCGTGCGCTCATAATGCCAATCGACATTCCCAGGTTGCCGGTGGAGCCAACGGCGATGCTGTACTGGCTGAAGAAGGCCCTGAACTCGGGGGTTAGCAGCTTACGATAATCATCGGTTGTGTTTAATAATCCCGCGTCGATCGCCAGTTTTTCCGCATGCGTCAGCACTTCATAAATGCCGCCGCGGGCCTTAATCGAGCCGGAAATCGGCAGGTGACTGTCTTTTTTCAGCAGCAGATCGCCGCCAATCGGTTGATGAAAGGTTTTTTCCAGCCGGGCCTTCATTGCCGGGATGGCTACCAGTTCTGATTCGATAATACCGCCAGTGGCTGCGGTTTCCGGAAAGGCTTCCGCCAGGTATGGCGCAAAACGATCGAGCCGGGCGTGGGCGTCCTGAACGTCTTCTGTCGTCAGGCCAACGTAGGGTAACCCTTCCGCCAGCGACGTCGTTGACGGGTTAAACCAGGTGGTTTCTTTCAGGGCTATCAGTTCCTCCAGCAGAGGAAACTGCGCGAGTAAATTGGTCATGTCAGCGTTTTTCATATTACGTCTCTTTGCGCTCAGATGATGAAAGAAAGCAGGAATGTACCGGCCAGTGCAAGCAGCGAAGCGATAAAGGTCGCTGTGGTATAGTATTTGAACGTTTCGTTAAGGCTTGCCCCGCAGTACTGCTTAACCAGCCAGAACAGGGAGTCCGTCACGATAGTGCAGCCAATCGCGCCGGAGCCGATGGCGATAGCGATGATTTCCGGGCTCACGCCGGGATAGAGCGGCAGCATCGGTGCGACGATGGCGGTTGCGCCCATCATTGCCACGGTGGCGGAACCGACTGCGGCATGCAGAATCAGCGCCACCAGCCAGGCCAGCAGAATCGGGTGCATATCGAGGTTCGACAGAATTACCGCCAGCGTATCGGCCAGACCGCTGGTCTTGAGGATGGCGTTGAAGGCCCCGCCTGCGCCGATAATCAGCAGGATATTGGCGATAGAGCCGAAGCAGTTTTCCGTATGCGTCAGCAGGGTGCTCATGCCCATATTCTGACGGATGCCCAGCACGTAATAGGCCACAAAGACCGCGATAAACATGGCGGTGATGGGGTTACCGATAAACTCCAGCAGCATATATAGCGTGCCGCCTTTGGTCATATTCAGTTCGGCGATGGTTTTTACCAGCATCAGGCCGATCGGCAGCAGGACGGTAAACAGGGTGGCGCCAAGCGAAGGCAGGGTCTCTTCTTTGCGCACTTCGAGATTGGCAAATTCAGCCGGAACCGCTTTAAACGGCAGGCGGTTGCCGAGCAGCCGCAGGAACAGCGGGCCGCCGACCAGCGATGCCAGCAGGCCCACCAGCAGACCGTAAACGATCACCGTGCCGATATCCGCGCCCAGCTTGTTGGCGACGAACAGCGCTGCCGGATGCGGCGGCACCACGCAGTGCACCGCCATCAGCGCCGTACACAGCGGGATGGCCAGCTTGAGCAGCGACGTGTTGGTCTTTTTGGCAATGGAAAACGCCAGCGGGATCAGCAGCACCACGCCTACTTCAACGAACAGCGTGATCCCGCAAATCAGGCCCACCAGCACCATAATGACGTCAGCGGACAGCCAGCGGCAGCGCTGAAGCGTCAGGCCGATACGCTCAGCCGCGCCGGAGACCTCCATCATTTTGCCGAGAATCGTCCCCAGCCCAATTACCGCCGCCAGGAAGCCCAGCGTGCCGCCAATCCCGCTCTCGATGGCGTTAACCATATCCAGCGGGCTCATGCCCATCATGGCGCCGACGAAAAAGCTGGCCAGCAGCAGCGCCAGAAACGGGTGAAACTTCAGTTTGACGATAGTTAACACAATCAACACGATGCTGATCAGCAGCGTGCTCACAACCCAGATCTGAGATTCCATACCCCACCTCGCCTGTGAATAATCTATCGCTATTGAACAGAAAAACGGCGCCTGCTGACAAACGATATAAACGGCCCTTCAGATGAACCAGATTGAATCAAAAAGGTGATTTTGCTCTAAAATTGTCTGTTATGTGTGCTATGAATCACTTTTATTCATCTTTAACGCGCAGCTGGCGCGAAAAATTTCTTACACTCGGCGGGGAATAGTGAAGGAGTAAGAGATGGAAACACTAAAAGAGTTAGGCACTCGCCTGCTTAACGGCTGGCAGCTATCGAAGCTGTATACCTTTGAAGTCGCCGCCCGGCATGAGTCGTTTGCGCTGGCGGCGGAGGAGCTGTCGCTGACGCCGAGCGCGGTGAGCCACCGTATCAACCAGCTGGAAGAAGAGCTGGGGATCCAGCTGTTTGTGCGCTCGCATCGCAAGGTAGAGCTGACGCATGAAGGTAAGCGGGTGTACTGGGCGCTGAAGTCCTCGCTGGATAGCTTAAACCAGGAGATTCTGGATATTAAAAATCAGGAGCTGTCGGGAACCTTAACGGTGTATTCGCGCCCGTCCATCGCCCAGTGCTGGCTGGTGCCTGCGCTCGGCGATTTTACCCGCCGCTATCCGTCGATATCGCTCACCGTGCTGACCGGCAACGATAACGTTAATATGCAGCGTGCGGGCATCGATCTGGCGATCTACTTCGATGATGCGCCTTCATCGCAGTTGAGCCACCATTTTCTGATGGATGAGGCCATCGTGCCGGTCTGCACGGCGAACTACGCGCGCCAGCATCAGCTACCGCAGAATCCCGGCAATCTTCGCCACTGTACGCTGTTGCACGATCGTCAGGCCTGGAGTAACGATTCCGGCACCGATGAGTGGTTCAGTTGGGCGCAGACATTCGGCATCGAGTTGCCGCAATCGTCGGGTATTGGCTTCGATCGTTCGGATTTAGCGGTGATTGCCGCGATGAATCACGTCGGCGTGGCGATGGGGCGTAAGCGGCTGGTGCAAAAGCGCCTGGAGAGCGGAGAACTGATCGCGCCGTTCGGCGAGATGACCCTGAAATGCCATCAGCACTACTACGTGACGACCCTGCCGGGCCGTCAGTGGCCGAAAATCGATGCTTTTATCCACTGGCTGCAGAGCCAGGCACAATTATGATGACCGGCTTAGTTTCATCCCGGTGGCGCTGTGTGTATGACCGGGCTACGGGTTTACCGGCGTCCGTCATTTTGTCGCCCGGGTAAGACGCGCCGCGCCGCGACCCGGGGAACCCGCAAAGAAGCCTTAAACCGGCTGCTGATGTTGATGAAACCGCGATGCCAGCGGCAGCCAGCACAGCAGAATCAGCAATCCCATCAGCATCATCAGCAGGCCGAGGCTGCCCTGGCCGGTTTGCGGCATCATCGCCGACAGCCACGCGAGCACGCCGGAACCGATGTTTTGTAATCCGCCCACTAACGCCCCGGCGGTGCCTGCAAGGAACGGGAAAGGTTCCATCGCGCCGCTGGTCGCCAGCGGAAACAGCATTCCTGCGCCAAAGAAGAACAGCGCAGCAGGAACCAGCAGGGTCCAGACGGTCATCACGCCCAGCAGGCCCGGTATCCACATCAGCACGCCCGCCAGCAGGCAGCAAATCACCGACTGCCACATCAGCGTCGGGAAGCGTTTGTTTGGCCGCCCGGCAAACCAGGCACCAAAGAACGCCGCCGGAATCGGCAGAATAAACAGAATGCTGACCGACATACTGCTCAGTCCCAGCACTGCCCCCATCAGCACCCCGGAACAGGCTTCGAATACGGCAATGCCCGCGAGGCCGCCGATCAGCATCAGCAGATAGCAGTTGAACGCGCCGGTACCGAACAGCGTTTTATAGTTGGTGATGAGACGGGTGCGCGGTGCGCCGGTGGGCCGGGTTTCCGGCATCCAGCGCGCCATGCTGAAGGTGACGCCAGCGCAAAGAATCAGCAAGAATACGAAGCAGGCCCGCCAGTTCCACAAGGTATCAAGAATACCGCCAATCAACGGGGCCAGCAGTGGGCTTACCAGAATTCCCATATTCAGCAGGCTATTGGCGTGCCTGAGCTGCGCGCCTTCATACAGGTCACGCGGCAGGGTACGCGCCATCACGCCGCCGACGCCGGTACCCATTCCCTGCAGTGCGCTGGCGGCGATCAACACCGGCAGACTATGGGTGGTAATGGCAATCAGCGTCGCCAGCATAAAAATAGACATCCCAACGAGGATCACCGGACGCCGGCCAACGCGATCGGAGAGCGGGCCGTAGAAAAGCTGCGAGACGCCGTAGGTCAGCAGATAAGCGGCCATCACGCTCTGTACTGCGCCTTCACGCACGTTTAGCGATACCGCCATATCGGCAATCGCCGGGATATAAATGGTCTGCGCCATCTGGCCGACGGCCACCAGCAGTACCAGCATCAACAACAAATTGAAGTTCTTATGCCGTTTCATGTCGATGAATACTTTGTAGAAAGTTGAAGGTAAAGAATATGTGACTGGCACATCCGCAAAACGATGGAGGAATCTACCATATTAAAATGACAGAACAACCCTGTAAGGGGGGATTATCGGGGATGTTCAGGCAGGTTTTGTAAACAACAATCGGCAACTAATGTTGCCATGTGTGGTTTACGACAGCCGCAGCAGAATCGCCCCGGCGGCAATGCCGCAGGCAGCCACGATGCGTAATGGAACCATCTTTTCTTTCAACAGGATAAACGCGATAACCGCGCCAAAAAGAATTGAGGTTTCGCGCAGGGCGGCGACCACCGCCAGCGGCGCCTGGGTCATTGCCCACAGCGCCAGGCCATAAGAACCCATAGTGCCAACGCCGCCGACCAGGCCTTTCTTCCAGTGCTGGCGCAGATAGCGGCTGGCCTGCGGGCGTCGGGCAATCATCGCCCAGCCCAGCAGACAGAAGCCATTCATAAAAAAGGTCCATAGCGTATAGCCCAGTGCGGTTTCTGAAAGCCGCACCCCGGTTCCGTCTACCAGCGTATAACCGGCAATAAAGCAGGCGTTGATCAGCGCTAATAGGATACCGGTGCTTGAACGGGATCGGCCGTTAAACGCCATCGCCAGTATCGCCAGGCAGATGACGCCGATGCCCAGCCACGCCAGCGGAGAGAGGTGGTCGCCAAGGAAGATAACGCTGATTATCGCCACCAGCAGCGGCGCGGTTCCGCGCATCAGCGGATAGGTCTGGCTCATATCCGAGACCTGATAGGTTTTCGCCACCAGCACCGTATACACCACCTGTAGCGCGCAGGAGACAGCAAGAAACGGCACGCTGGCCAGCGTCGGCTGGGGGGCAAAAGGGAGCAAAACCAGGGCGAGGAGCGAGGCAGAGCCGCTAACGCCAATCGCCGCGTACATTTTATCGCCGCTGGCTTTAACGATAGCGTTCCAGCTTGCGTGAAGCAGGGCGGCGAACAGCAATATACAGAATACGGTAATGGTCATTGCAGCCTGGCGCTGGGGGATAAATCGTCACTGGACTGTAACATGGGCGCGCTTTGGCAACCAGAGACAGCTAGAGCGAACAAAACAGGCGATGGGTGACCCGCGGTTCATCATAGACCGGGCGAAATCCCAGATTTTCATAAAACGACCAGGCCGTTGACGGCGCATGGGTGTTGAGAAAATCAAAGCTGGCGCCGGAGTGGGTAATAACCGAGACCAGCAGCTGATGCCCGATCCCCTGCCGACGGTGGCGCTCGCCGATATATAAATGGCGGATGCGGCCGGCTCGCGGCTGCTGGCTAAAAGGGTCGACATTGAGCCCGCAAACCCCAACCAGCTGCCCAAATGCAAAAGCGCCCAGCAGCTTTTCTCCCGGCGCGTTAAAGCGGTTTATCCCGCTCTGCCAGTTCTCCGCCAGGCGGCCCAGCATATTCAGGTTTTGCGTCAGGCTTTCGGCGCGTAGTGCCGAAAAACCGGGTTCGTCCGGGGTGATGGCGGCAATCAACAAGGGGGCCATAATTTTCTCCGTCAGGTTAGCCTGTAGAGGGGCGGTTTCCCGCCCCTCTCAGGTGCGACTTGAACCTGAATCAGCGGAACTGTTTCAGGACTGCATCAAGTAGTTGCAACACGGCAACCATGAGTTTCAGGATCAGAACAACGATATCCACTCCGCCCATACGCGTCTCCTCTGGTTCAGGAGCACAACCGGCTGGCGTACCTTTCCGCCGCCTGTTGCCAGCCAGGGTATACCCGTCATCATTCAGGCGCGACCAGTGGGTTGCGGGCTAAATGTTCGGGGTATTTGTTGACGTAACACAGTGTGCTCTTCTGGGGTTAAGGCGCTGACGGCACCACCCGTTTCAGCCAGGACTTTTTTTGCGCCGGTAAAAGTGCGGCCCCAGATTCACCCTGCGTACCCCCTCAGTATAGAATGAATACTGTATGTATGAACAGTATTTTTTGGACAAATTTGCATACGCGATCCATACTCTAAATCAGCAAAAACCGTCGTGAAAATTGCGCCTTCTTCCCCGATCGCGTATACTTTTTTCGTTGACGTAATACAGTGTGCTTGCGGCCACCAACCGTAAAACACCGAGCAGAAAACCTCGCCGCGGCGGGGTTTTTTGTTTTTATCCCGCCGCAAATTAATGTGATCTTCCGCGCAGTTTTTCCTGGTTGAAAATAAATCCATTGTGAAATGACAAAAGCTGTGTTTGTATAAATTCATTCCCTTTTTTGAGACAACAGGTCCCTAATGAACGCTACCACGCTGACTTCGACCCTACTACTAACCGCGCCTGCCGCGGTGGTCGTCGTGTCTGTGGTGGTCGTCGTCGGCAACGCGCCGTAGGGTCCGGAACAACACGAATTCCAAACCCCGCCGGCGCAAACCGAGCGGGGTTTTTCGTTTCATGCCCCCCGGTAAGTCGGCCCAGAATAAAAGGACTGGAGCATGGCAAGTTCGGGCACAACATCACAAAAAATGCGCTTCACTGGCGCACAGTTAGTCGTTCATTTACTGGAGCGTCAGGGGATCACTACGGTCAGCGGCATTCCGGGCGGCTCCATCCTTCCGATTTACGATGCGTTAAGTCAAAGCACTCAGATCCGCCATATTCTGGCGCGTCACGAGCAGGGCGCGGGATTTATCGCCCAGGGCATGGCGCGCACCGAGGGCAAACCGGCGGTGTGTATGGCCTGTAGCGGCCCGGGAGCCACTAACCTGATCACCGCTATCGCCGATGCCCGTCTGGATTCGATTCCGCTGGTGTGCATTACCGGCCAGGTTCCGGCCTCAATGATCGGCACCGATGCCTTCCAGGAAGTTGACACCTACGGTATCTCTATCCCCATCACGAAACATAACTATCTGGTACGCAACATCGCTGAACTGCCGCAGGTGATGAGCGACGCGTTTCGCATCGCGCAGTCCGGGCGACCAGGGCCGGTGTGGATAGATATTCCTAAGGATGTTCAGGCCGCGACCATTGAGCTCGATGCCCTGCCGGAACCCGGCGCCCGTACGGCGGCTCCGATGTTCGATAGCGCCAGCGTGCGTGAAGCGGCGGCGATGATTAACGCCGCGCAGCGTCCGGTGCTCTATCTGGGCGGTGGGGTGATCAACGCGCCTGAGCACATTCGCCAACTGGCGGAAAAAGCCAACCTGCCGACCACCCAGACCCTGATGGCGCTGGGGATGCTGCCGAAAGCGCATCCGCTGTCGCTGGGCATGCTGGGGATGCACGGCGCGCGCAGCACCAATTTTATTTTGCAAGAGGCTGATTTATTGGTTGTTTTAGGGGCGCGTTTTGATGACCGGGCGATTGGTAAAACCGAGCAGTTCTGCCCGAATGCGAAAATTATTCACGTTGATATCGACCGCTCTGAGCTGGGTAAAATCAAACAGCCGCACGTGGCGATTCAGGGCGATGTTGGCGAAGTGCTGGCGCAGCTGATCCCGCAGGTCGAGGCGCAGCCGCGCAGCGAATGGCTGCAGCTGGTGGCCGATCTGCAGCGGGAGTTCCCCTGCACCATTCCGCAGGAGCAAGACCCGCTTACCCACTATGGCCTGATTAACGCCGTTGCCGCCTGCGTTGACGATGAGGCAATCGTGACCACCGACGTCGGCCAGCACCAGATGTGGGTCGCGCAGGCGTATCCGCTGAACCGTCCGCGCCAGTGGCTGACCTCCGGCGGCCTCGGCACCATGGGCTTTGGTCTGCCTGCCGCGGTAGGCGCGGCGCTGGCTAACCCGCAGCGCAAGGTCATCTGCTTCTCCGGAGACGGCAGCCTGATGATGAACATTCAGGAAATGGCTACCGCGGCGGAAAATCAGCTGGACGTGAAAATTATCCTGATGAATAACGAAGCGCTGGGGCTGGTTTATCAGCAGCAGAGCCTGTTCTATAAGCAGGGCGTATTCGCCGCAACCTATCCTGGCATGGTCAACTTTATGCAGATTGCCGCCGGTTTTGGTCTGCAAACCTGTGATTTAAATAACGAAGCCGACCCGCAGGCGGCGCTGCAGGCGATTATCGACCGCCCGGGTCCGGCGCTGATCCACGTGCGTATCGATGCTGAAGAAAAAGTGTATCCGATGGTACCGCCGGGTGCGGCCAATACTGAAATGGTGGGGGAATAAGCCATGCAACAAGCGACTCATGAAAACGTTATTCTACAGCTCACCGTGCGCAACCATCCCGGCGTGATGACCCACGTTTGCGGCCTGTTTGCCCGCCGCGCATTTAACGTGGAAGGCATTCTTTGTCTGCCAATTCAGGACAGCAACCAGAGCCGCATCTGGCTACTGGTCAACGACGATCAGCGCCTCGGGCAGATGATTAGTCAGATTGAAAAGCTGGAAGACGTTGAGAAAGTGGTACGCAATCAGTCCGATCCCTCCATGTTCAGCAAAATTGCGGTGTTCTTCGAATAATCGCTCGCGGCTTGAACCGCGGCGCGCGATAGACAAAATCACTCAAGCCGCATCAGGGCGGCAAGTATGAGCATCCCCGGGCGCTTACTCAGGTAAGCGACTGGGGGACAGAGGCAGCTTGAAGGATGACGTTTATACCGTTAAGGTAAGCGCGTTTTTTATCCTCCCAGGAATCGCCATGACCACAATCGCCCTTATTGACGATCATCTTATCGTCCGCTCCGGCTTTGCCCAACTGCTGGGGCTGGAAGCCGATTTTCAGGTCGTCGCAGAATTCGGTTCCGGGCGCGAAGCGCTGGCGGGGCTGCCCGGCCGCGGCGTGCAGGTCTGCATCTGCGATATCTCGATGCCGGATATCTCCGGGCTTGAGCTGTTAAGCCAGCTACCGAAAGGAATGGCGATCGTAATGCTGTCGGTGCACGACAGTCCGGCGCTGGTGGAGCAGGCGCTGAACGCCGGCGCGCGCGGTTTTCTCTCCAAGCGCTGCAGCCCGGATGAGCTGATCGCTGCCGTCCGCACCGTGGCGGCCGGCGGCTGCTATCTGACGCCGGATATCGCCATGAAGCTGGCGGCCGGACGACGGGACCCGCTGACCAAACGCGAACGCGAAGTGGCGGAAAAGCTGGCGCAGGGGATGGCGGTAAAGGAGATTGCCGCCGAGCTGGGCCTGTCGCCAAAAACCGTGCACGTTCATCGTGCCAATCTGCTGGAAAAGCTGGGCGTCAGCAACGACGTTGAGCTGGCGCGCCGCATGTTCGATAGCTGGCAATGAACGCCTTTCTCTCCCGGCTGCTCTCGGTTATCGGCTGTTGCTTTATCTTTTCCGCCGCGTGGTTTTGCCTGTGGAGCATCAGCCTGCACCTGGTAGAGCGTGCCGATCTTGCGGTGCTGCTGTTTCCCTTCGGGCTGCGTCTTGGCCTGATGCTGCAGTGCCCGCGCGGCTACTGGCCGGTTCTGCTGGGCGCGGAGTGGCTGCTGATCCTCTGGCTGGCGCAGGAAGTTGCGCTGGCGCACCCGATAATATTGATGACCGGAAGTCTGTTGACCCTGCTGCCGGTGGCGCTGATCTCGCGCTATCGTCAGCAGCGCGACTGGCTCACCCTGCTGCGCCAGGGGGGCGCGTTGATCGCCGCTGCGCTGCTTCAGTCGCTGCCGTGGCTGCTGGAGGGTAAAGAGGGGCTGAACGCGCTGCTGCTGACCCTGACCGGCGGCCTGACGCTGGCTCCCACTTGCCTGGTGATTTGGCACTATCTCACCAGCACCGTCTGGCGGCCGCTGGGGCCATCGCTGGTCTCGCAGCCGGTGAACTGGCGCGGGCGGCATCTTGTCTGGTACCTGCTGCTGTTCAGCGTCAGCCTCTGGCTTCAGCTGGGGCTACCCGCCGAGCTCTCACGATTTACGCCCTTCTGCCTGGCGCTGCCGATTATCGCTCTGGCCTGGCATTACGGCTGGCAGGGCGCGCTGATCGCGACCCTGATGAACGCTATCGCGCTGATCGCCAGCCAGACCTGGCACGAACACCCGGTGGATTTATTGCTTTCGCTGCTGGCGCAAAGCCTGACGGGCCTGTTGCTGGGCGCCGGCATTCAGCGGCTGCGCGAGCTGAACCAGTCGCTGCAAAACGAGCTGGTGCGTAACCAGCGGCTGGCGGAACGCCTGCTGGAAACCGAAGAGAGCGTACGTCGCGAGGTCGCCCGCGAGCTGCACGATGATATCGGCCAGACCATTACCGCCATCCGCACCCAGGCGGGGATCGTCCAGCGTCTGGCGCCGAACAGCGCCAGCGTCAGGCAGAGCGGGCAGCTGATTGAACAGCTTTCGCTCGGCGTCTATGATTCGGTGCGCCGCCTGCTGGGCCGCCTGCGCCCGCGCCAGCTGGACGATCTGACGCTTGAGCAGGCGGTTCGCTCGCTGATGCGCGAAATGGAGCTGGAGGATCGCGGTATGGTCAGCCATCTGGAGTGGCGTATTGATGAGTCGCTGCTGAGTGAAAACCAGCGAGTCACCCTGTTCCGCGTTTGTCAGGAGGGGCTGAATAATATTGTCAAACACGCCAGCGCCAGCGCCGTCACGCTGCAGGGCTGGCAGCAGGAGCAGCGGCTGATGCTGGTGCTGGAGGACGACGGCTGCGGCCTGCCGCCGGGCTCCGGTCAGCAGGGCTTTGGCCTCACCGGCATGCGCGAACGCGTCAGCGCGCTGGGCGGCACCTTAACCATCTCCTGCACCCACGGCACCCGCGTTTGCGTCAGCCTGCCGCTGCGCTACGCCTGAGGAACGACGATGTTTGCCTTTTTGAAATCTCCGCCCGATGCTCCGCCGATTACCGATAAACAGGCGCTGGACGAGCGCTACCGCTACTGGCGTCGACATATTCTGCTGACCATCTGGCTGGGCTATGCGCTGTTTTATTTTACGCGTAAAAGCTTTAATGCCGCCGTGCCGGAAATCCTCGCCAGCAACGTACTGACGCGTAGCGATATCGGTCTGCTGGCAACGCTGTTCTACATCACCTACGGGCTATCGAAGTTTTTCTCCGGTATTGTCAGCGACCGCTCTGATGCTCGCTATTTTATGGGGATTGGTCTGGTCGCCACCGGCGTAGTGAATATCCTGTTTGGCTTTTCCACTTCGCTGTGGGCCTTCGCGCTGCTGTGGGCCCTGAACGCCTTCTTCCAGGGCTGGGGGTCGCCGGTGTGCGCGCGTCTGCTGACGGCCTGGTATTCGCGTACCGAACGCGGCGGCTGGTGGGCGTTGTGGAACACGGCGCATAACGTCGGCGGGGCGCTGATCCCGATGGTGGTTGGCGCGGCGGCGCTGCACTACGGCTGGCGAACGGGAATGATGATTGCCGGCATGCTGGCGATCCTCGCCGGGCTGTTTCTCTGCTGGCGGCTGCGCGACCGGCCGCAGGCGGTAGGGCTGCCCGCAGTAGGCGACTGGCGTCACGATGAACTGGAGATTGCCCAGCAGCAGGAAGGGGTAGGGCTGACCCGCAAAGAGATCCTCACCAAATACGTGCTGTTGAATCCCTATATCTGGCTGCTCTCGCTGTGCTACGTGCTGGTGTATGTGGTGCGAGCAGCGATTAACGACTGGGGCAATCTCTATATGTCGGAAACGCTCGGCGTTGATCTGGTCACGGCGAATTCTGCGGTCACCATGTTCGAGGTAGGCGGTTTTATCGGCGCGCTGGTGGCGGGCTGGGGCTCGGATAAGCTGTTTAACGGCAATCGCGGGCCGATGAACCTGATTTTCGCCGCCGGGATTTTGCTGTCGGTCGGCGGCCTGTGGCTGATGCCGTTCGCCAGCTACGTGATGCAGGCGGCCTGTTTCTTTACCGCCGGCTTTTTCGTTTTTGGCCCGCAGATGCTGATTGGCATGGCGGCGGCGGAGTGCTCGCACAAAGAGGCGGCGGGGGCGGCAACCGGCTTTGTCGGGCTGTTTGCCTATCTTGGCGCGTCGCTCTCCGGCTGGCCGCTGGCGCAGGTCATGGAGATCTGGCACTGGAGCGGTTTTTTCGTGGTCATCGCCATTGCTGCCGGCATCTCTGCTCTGCTGCTGCTGCCGTTTCTAAATGCCCAGGCGCCGCGAGAAGCGTGATCTGCCTCACCTTTCTCCGCCGAATGGCGTAAAACTAAGAAATTTTCCCGGTTTCGCCTGGACGCTGTCTCAGGCGGGTCTTCCGGCTGATTTTTACAATGCCTGCTATTCGCAGGTAGTAAATCAGCTCAGGAGTCACCCAATCATGCTGGCCTTCTTAAACCAGGTGCGCAAGCCTACCCTGGACCTGCCGCTCGAAGCGCGGCGCAAAATGTGGTTCAAACCGTTCATGCAGTCGTATCTGGTGGTTTTCATCGGCTATCTGACCATGTACCTGATCCGCAAAAACTTTAATATCGCGCAGAACGACATGATCTCCACCTACGGGTTGAGCATGACGCAGCTGGGGATGATCGGCCTCGGGTTCTCTATCACCTACGGCGTGGGTAAAACGCTGGTTTCTTACTACGCAGACGGTAAGAACACCAAGCAGTTCCTGCCGTTTATGCTGATCCTCTCGGCCATTTGTATGCTCGGCTTCAGCGCCAGCATGGGCGCGGGGTCGACCAGCCTGTTCCTGATGATCGCCTTCTACGCCCTGAGCGGCTTTTTCCAGAGCACCGGCGGGTCGTGCAGCTATTCGACCATTACCAAGTGGACGCCCCGCCGTAAACGCGGCACCTTCCTCGGCTTCTGGAATATCTCTCACAACCTCGGTGGCGCCGGCGCCGCGGGCGTGGCGCTGTTTGGCGCGAACTATCTGTTCGACGGCCACGTCATCGGGATGTTTATCTTCCCGTCGATTATTGCGCTAATCGTCGGTTTTATCGGCCTGCGCTTCGGCAGCGACTCCCCGGAATCTTACGGTCTCGGTAACGCCGAAGAGCTGTTTGGCGAAGAGATCAGCGAAGAGGATAAAGAGACGGAAGAGAACGCCATGACCAAATGGCAGATCTTTGTCGAGTACGTGCTGAAGAACAAAGTTATCTGGCTGCTGTGTTTCTCCAACATCTTTCTGTACGTGGTGCGCATCGGCATTGACCAGTGGTCCACCGTTTACGCTTTCCAGGAGCTGAAGCTCTCCAAAGAAGTGGCGATTCAGGGCTTTACCCTTTTTGAAGTAGGCGCGCTGGTCGGCACGCTGCTATGGGGCTGGCTGTCGGATCTGGCAAACGGTCGTCGGGCGCTGGTAGCCTGCATTGCGCTGGCGCTGATTATCGCCACCCTTGGGGTTTATCAGCACGCCAGTAACCAGTACGTTTATCTCGCATCGCTGTTTGCGCTGGGTTTCCTGGTTTTTGGCCCGCAGCTGCTGATCGGCGTTGCCGCAGTAGGCTTTGTGCCGAAAAAAGCGATTGGCGCAGCCGACGGGATCAAGGGCACCTTTGCCTATCTGATCGGCGATAGCTTCGCCAAGCTCGGCCTCGGGATGATCGCCGACGGAACGCCGATTTTTGGCCTCACCGGCTGGGCGGGGACCTTTGCGGCGCTGGATGCGGCGGCAATTGGCTGCATCTGCCTGATGGCCATCGTTGCGGTGTTTGAAGAACGTAAAATCCGCCGTCAGAAAAAGACACAAACTTTGCAGACTGCCTGAGTCATTGGGTGTGAGTCACTTTGCCCGGCCTTTGCGCCGGGCTTTTTTATACCTCTTGCCGGGCGGTTTGATGATAGCGAGACGAGGTCGCGATAAGTCACATTCTGGTACCACCGACAGTCGACAGCGGGCAATTTCCCATTATGATAGTGGTGCTGCGATTGAATGAGAGGATGCATGATCTGGTTAGGATTGGCCACGCTGATAGTGGTATTTGTTGTGGGATTTCGGGTACTTACCTCTGATTCACGCCGTGCGATTCGCCGTCTGAGCGAACGGTTAGGCATTACGCCGGTACCGCTGGAATCGATGATCGATCAGCTGGGAAAAACGGCCGGTAACGAGTATCTGCGCTACCTGGAACGGCCGAATGAAGCGCATTTGCAAAATGCCGCTCAGGTGCTGCTGATTTGGCAGACTGCTATCGTCGACGGCAGCGAGCAGAACCTGCATTACTGGTATCGGTTGATGAAAAAGGCCCGCCTCGCGGCGCCAATTACCGAAGCGCAAATTCGCCTCGCGCAAGGTTTCCTTCGCGAGCTGGAGCCGGAAGTGAGCGAGCTGCACGCTTTACAGGAGCGCTATAACACGCTGTTTTTACCCGAAGATGGCGTCCACTGGCTACACTGATAGCGCTTCCCTGTGCACTGTTGGCTTCGTTAAAACTCCTCCTGACGAGACCAACTATGCAAAAGTCATCACCTCAAAGTGGCATCATGCCAGCACTTCTAACCCATGTTTTTGCACGATATTGAGTAATTTCAATGCCAGCCCACCGGGGCGTTTTGCCCCGCTTTCCCATTTTTGGACCGTGGACACGCTGGTGTTCAGATAGCGGGCAAAAACCGGCTGACTGACGTTGAGTTGGTCACGTAGAGCCTTAATTTCACCAGGTTGGAAATCGCTTACGCGGCTGATGCATGTTTCATCAAAGCTGCGCATCGTCTCCTGCGCGATCGCATCAACACTGTATAAACCTGCGGCAGCGCTATGGATAGCTTCAAAGGCGGGGCTTTTGAATTTAGTTTTTGCAGTCATGACAAATCTCCACCAATTCTTTTCTCTTAACCAATGCCGCCATTTTCTCCTCGCTGAGAAGGGAATAATGCCTGGCTAACTCACGGAACGCCGCGAGTTCTCGGTTATCGATATTGGCGATATCCTGTTTGGCGTATAAAAATGTGTAAAACCAATGCTCAGCACCCTTTGCCAGGATGATTGCGCGATCGCGATTTTTATTGAGGCGTTTTTTGTAAACGCCGCCACCAAGGTTATCTACTTTTCCCTGGAGAGTGGCTTCAATCGCTTTGCAAAGTTCGTCGTCATCAATCGCATGAGCCCGGGCTTCCCTGGTAAACCATTTTGTTTTAAAAATACGCATTGGCTGACATCCTGTAACCATAAATATAGCACCAAGTGCTATGTTATTTCTTCCTCTTACTGTTACGGAATACCTAAAAACGTGATTTTCCGGTTATGCGAGCAGCTACGCAGGTACTTTGCAAAGCCTGAAAAGTTGTCAAAACGTTAAATTCGTCACATTTTAAATGTTACACTGCGCGGCTCCTCCGTATTCAACCATGCAGGTAACTTATGACTCCTTCGAATGCCTCTGCGCCGCAGGCTAATCAGGCGGCGCGACCCAACTGGTCGGCGGTTTTTGCGGTGGCCTTCTGCGTTGCCTGCCTGATTACCGTTGAGTTCCTGCCGGTAAGCCTGCTTACGCCGATGGCGCAGGATTTGGGCATCTCAGAAGGCGTTGCCGGGCAGTCGGTCACCACCACCGCGTTTGTGGCGATGTTTGCCAGCCTGTTTATCACCTCGATCATCCGCAGTACCGATCGTCGCTACGTGGTGATTCTGTTTTCCGTCCTGCTGACCGTCTCTTGTCTGCTGGTCTCCTTTGCCAACAGTTTCTCCTTGCTTCTGGTGGGGCGCGCCTGCCTGGGGCTGGCGCTTGGCGGTTTTTGGGCGATGTCGGCGTCGCTCACCATGCGGCTGGTGCCGATGCGCGTGGTGCCCAAAGCGCTGTCGGTCATTTTCGGCGCGGTATCGATAGCGCTGGTGATCGCCGCGCCGCTCGGCAGCTTCCTCGGCGGGATTATCGGCTGGCGTAACGTCTTTAACGCCGCCGCGGTGATGGGCGTGGTCTGTACGATTTGGGTGTTGAAGGCGCTGCCCTCTTTGCCTGGCGAGTCGACCTCGGCGCAGCAAAATATGTTTGGCCTGTTAAAGCGCCCCGGCGTAATGGCCGGGATGTGCGCCATCTTTATGGCCTTCGCCGGCCAGTTCGCCTTCTTTACCTATATTCGCCCGGTGTATATGACGCTGGCGGGCTTTGACGTTGACGGCCTGACGCTGGTGCTGTTGAGCTTCGGTATCGCCAGCTTCGTCGGCACCTCGCTCTCTTCGATGCTGCTCAAACGATCGGTGAAAGCGGCGCTGGCGGTTGCCCCGGTGGTGCTGGCCATCAGCGCGGCGGTGCTGGTGCTGTGGGGGGAGAGTAAAATCGTGGCGTCGGCGGTGGCCGTTATCTGGGGTTTTGCCTTCGCGCTGGTGCCGGTTGGCTGGTCAACGTGGATCACCCGCTCCCTGTCCGATCAGGCGGAAAAAGCCGGTTCGATTCAGGTGGCGGTGATCCAGCTGGCCAATACCTGCGGCGCAGCGGTGGGCGGCGTGGCGCTGGACCACCTTGGTCTGCTCTCGCCGCTGGTCCTCTCCGGTACATTAATGCTGCTCACCGGTGTACTGGTGGCGACGAAAGTACGGGTGTAATCGGCCGCAGTCAGGCGAACCGTCAATAAATCTACGGGCGTTCGCCCTGCGCCAGGCGACGGTTGATGTCGGCAATGACGCCCGGTAAATCCGCCAGCGTATCCACGACGTAATGCGCCCCGGCGGCGGACAGCTTCCCGGCGGCGTGCTCGCGGCGGGCGGCGATCTCTTCGGCGCTCATCTGCTGATATTCCTCCCAGCTGGCGCCGAATTCGTTACCGGAAACCGCCAGACCCACGCTCCACATCCCGGCGTTTAATCCTTCGGTAATGCCGGGAGCGGAATCATCAACCTTGACGCAGTGGGCTACCGAGTCGATGCCGAGGACAATGACGTTCTGCAACGCCATCCATGGTCCCGGCCGTCCCCCGACGGCGAGGTCGTCCGTCGCTACCCAGTGGTCAGGCGCATAGCCCTGCGCGGCGGCGGCCGGCGCCAGCTTTTCCATCACCGGACGCGGATAGCCGGAACAGGAGCCAATTTTTATACCTTCGGCGCGCAGCGCGGCAATGGTGTCGACAACCCCGGCGATTGGCGCAGCAAAATCGACGACTTTAGCAATCTGCAGCGGCATAAACGCGGCATAGATCGCATCGATATCGGCAGCGTTCATCGCGCGGCCAAACTTCGCCTGCCAGCGGGCGTCCACGGAGGGGAGTTTCCCCAGCGCTGCAATATGCTGCCATTTGCCGAGACCCATCGGCACCCTGGCTTCTTCGAGTGTAATCTCCACGGCAAAAGCCTGACGGAAGGCCTCAACGAAAATCTGCGTCGGCGCGAAGGAGCCAAAGTCGACGGTGGTGCCTGCCCAATCAAGAATAACGGCGTTAATACGGTTCATGATGGTTCCTTAGCGTTGCCAGTACATGGCGTTTTTAATGGCCGCCAGCAGGGCGGTGATGTCGGCGTCGTACACTTCGCCAATGTTGCCGATACGGAAGCAGTCGCTTTGCGACACCTTGCCCGGGTAGATCACGAAACCCTGCTCTTTAAGCCGCTGATAGAAATCCTTAAAGCGATACTGCGGCGCATCCGGGGAGGAAAACGCGGTGATGATCGGCGAGTGCAGGCTATCGTCGAGCAGCGGCTGAAAGCCTAATGCGCGCATTCCGGCCACCAGACGCTGCTGGTTAGCGCAGTATCGCTGGTGACGTGCGCTCACGCCGCCTTCCTCCGCCAGTTCTTTTAACGCCTGGGCAAAGGCCAGCACGGTATGAGTTGGTGAAGTAAAGCGCCACTTGCCGTGGTTATCCTCCATGCAGCGCCACTGGGCGTAGAGATCCAGCGACAGCGAGCGCGAGCGGCCCTGACAGTTTGCCAGTTCCGCTTCCCGGGCAATGACGAAGGCGAAGCCCGGCACCCCCTGTATGCATTTGTTGGCGGAGCTGATCAGATAGTCAATGTTCAGCGCGGCGACGTCCATGGGAATGCCGCCGAAGCTGCTCATGGCATCGACGATGTAGCGTTTGTCGTACCGTTTTGCCAGCGCCGCCACCGCTTCGATCGGGTTGAGCATACCGGTTGTCGTTTCGCAATGGACCATAGCGATATGGGTGATCGCCGGGTCGGTTTGCAGGATCCGTTCGATCGCTGCAGCGTCCGGTCGCGCGACTTCACCGCAGTCGTAAGGGTGGTGCGCAATGTTCAACAGTTTCGCCATCTCGATCATGCGCGCGCCGTAGGCGCCATTGCTGATAATCAAAATCTTGTCCTGCACGCCGATCGCGCTGCCGAGCACTGCCTCAACCGCGTAGCTACCGCTGCCTTGCAGCAGTACTGAAGTGTAGCCGTCGGCGGGCGTCGCCAGTTCCACCAGCCGTTGGCGGATGGCCTGAACCACGCCGAGATTGTAGTCATCGTCCCAGGTACAGCTGTCGAACAGCATCGCCTCTTTTACCGTACGGGAAGTGGTCAGCGGGCCGGGGGTCAGCAGCAGATAATTGCGTGGAGTCATCTATTTCACCATTTGGTCTATACCAGATACTTTTTATAATGGCGATCGTCTGCGGAAAAGGTCAAAGGGAAAGTGGCGCTGCAACAAAAAATTCATCTGGTTATGTATAATGAGCGCATCAAATTTGGCAGCGAGCGAACATGAAATCACCCTCTGGCGAGACGCCACAGTATCTGCTGATCAAGGCGCAGCTACAGGCGCGTATTCAAAACGGCGCGTTGAAGAGCGGCGATAAACTGCCTTCCGAGCGCGAGCTGTGCGCGCTGTTCAATACCACGCGTATTACGGTGCGCGAGAGCCTGGCGCAGCTTGAGGCCAGCGGCGTGATTTATCGCGCCGACCGCCGCGGCTGGTTTGTCACGCCGGAGCGGCTTTGGCTGGATCCGACGCAAAATACCAACTTCCATAAGCTGTGCCTGGAACAGGGGCGGGAGCCGAAAACGGTGCTGCTGGACGGGCGTTTAACCGCCGTTCCGCTGGACGTTATGGCGCCGCTGGCGCTGCAGCCATTCGATCAGGTTTACCTGCTCACCCGTCTGCGTTATGCCGACGGGCGGGCGATTTGCTACTGTGAAAACCACTGTCTGCCCGCCAGGGTTCCCGAGCTGCTGCGCCATGATTTAAACGGCAGCCTGACCGAGATTTATCAGACCCGCTATGACCTGATATATACCAGTATGCATCTGTCGTTCTGGCCCACCTCGATGCCGCCCCAGGCCGCCGACGCCCTGGGGGTGATGGAAGGGCGTCCGGCGCTGCTGCTGCGCCGGCTCAACTACGATCAACATGGGCGAATTCTCGATTACGATATCGAGTACTGGCGTCACGACAGCCTGCGCATCGAAGTCGATACCCATTGATTTTATGAGTCCTGTCCGAGCATTTTCCCCGGGTTGCGGCTGGCGCCTTACCCGGGCTACGGGTTCACCGCCGTCTGCGGACGGGTGGCCCGGACAGGCGCGTCAAGCGCCGCCTCCGGGATAGGTCTCGGTATTGAACGCCTCAGAGCCGGCGTCCCGGTGGCGCTGCGCTGACCGGGCTACGGATTCACCGCCGTCTGCGGACGGGTAGCCCGGACAGGCGCGTCAAGCGCCGCCTCCGGGAGCGGTATATCTCCCTCGGTTTAACCCTTTCGCCACACTTCATTCATCGTTTTGTCATAAAGCCCCGGTAGCGTGAACGTCAATCTGGTATAGACCATAAAGATCACCATCCGAAGAGGCTGATACGATGAAACTCTCCCGACTTGCTCTGTTAACCGTTACCGTACTCGCCAGCGCCCCGGTGTGGTCCGCTGAGGTTGTCACCGTTTATTCCGCCGACGGCCTGCACGACGGCGACAACAGCTGGTATCAGAACCAGTTTGCCGCTTTTACGAAGGCAACGGGCATCAAAGTGCAGTACGTTGAAGGCGGCTCCGGAGCGATTGTCGAACGGCTGGCAAAAGAGCGCACCAATCCGCAGGCGGACGTGCTGGTGACGGTGCCGCCGTTTATCCAGCGCGCCGCCAAAGAACAATTACTGGCCGAATTTAAGCCGCAGGGCAGCGACCAGATCCCCGGCGTCCACGACCGCTACTCGCCGCTGGTGAACAACTATCTGACCTTTATCTATAACAGCAGGCTGCTGAAAACCGCGCCGGCCAGCTGGCAGGATCTGCTCGATAGCCGTTTCAGGAACAAGCTGCAGTACTCGACGCCGGGACAGGCGGGCGACGGTACGGCGGTCATGCTGCAGGCGTTCCACAGCCTGGGCAGCAAAGATGCGGGGTTCGATTATCTGGGTAAACTCCAGACCAACAATGTCGGACCATCGGCTTCTACCGGTAAGCTGACCGCGCTGGTCAATAAAGGTGAGCTGTACGTCGCTAACGGCGATCTGCAAATGAACCTGTCGCAGATGGCGCGTAATCCGCATGTGCAAATCTTCTGGCCCGCAGATGCTAAAGGCGAACGCAGCGCGCTGGCGCTGCCCTATACCATCGGTCTGGTGCAAAACGGCCCGAACGGTGAAAACGGTAAAAAGCTGATTAACTTCCTGCTCGATAAGCCCGCTCAGGCCAGCGTTAGCGCGCTCTCCTGGGGGCTGCCGGCGCGCAGCGACGTGACGCCGGAAGACGCTAACTTTAAAGCGGCGAAAGCGGCGCTTAACGGCGTGAAAAGCTGGGAACCCAACTGGGACGAGGTTGCGGCTTCACTGTCGGCGGATATTGCCCGCTGGCATCAAGTCACCGACAGCGAGTAAGCGTGATGTTAATGAAAACGACCGTCGCTCATCCCCCGTCATCGACGGGAACGTCCGGGATCACTCTCGACTCGCTGCGCGTTTCTTATCACGGCAACGTGGTGCTGAAGCCGCTGACCTTAACTATTGAACCGGGTGAAGTGCTGGCGCTGATCGGTCCATCCGGATCCGGAAAAACCACGGTGCTGCGGGCGATAGCCGGATTTGTACAGCCGGCGGGCGGGCGGATTTTGCTGGGCGACACGGATGTCACCCACCTGCCGCCGTATCAACGCGGCCTTGGCATGGTGGTGCAAAACTACGCCCTGTTTCCGCATATGAAGGTAGAAGATAACGTCGCCTTCGGCCTGCGGGCGCAGAAGCAGCCGAAAACGGAGATAGCTGCACGCGTCAAAGACGCCCTGAAAATCGTCGGCATGGCGGATTACGCCAGCCGCTATCCGCACCAGCTATCCGGCGGCCAGCAGCAGCGCGTCGCGATTGCCCGCGCCATCGCCGTACGTCCGCGGGTCTTGCTGCTTGATGAGCCGCTCTCGGCGCTGGATGCGCAAATCCGTCACAACATGGTGGAGGAAATTGCCCGCCTGCACCGCGAACTGCCGGAACTCACAATTCTCTACGTTACCCACGATCAGACCGAAGCCCTGACCCTGGCGGACAAGATTGGCATCATGAAAGACGGCTCGCTCATTGCCCATGGCGAAACCCATCAGCTTTACCACTATCCGCCTAATCGTTTCACCGCCGAGTTTCTCGGACGTGCCAATATCCTGCAGGCGACGGCGCTGAAAGATACCGCAGGGCCTGGCCTGGTCAGCATCAGCTGCGGCGGTGGATTGATTACCGCTTTCAGCCGCGGCGGTCAGCACGGCAATAATAAGCTGCTGTGTATTCGTCCGCAGCATATGAGCCTCGTGCCGCGAACGGCCACCAGCAACCGGCTTAACGCTACCCTGCAGTCGGTGCACTGGCAGGGCGATTTGACCCACCTGCTATGCGACGTGGCCGGGGAGGCGGTGCGCATTGTGATGACCCACGTGGATCCGCTGCCGCGGGCCGGCGACAGGCTGGCGCTCTATTTTGAACCCAACGATGCGGTCCTGATTGAGGTGTCATAATGTCGCAGATCCTAACGCTCCCGCGTCGCTCTGTTCAGCTGCGGCCCTTACTGTGGCTTCTGCCGCCGCTGCTGGTGCTGGCGACCCTGTTTTTCTACCCGCTGCTGCTGATCGGCGAACAGGCGCTACGTGATGCCAGCGGTCACCTGAGCCTTGAAACCTTCTGGCAGGTCGTGGGATCCCGGCGCTTTATCAACGCGTTGCTCAATACGATGCAAATCGCGGTCTTCGCCACCCTGGGCTGCCTGCTGCTCGGCAGCATCCTGGCGCTGATTCTGGTGTTTATTCCCTTTCCCGGCAGCCAGTTGATCAGCCGGGTGATTGATACCTTTATTGCCCTGCCGACCTTTCTCATTACCCTGGCGTTTACTTTTATCTACGGCTCCGCGGGTTTGCTGAATGGTGCGCTAATGTCGCTATTGTCTTTCGAACTGCCGCCGATCGATTTTCTTTATTCCATTCAGGGCGTGATTCTGGCGGAAATCACCGTTTTCACGCCTCTGGTGATGCGTCCGCTGATGGCCGGGTTGCGGCAGATTGATAAAAGCCAGCTAGAGGCGGCGAGTATTCTCGGCGCGCATCCGCTGCGGGTTATCGGCCAGGTGATTTTCCCGGCGGCGCTGCCGGCGCTGATGGCGGGCGGTAGCCTGTGCCTGCTGCTGACGACTAACGAGTTCGGCATCGTACTGTTTATCGGCGCCAAAGGTGTGAATACGCTGCCGATGATGGTGTACAGCAAGGCTATTCTCGAATCGGATTACAGCCAGGCCTGCATGATTGCCCTGATAAATATTCTGCTGTCGCTGGGACTGTTTATAATCTATCGCCTGGCCGCCGCGCGTACCGGCGTGAGGAGCTAACGATGTTGATTTGGTCGCGTAAAGGCCGCGCGGCGGCGGGCGCGCTGGCGGCAACGCTGTTTGCCGGATTCTTCTTCCTGCCGCTGGCGGTGATTTTGATGTCCAGCCTGAGCCAGCAGTGGAACGGCCTGCTGCCGTCCGGTTTTACCCTTGGGCACTTTGTGAACGCCTTTCGCGGGGCTGCGTGGGATGCGCTCTTTTCCAGCCTGATGGTTGGATTTTGCGCCAGCCTGCTCGCTCTGCTGTGCGGCACGTGGGCTGCGCTGGCTCTGCGCCAGCACGGCGCGAAGCTGCAAAAATATCTTGGGCTGGCGTTCTATTTACCGAGCGCCATTCCTTCGGTATCGGTGGGTTTAGGCATTCTGGTGGCTTTCAGCCAGGGGCCGCTACAAATGAACGGTACTTTCTGGATCGTGCTGGCGGCGCACTTCGTGCTGATTTCTGCGTTTACCTTCAGCAACGTCTCCACCGGTCTGACGCGGATTTCCGCCGATATTGAAAGCGTCGCCTCCAGCCTCGGGGCATCGCCGTGGTATCGCCTGCGCCATGTCACGCTGCCGCTCATGGCTCCGTGGATGATCTCCGCGCTGGCGCTGAGCCTGTCGCTGTCGATGGGGGAGCTGGGCGCGACGGTGATGATCTATCCGCCGGGCTGGACGACGCTGCCGGTGACGATTTTCAGCCTCACCGATCGCGGCAATATTGCCGATGGTTCGGCGCTGACCATCGTGCTGGTGGGCATCACGCTGCTGCTGATGATTAAGCTTGAGCGCATTGCCCGCCGGATGAGCCAGAGGTAATCATCACATCGGGCGACGGATTCACCGTTGCTCGGTAGGGAAGCCCGGGTAAGGCGTTACGCCGCCACCCGGTGAATACGCCGGGATAAATATATCGATGCGGCTTCTTCCCGGCTCGCGCTGCGCTTAGCCGGGCTACAGGTTCACCGTTGTCTGCGGTACGCTAGCCCGGATAAGGCGACAGCCGCCATCCGGGACGGCTTCACAAGCTTAGAACCACGCTTCAAACATGCCGCCAACGTTCAGCGAATCCAGCTGTTCGTCTTTGGTGCCGTTGACCTTTGCGGTGCGCTTGTTATCTACCTGACCGCCGGTCACGTAGAAGCGCAGCATCGGGCGGAACTCCGGCCCCATACCGATGGCGATATTCTGCGACAGCGTCAGCTTCCAGCCGTGGTTATCGCCGCCCTGGTCGTAATCGACGCGCTGATAGCCCGCTTCCAGCCAGGTGGAGTGGACATCGTTCCAGAAATACATCGGACGGACAATGGCGCCGTAGTTTTTACGATTGTCGGTATTGTCTTTACCGTTGTCATAGTCGTGGAAGGCCAGCAGATATTCGATCTGCGCCTGCTGGGTGAATTTATGCAGCCCTTCAAAGCTGACATAGATAGCGGTGAGATCGTCGGTCTTGTTATAGACGCTGTTATCCGAGTTGTCGGAGTAGCGCAGAATCACTTTATTGACGCCGCTGTCGTTGGTGTGGCTCAGCACCAGCCCGCCCTGCCAGGCTTCGAGACGCTCGTCGCTGTCTACCGCTTTCGAATCGAAACCGTAGTTGGCGTAAACCTCAACGTCGATCGGCCCGGCTTTAAGATTATGGGTTTTAGTGGTCAGCGCATAGTGGCCATCATCGCCGGTTCCGGAGCCGCCTGTACAGGTGATGCGCGACGGGTTCGCTTCGTCGGCCATCACTTCCGGGCTACAGGATTCCACCTGCGACACCGCCGCCACGTCAAACTGTACGCCGCCGATATCAAAGTTTTTCACCCCGGCGCCCTGGCCGTCGTGGTTCATCCAGAAGTAGTCGTTAATCCCCTGTTGCGGGCGCTGATGGAAGTCGCGGCCGGCCCAGATATAGGCGTTGGGGTTAGACTCCAGCACGTTGGTAACGCCGACGTAGGCTTTTTTCAGGTTAACTTCGTCGCTCCAGTGGTCAAACATGACGTTGATATCCCAGATCGCGCCTTGACTGCTCTTAAAGGCTTTGGTTATCTGAAATTCGCCGCCGTTGCCTTCGTTGCCTAAACGACCGATCGCGGAGGCGCCGTTATAGGAACCATCCACGCCGACAAACTTCTGATCGCCGGTCTGGAACTGCGCGCCGTAGCGGGCGTAGCCGCTGAACTTCAGGCCGAAGGGGATCGCCATATCCGGCGTGGCTGCGGTGGTCTGTGGGTTGGTAATGACGTCCACTTTTTTATCGGCGGCGGCATCGATTTTCGCCTGGCGTTCGGCCAGGGCTTTATCGACGGCTTTGGCGACAATGGCGTCGATCTGTTCCTGAGTAAATTCTTGTGCAAATACGGAAACTGGGCACAGCGCGGCGACGACCGCCATGGTTAATGGCAGTATTTTTACAGTTTTCATCATTATCTCGCTTTTAGTAATTTATATATTTAGATAATAGCTATCCCGCCAGGATAAGCTGGTTTATTTATTCCGGGTACAGTTGCTAAATATTGATATAAATTAACGCTGGTATAAATGAATAAGCTCTTCTGAAAATTCACGCGCGAGCAGCGAATTCATCAGATGGTCCTGAGCATGCACCATAATGAGGGTCATCGGCTGGCGCGCTTGGCCCGCATCCTGCGCGATAAGCTGGGTTTGCATCTGGTGCGCCCGGCGGGCGTAGCCATCGGCTTCATTCAGCAGCAAGCGCGCTTCATCTATATTACCGCTACGGGCACAATGCAGCGCTTCAAAACATAATGAGCGTGACTGTCCCGCATTAACGATAATTTCCATTACCGCATCTTCTAGTTCAATCATAATAGTTCCTGAGGTCATTAACCTTATTATTTAAATAATGCAGTGAAAGTCCCTTTTCCGCATTATTTATGCCGTCATGATAAATATGCTATTAAATATATGAGTTAATTATTGGCTGACCGTTTCGGCAACCGGCACCGCAGCTTTGGCTTTTTCGACTTCAGTTTTCATTAATGAGCGTTCATAGGCGCGGAGGAATGGCAGATAAATTACCGCTGACATCACCATGCAAATTAAGCACATCACCACCGGGCTTAGCGTCCAGTTTGCAGCCCAGGATGCACCGATAGGGGCCGGGGTCGTCCACGGGGTCAGCGAAACGACCTGGCTGAGCCAGCCGAGGCGCGTCGCACCGTAAGCCAGAACGGCGTTAATCATCGGGACAAAGACGAACGGGATAAACATCATCGGGTTCATGATTATCGGCGCACCGAACAGAATCGGTTCATTGATATTAAAGAAGCTCGGAACGATACCCATTTTGCCAATGGTGCGCAGGTGAGCTACGCGGCTACGCAGCAGCAGGAAGGCCAGCGGAAGCGTGGAGCCGACGCCGCCAATCAGCAGATAGTGGTCCCAGAAACCCTGCAGATAGACATGGGGCAGAGCCGCGCCGGCCGCCAGCGCTGCCTGGTTCGCCGACAGGTTGGCCATCCAGAAGGGGTTCATAATGCCGGTCACGATCAGCGAGCCGTGGATCCCGGCGAACCAGAAAATCTGACACATCAGCACCGACAGCATTATCGCCGGCAGAGAGTCAGAGGCGGAAACCAGCGGCTCCAGCAGGTGCATAATCGCCTGCGGCAGAATCATACCGGTCTGCGCTTCGATAAACAGATTCAGCGGATGCAGTGTCGCGATCACCACCAGCACCGGGATAAGGATTTCGAACGAGCGCGCGACGCCGGTCGGCACCTCTTTCGGCAGACGAATCGTAATGTTGTTCTGCTTCAGCCAGGCGTAAACGCGGGTAGAGTAGATAGCGGTGATCAAAGCGGTGAAAATACCCTGACCAGAGAGATACTGGGTGGAGATTTTGCCGTCGGCATACGGCGCGGCAACCAGTAAGAAAGCCATAAACGCCAGCAGACCGGACATCACCGGATCGAGCTGGAACTGGCGTCCCAGGCTGGCGCCGATTCCCACCGAAATAAAGAACGTCATCACGCCCATGCTGAGGTTAAACGGCAGCATCAGCTGTTCGCGATACTGCTGGGAGAAGTCCAGCCAGCCGCGGGCGAAACCGTTAGTGGTATCCGGCGAAAAAGGCGGAAAGATAAATACCAGCATGAATGAGCCGATGATCATAAACGGCAATGCGGCAGTGAAACCATCGCGAATCGCGATAACGTATTTCTGCTGTCCAAGGCGTCCTGCCAGCGGGGTAATTGATTGCTCGATCACGGCAATCATGGACTGATACAGAGAACTCATTTGTACACCTCTTAATGCGCTTCGATCAGCGACAGGGCATAATCCAGAACGTTGTCTCCCCGCTGCATCCCGTAATCCATGGTGTTAATTGGCTGGACCGGAATATTCAGGGGCGCGGCTTTCTCAGATAAGGTTTTCAACATGTACTTCACCTGGGGCCCAAGAAGCACCACCTGGTACTGCGGAAACTGCATATCAAATTCGGAAACTCCATAGGCATCAATCTGCACCGGCAGGGCGCGTTCCTTCGCGGCATCGACCATCTTTCTGACCAACAGACTGGTGGACATCCCGGCAGAGCAGCACAGCATAATCTTGTACATCGACGATCATCCTCAAAATGTAAAAAGTTATTGCGTGGATGATTTGATATCAGACGGAAACCGGTTTCCATTTATAAAAAACATAACTGTGATAACCGTCAAGATCCATCAGTCAAAGGGTGTGTTAATTAGATTTGGCTCACAGATTTTCGTGATTTTTGCTACGTTTTTCCGCGAAACGGAAAATCGGTTTCCAAATAAAAAAGGAAACGGATATACTGCCGCTGGTTATTATTGAAGCGATTCAGGTTTATGGATTTACGGGGATCGGATTAGCCCTGTCAGGGGAAAATAATGTCTACTATCAACGATGTATCACGATTAGCTGGGGTATCTAAAGCCACAGTCTCTCGGGTGTTGAGCGGTTCGCGCGGCGTAAAGGAAGCCAGCCGGCAGGCGGTATTACAGGCGGCGGAAGAACTCAACTACCGGCCGAACATGATAGCGCAATCTTTACTGAGTCAGACCACCGGCTGCATCGGCGTGATCTGCGCCCAGGACAACATCAATCAAACCACCAGCTATCTCTATGCGCTGGAAAAGCAGCTCAGCCAGCACCAGAAGCATCTGCTGCTGCGTTTTGCCAACAGCCGCGGTAGGGTGCTGCACTCTCTGGAAGAGTTAACCTGCGGTTTATGCGACAACGTGCTGATTATCGGCGCCCGGTTTCCGCTCAATATCGACCGTCCTGACGTGGTGCTGATCGACTGTCTGGAAAGCGAAGGGGCGAACAGTATTCATTTTGACCACGCATTCGCGGCGGAAACGGCCTGTAACTATCTGATAAGCCAGGGGCGCAGGCAGATTGCGCTTATCCACCCGCAGGGCAGCGGCTTTGCAGACCAGGTCCTGCTGGGCTATAAGCACGCGCTGGAAAAGAATTTTCTGCCGTTTAATCGCAACCTGGTTTTTCTCGACAGTCATTCGCCATCCGTAGCGGTGCAGGAGCTGGTGAATAACGCAACAACCTTGAACTTCAATGCGTTATTGGTTGCCAACGAGCAGCAGGCGCAGTTGGTGGTGCCGCAGCTCCAGGCATTTAACCGCGCGGTGCCGGAAAAAGTCATGGTATTCAGCCTGGCGGGCTCGTTACAGCTGCCCGGTATTCCGACTATCCCGGCGATTGAATATTCAATGGACGCGATGGCCAGCCGGATAGTCAACTGGCTGACCGAGAAGACGCAAATGCTCGGCAGTAGCCCGCTGCGCGGGGATTTGATCATCCCGAACCGCTGATGGCGTCCAACCCGCCGCCGGAATCAGGGCGTTGGGCACTGAATGCCGCTAATGGCCTTCTGATAAGCGGCGCTGTTGTTTTTATCCAGCGCCCGCGTCGCGCTTTGTACGGCGGTCTTATTTTCCGCTGATTCCAGCACGCGGTTAGCAAACTGCGTATCATCCAGCGCGCTGCTGGCAGGGCAGTTTTTCCTCACATCCTTCACGATCTGCTGCTTCTGCTGTTCAAACTTCAGTCCGGAGAGCGGCGCGGCTGTGGCCAGATGGGGTAGCATCAGGCTGGCTGCCAGCGAAAGCGCAATACTCATTCTCTTCATCATGGATATCCTTATTTTTATTAAAGGGTTTTTCTAACTATAGACACATTCCCGAAATAACCATTTTGCGTGCCGGTTTCCGCAAAAATGCATCCGTTTCAGCCGCTGAAATTTATCTTCCGTACCGGCAAGCAAAGCCGCAGATGCGCAGATGCCCCCCTTTCTTTTGATGGATATATTTCTGCCATTGCGTTTCAGGGATGGCGGAGAATGATGAAAAAAGGAACCTCCTCGACGCCGCACGACGCGGTTTTTAAGCAGTTTTTATCGCATCCCGAGTGCGCCAGGGATTTTATCGACATTCATCTTCCCGCGTCGCTGCGCCAGCTATGCGATCTGCAAACGCTCAGGCTGGAGTCAGGCAGCTTTATTGAAGCGAATTTACGCGCCAGCTACTCCGACGTGCTGTGGTCGCTAAAAACCAGCGGCGGTGATGGCTATATCTACGTGGTGATTGAACACCAGAGCACGCCGGATGCGCATATGGCATTCAGGCTGATGCGCTACGCGCTGGCGGCGATGCAGCGTCATCTGGATGCCGGGCATAAAACGCTGCCGCTGGTGGTGCCGATGCTGTTTTATCACGGCGCGAAAAGCCCTTATCCCTTCTCGCTTTGCTGGCTGGATGAGTTTACCGATACGCAGACAGCGCGACGACTTTATGCCGCCGCTTTCCCACTGGTGGATATTACGGTGGTGCCGGATGACGACATTATGCAGCACCGGCGTGTAGCGTTGCTGGAGCTGATTCAAAAGCATATTCGCCAGCGCGATTTACTTGGCCTGGTGGAGCGATTAGCAGAGCTGTTGGTTAAAGGTTGCGCTAATGACAGCCAGTTGAAAGCGCTGTTTAATTACATGCTGCAGTGTGGTGATGCGCCTCATTTTGGTGAATTTCTTCACGAGGTCGAGCGGCGCGTTCCTCAACATAAGGAGGTACTCATGACGATTGCGGAAAGGCTACGGCAGGAAGGGAGACAAGAAGGCAAGTTGGAGGGCAAGTTAGAGGGCAAGTTAGAAGGTAAACAAGAGGGTAGACAAGAAGAAGCGTTGCGTATTGCTCGTTCATGTCTGGAACAGGGATTTGAGCGCGAGCTGGTGCAGGTGGTTTGTGAGCTGTCGGATGACGATCTGAAGATGCTGCAAACTCAGGTCGCAGCATCTCCGGCCAGATAATTGTCAGCCTGTTTTCACCCGCCGCCGCGAATCCATGGCGATCAGCACCACCGACGAGAGAATCAGCAGCGTGCCCAGCCAGTCCGGCAGGCTAAAGGTAATGCCGAGCAGCAGCAGCGAGAGCAGGGCGCTACTCAGCGGCTCCGCGCAGCTGAGGATCCCCGCCTTCGCGCCGCCAATCTTCTGCGCGCCGTTCAGGTAGAGGCTGAATGTCAGCGAGGTGCCAATAACCACCAGGTAGAAAAAGGCCAGCAGCAGGCCGCCGGTCACCACAAAATGGTTGCCCTGTCCGGCGTAGAATGGCAGCAGCATGGCGCCGCCGAGCAGCATGCTCCAGCCGACAATCGGCAGGGTGCCGTAGCGGGCAATCAGCGTCGATGGATATGTCGTGTAGAACGCGGCGGCAAATGCCGAAGCAATCCCCCAGAACAGCGCTGCGGGAGAAATCGACAGCGTTGTCGGATTGCCGTGGGTCACCAGCAGAAATGTGCCCGCCAGCGAGGTACCGATGGCCGCCAGCACCAGCGGACTGGGGCGCGTTTTGCGGGCGATGGCAAACCACGCAACGATAATTGTCGGTGACAGGAACTGCAGCACCGTCGCGGTGGCGGCGTTTGATTTCTCGATGGTCATCAGAAAGGTGTACTGCACGGTGAGCGCCCCGAACAGCGAAAAAATCAGCAAACTGATAGCGTCCTGGCGATTTTGCAGGACGCGGAAAATTTTATCGCCGTGAACGAACGAGAGCATCAGAAGAATCAGACCGGCGAACAGCAGGCGCGTCATGGTCAGAAACGGCGATGACATCTGACTTTGCTGCATAATATATTGCGCGCAGACGCCGGAACTGCCCCACAGCACGGCGGCGATCAGTACGTTAAGCATCCCTTTTTTGCTGGAGCCCATCTTTCCCTCAGGTGAAATATCGCAAAGGGGGCATCATAGCATGAGCGCGTCCCGGTAGCGGGGCAGGAAATGGTAGTGGGAGTATTTGCGTGCCCCTTGCGGCGGAAGACCGTTGGGTTTGGCGATCTGACGCGTAAGCTGGTAGCGAGTTAGATCCCGTCGAAAAGAAAATCCATTGAAGCTTTAACGACTTCGCGCTGGTGATTCAGATTACAAACCTCTTCACCCAGAACACGATGTGGGATGCTGGCGAGTTCGTGAGTCATCACGACGTATTCTTCCCCTTCTACGGTGACAAGCGGTGTTAAACGATCGGCGCGTGGACCTTTATAGTTTTTCAGTGGAAACAGTGGAATCACAACCCGAGTATTGCGCTCGCCGATAATGTCACTCTGTACATCAAGGAGGTAAGGATACGCAGCAATTCGACCTGTATTCTTATAAACGTAATACTGCATATTTAGAACGTCCTGTATTCATCAGAGAGAAGTCCATTTTCCTCAGTTAAATTATTGAGGTAGTCGATTGCCAGGGCATTTTCTTTTTGCCAGCGGGCTATTTCGAGGCTGTGGATTTCGCTTTTTAGAGCGTTAGTCAACGTTAGAGACAGATTGATGCCGACCTCACGAGCCTGTTTGACCAGGCCAGGGTCCAGTGTCACGCTGACGTTCTGCTTATTGCGTTTTGCGGCTGGCATAGGGAATCTCCTGTGTAATCTACACGTGTAGATTACACAGAAATAAATAAACCCGCCATTCGGCGGGTTAAAAAACATTCAATTTTTATGCGCCGGGCGCACGTCTTAGCTTAAATCAACGTTTTTACTGCCGAACAGCCAGGTGAGGGCAAATCCGCAGAGATAAGAGACCGCCAGCCCGGCGGCATACACCGCCATACCGGCGTAGATCCCGCTGCCGGAGGTCATCAGCGGCAGCGCCACCAGCCCGGACGGGCCAAATACCGTATTCAGGCCAACCGGCAGCCCCATCCAGGCGATGAGCCCGAGAAAGAAACCGCCGCAAGCGCCGCCGAGACAGGCGGTGATAAACGGCTTCATACGCGGCAGCGTGACGCCGTAAATCAGCGGTTCGCCGATACCGAGGAAGCCGGGGATAATTGCCCCTTTAATCTGCGTGCGCAGCAGAGAACCGTGCTTCGCCCGCCAGAAAAGCGCCAGCGCCGCGCCAACCTGTCCGGCCCCGGCCATGGCCAGTATCGGAAACAGCGAGTTAAACCCCTGCGCATCCACCAGCGCGAAATAGACCGGCACGAAGCCCTGATGGACGCCGAATATCACCGCCAGCAGGAACAGGCCGGCCAAAACCGCAGATCCGAACGGGTTACCGTTAAGGTGCAAAAACAGCCATGACATCCCGGTAAACAGCCAGCCGCCGATCGGCATAATAACGGTAAACGTTATCGCGCCCATGATCAGCAGCGTCACCGCCGAGGTGAGGATCATATCGAGGTTGGCAGGCATGAAGCGTCGCACCTGCTTCTCCACCCACGCGCCGATAATCGAGGCGATCAGTACGCCGATAATATTGCCGCGCGGGTCAATACCGTGGCCGAAGAAGGTCGAAATTCCGGAATAGAAGCCGCTGGTGGCTTCCGGGTTATAGCCGAGGACAAACAGCGCAGCGATGATCGCTCCGTTGACTCCGGAGCCGCCGAAAGCTTTCTGGGCGTTATAGCCGATCAGGATGCTCAGGAAGGTAAACATTCCCTTGCTGAACACCTTCATGTAGCCGATCAGCGCCAGCAGCGTCGCATTCGGATGCGCGTTTTCAAGGACGAATATCTGCTCCGCCAAAGTGGCGAACCCCAGCAGCAGGCCGACGGCGATAAAACCGGGAATGAGTGGGGTGAAAATAGTAGCGAATTTCGCGAGGAATTTTTGAATGCCGCTGGTTTGCTTGCTCTTCAGCGCCTGTTTCTTTTCGGCGGCGACGTCGGCCAGCGATGGCGCCTCCGCCGGCGCGTCTTCCAGTAACGCGTTCATCATTTCCGCCGCGCTTTGCGCCTTGCCGGGCCCAAGGACGACCTGGAACTGTTCATCGCTAACGATAACTCCCATCACGCCGTCAATCTGACGGATGGCGGCGCTGTCGGCCCGTGATTCATCGCGTAGGGTCAGGCGCAGCCGGGTCATACAGTTGCCCGCCTGCGCGACATTCCCGGCTCCGCCCACGTGCTGCAGGATCCGCGCTATCATCTCTTTATTTATTTTCGCCATTGCAGATTCCCCGTGAGTCAGCGGTCAGGAGTGGCTCAGCGCCTTGCGGATATAGCCGTTATTTTTTGCCAGCAGCGCCTGAGCCTCCGCGGCGCTTAAATCAGCCAGCACCATCACAATCGCCGTTTTGCAGTGGCGATCGCAGGCTTCCAGCGCGCTCTGGGCGGTAGCGCGATCGCATTCGGTCGCTTCCATGACGATGGACACCTGGCGCTCGATAAGCTTGGCGTTGGTCGCTTCAACGTCCACCATCAGATTGCTGTAAACCTTGCCGATGCGAATCATCGCCCCGGTGGAAATCATATTCAGCACCAGCTTCTGCGCGGTGCCCGCCTTCAGGCGCGTTGAGCCGGTCACCACTTCCGGACCCACGACCGGCGTAATGGCGACGTCCGCCAGTTGGGCCATTTCGCCGTGCGGGTTACAGCTGACGATGGCGACAAAAGCGCTCTGGCTATGGGCATACTCCATCGCGCCGATGACGTACGGCGTGCGTCCGCTGGCGGCCAGGCCGACCAGTATGTCGCGGCTGCTAAAGTTCAGGTTCTGCAAATCCATCGCCCCTTGGGCTTTGTTGTCTTCGACGTTTTCCACGGCGCTCAGGATCGCTTTATGACCCCCCGCGATAATGCCCACCACCTGCTCCGGTCGGGTACCGAAGGTCGGCGGGCACTCGCTGGCATCAAGGATCCCCAGGCGACCGGAAGTACCCGCGCCAATGTAAATCAGGCGCCCTCCCGCCTGCAGCGCCGCCGCGACGTTATCCACGACCTGGGCAATTTGCGGCAGATAGGGGGTAATGGCGTGGGCCACCTTCCGATCTTCCTGGTTAATCACCGTCAGCATCTCTTCGGTGGAAAGGGTATCAATGTTGACGCTATTGGCGTTGCGGCGCTCGGTCAGCAGTTTGCTCAGGTCGATACTCATAGGAACCTCTTTATTCACAGTGGCGGGCAGTATAAGGAATTAATTATTCCTTTCCTGTGAAGGTTATCACGATTGGTGTTGAAGAAATAATAGGTGATTTCAGCACTGGCGGGAAAGATGGCGGTAATAAAATTGGAATTTTTTATTACCGCCGGAGAAGATTATACCGTGGGCCGCGGCTTTTTCAGGCCAATCAGCAGCGCGGCCAGATAGCAAAGGCTCATCGCGAAACTCATTTTG
The DNA here is from genome assembly GCF_016516145.1 of Klebsiella sp. S69. Taxonomy (NCBI): domain Bacteria; kingdom Pseudomonadati; phylum Pseudomonadota; class Gammaproteobacteria; order Enterobacterales; family Enterobacteriaceae; genus Klebsiella; species Klebsiella sp. S69. Next base: position 68,050 of record NZ_JACVUU010000011.1, on the reverse strand, counting down.
AGCATCGTTTCGCCGCCGAGTCCGGCCAGCGGCGCGGCAATACCGCCGAACACAAACATCAGCGTGCCCATCAGGGCTGACGCGGTGCCGGATTGACGGGCATTAATGGCATTCATCGCTTCCGCACCGGCGACGGTGCTGATACCGCTCATCATAGAAACGGTAAAAAACAGGCCGACCAGCGCCAGCGTCGGCAGCGGTAGCCAGGCGAAGAGCAGGGTGATGGCGGCAAACGTCACTGCCAGCAGCTGGCCGCCGCGCAGCAGGGCTTCGGCGCTGAAGCGGCGTGCCAGGCGGGAAAAGATCAGCGCCGCGATAATCAGCCCGATGCCGTTTAGGCCGAACAGCAGGCTGAACTGCATCGCGCTCATGGCATATTCGCTCTGGATAACGAACGAAGATGAGCCGATATACGAAAATAGCCCGGCCATCATAAAGGCCTGAATCAGGCAGTAGCGCATAAAGCGGCGGTTTTTCAGTACCGGCGCCTCATCCTGCTGCTGCGTAACCGAGGCGGCGCTTTTAACCGGCAGCGTTTCGTGCAGCACCGTCAGGCTGAGCAGCAGCAAAATAATGCCGATCGCCGCCATCGCCCAGAACAGAATACGCCAGTCGAAGGCGGTGATGATCCAGCCGCCGAGTACCGGTGAAAGCACCGGCGCAATGCCGTTAACGGTCATCAGCAGGGCGAAAAACTGGGTCAGCAGAGTGCCCTGATACTTGTCGCGGGCGATGGAGCGCGACAGCACCGAGCCGCCCGCGCCGGCGAAGCCCTGCAGAAAGCGCCAGGCGATCAGCATATGGATATCGTAGGTTATCGCGCACATCGCCGAGGAGAAGATAAACAGCAGCAGGGAGAGCGCCAGCGGCTTTTTACGGCCAATGCGATCGCTCAGCGGGCCGAAAAACAGCTGCCCAAGGCCGAGACCAATCAGCGCCGCCGTGAGCGACAGCTGGGTCTGCGTGCCAGTGGCGCTGAGCTGCTGGGTGATTTCCGGCAGCGCGGGCAGATAGAAGTCGGTACACAGCGGCCCAATGGCGCTAAGCAAACCGAGAACCACGACCCAGGAGAGAGAAATTCGGGACATATCAACGAGCTCCTTGTCATCAAACCGGGCGTTGCCGCCCGACAAAAGTGTTAGCTGGCGCCGCCTCCCAGCGACTGCCAGAGGGTAATGCGGTTTTCCAGATCGGTCTGCTGGAGGGAGATCAGCGTGGCCTGCGCCGACCACAGCGTTCGCTGGGCGGTCAGCACCGACAGATAATCTCCGACCCCGGCCTGATAGCTCTTCATCGCAATATTCAGCGATTTCTGCTCCGCCGCGACGTATTTATTCTGCGCGTCCAGCTGTTCGCTGAGCGTTTCCCGGCGCGCCAGCGCGTCGGCGACATCCTTAAAGGCGCTCTGAATGGTCTTCTCATAGGTGGCGATCAGACCCTTTTTCTCCGCTTCAGCGTAGCGCAGCTGCGCCAGGTTGCTGCCGCCGGTAAACAGCGGCAGGCTGATGGACGGCGCGAATGACCACACCTGCATGCCGTGGCTGAACAGCGACGAGAGCGAGTCGCTGCCGACCCCGGCGCTGGCGGTCAACGAGATGGACGGGAAGAAGTTGGCCCGCGCCGCGCCGATATCGGCGTTAGCGCTCTTCAGATTATGCTCCGCTTCCTGGATATCCGGGCGGCGCAGCAGTACCGATGAAGAGACGCCCGCCGGCACCAGGGTGATACTACGATCGCCAAGGCTTTCAAGGGTGCCGGGCAGCAGGCTATCCGGCACGGTTTCTCCGGCCAGCAGGTTGAGCGCGTTTTTATCCTGCGCCACCAGCGTGCGGTAGCTGGCGACGCTGGCGCGCGCCTGCTGATAAACGCTTTCCGCATCGCTCAGGTCGCCAGCTGAGGCGGTGCCGACTTCCATCTGGCGGGTGACGATGTTGCGCGAGTTCTCCGCGCTGGCCATGGTTTCCTGCGCCAGCGCCAGATTGCTGTTGTCCGCGGCGAGGGTTATCCACGCGGTGGTCAGATCGGCAATCATCGTCAGACGCGTATTCTGAGCGGTGAATTCGCTGGCAAGCCAGGTTTCCCGCGCCGCGCGCGTCAGGCTTTGGTTCTTACCAAACAGATCCAGCTCGAAGCTGGAAACCGCGCCGTCGGCTTCCGCTGACGAGGTGAGACCGCTGGCCACCGTTTTACTGCGGGTATGGCTCAGCTCGGCGTCGAGGGTCGGAAACAGCGAGGCGCGGGTTTCACCAAACTGGGCGCGCGCGGCTTCGATGTCGGCCAGCGCTTTCTGCACGTCGCGGTTGCTGGTTAACGCGATGTTCACCACTTTTTTGAGGCGGGCGTCATTCACTACCTGCTGCCAGTCGCTGACCACCGCGGTTGCCTCGCCGTGGCTGCCCGGCAGGGTCGCTGGCACAGGCGCGGCCGGGCGCTCATAGTTCGGATCGAGAGAGACGCAGCCCGCCGTCAGGAGCGCAACAAAGACTAAGGTAAAACGAAACATAACTTACTCCTGAGAAGAACGATGGCGGGTGAAGAAGCGTTTCACCAGCACAAAGAACAGCGGCACGAAGAACACCGCCAGCAGCGTCGCGGTCAGGGTTCCGCCGATAATCCCGGTACCGATCGCCACGCGGCTGTTGGCCCCTGCTCCGGTGGCGATCGCCAGCGGCAGCACCCCGGCAATAAACGCCAGCGAGGTCATCACAATAGGTCGTAGGCGGGTCTGCGCGGCGCGCATGGCGGCACGCGACAGGGAATAGCCCTCTTCCACCGCCGATTCGGCGAATTCGACGATCAGGATGGCGTTCTTCGACGACAGGCCGATAGTGGTTAACAGCGCCACCTGGAAGTAAACGTCATTGTTCAGACCGCGCATCCATGCCGCCAGCGCCGCGCCGAGCAGCCCAAGCGGGATCACCATGATCACCGAGAACGGTACCGACCAGCTCTCATACAGCGCCGCGAGGCACAGGAAGACCACCAGAATCGAGATGGCGTAGAGGCTCATCGCCTGGCCGCTGGCGAGTTTTTCCTGCAGCGACATGCCGCTCCATGCCCAGGTGGTACCGGCCGGCAGGTCATTGGCCAGGGCTTCCATCTTGTCCATTGCCGCGCCGGAGCTGAAGCCGCTGGCGTTTTCGCCCTGGATTTCAAAGGCGGCGGAGCCGTTGTAGCGCACCAGGCTCTCCGGGCCGTATTGCCAGTGGGTGGTGGCGAAGGCGGAGAACGGCGTCATGCTGTCATCGCTGCCGCGTACGAACCATTTACCGAGGTCGGACGGCACGGCGCGGGCGTCGCTTTCGCCCTGGATATAGACCTTCTTCACGCGACCGCGATCGATAAAGTCGTTAACGTAGGTCCCCCCCCAGGCGCTGGAAAGAGTATCGGTGACATCGCTTAACGACAGCCCGAGCGACACGGCTTTGTTATTATCGATATCCACCTGCAGCTGCGGCATTTGCGGCAAATCGTTGGCGCGTACCGACTGCAGCTCGGAACTTTGATTCGCCGCGGCCAACAGCTGGCTGCGCATTTTCATCAGACTGTCGCGATCGGTGCCGCCGCTGGCCATCAGTTCGAAGGTGAAACCGTTACTCTGCCCCAGTCCATCTACCGACGGCGGGGTCATGGCGAACAGGGTGGCGTCGCGAATGCTGCCGAGCTCTTTGGTGGCGCGCAGGGCGATGGCCTGAGCGGTATTTTCTTCGCCTTTACGTTCGGACCAGTTTTTCAGCGACACGAAGGCCATCCCGGCGTTTTGTCCGCTGCCGCTAAAGCTAAAGCCGTCAACGGTAAAGATCACGTCGGTATTGGCTTTCTCTTTTGTCAGGAACCAGTCGGTGACCTGGCGGCGAACCTCGGCGGTGCGTACCGCCGTTGCTCCGGCGGGCAGCGTGTACTGGACCATGATTTCGCCCTGATCCTCCGTCGGCAGGAAGCTGCCCGGCAATTTCCACATCGCCAGCGCCATGCCGCCGCAAATCAGGGCAAAAGCGCCCATCATCATCGCCGAGCGACGCAGGCCGCCGACAACACGATGCTGATAGCCCTGCTCGGTGCGTCCCCACAGGCGGTTAAAGGCGCCGAAGAAACCTTTGGTATGCGGTTTCGAATGGCTCAGCAGCGCGCCGCACAGCGCCGGGGTTAAGGTTAAGGCGACCACTACCGAGAGCATCATCGCCGAGATAATGGTCACTGAAAACTGGCGATAAATCACCCCGGTTGAGCCGCCGAAGAAGGCCATCGGCAGAAATACCGCCGAGAGCACCAGGGCAATGGCGATCAGCGCGCCGGAGATTTCACCCATCGATTTTTCGGTGGCTTCGCGGGCGGGCAGCCCCTCGTCGCGCATGATACGCTCGACGTTTTCCACCACCACGATGGCGTCATCCACCAGCAAGCCTATCGCCAGTACCATCGCAAATAGCGTCAGGGTGTTGATCGAGTAGCCGAACAGCGCCAGCACGCCGAAGGTGCCCAGCAGTACGACCGGAACCGCCACCGCCGGGATCAGCGTGGCGCGGAAGTTTTGCAGGAACAGATACATCACGCAGACCACGAGGATTATCGCCTCGAATAGCGTCTGAATCACATCCTCCACCGAGATTTTGATGAACTCGGTGCTGTCTTTCGGGTAAGCGATATCGTAGCCCTGCGGCATCTGGCGCTGGAACTCGGCAATCTTGTTTTTTACCAGCGTCGCGGTATTCAGGGCGTTAGCGCCCGGCGCCATCATTACCGCGATCCCCGCAGCCGGATGGCCGTTAAGATTGGCGGAAGCGGTGTAATCTTCGCTGCCCATTTCAACGCGGGCAACGTCGCTCAGGCGCACCACCGAACCGTCGCTCTTGCTCTTGACGATAATCTCTTTGAACTGGGCGACGGTTTGCAGCCGCGACTGAGCGCGTACCGTGGCGGTCAGCTGCTGCGCGTTGGAGGCGGGTAGCGCGCCGATTTTACCGGCGGACACCTGTACGTTCTGCGCCTCTATAGCCGATTGCACATCGGATGGCATCAGCGAATAGGAGGCCAGTTTGGTCGGGTCCATCCAGATGCGCATGGCGTATTCGGCGCCGAACACCTGCAGACTGCCGACGCCTTCTATACGCGCCATCGGATCCTGCATGTTGCTGACCAGCCAGTCGGAGATATCGGAGCTGGTGGCTTTATTGTTTTTGTCATACACCGCGAGGATCAGCAGGAAGCTGCTCTGCGATTTCTCCACCGTTACGCCAGACTGCTGAACTTCGCTCGGCAGACGGGATTCCGCCTGCTGCACTTTGTTCTGCACCTGAACCTGGGCGGTATCCGGATCGGTACCCTGCTCGAACGTGACGGTAATGCTGACCGAGCCGTCGGAGCTGCTGGTGGATGTAAAGTAGAGCAGGTTATCCAGTCCGGTGAGCTGCTGCTCAATCACCTGGGTGACGCTGTTTTCCAGGGTTTCCGCAGAGGCCCCGGTGTAGGTGGCGGAGATTTTTATCGCCGGCGGCGCGACGTCAGGATACTGGGCGACAGGCAAGGTGCGGATAGCCAGAATCCCGGCGAGCATAATCAGAATGGCGATAACCCAGGCGAAGACCGGGCGTCGCACAAAGAAGCGGGAAAACATCAGGCGTTGCCTCCGTCATTTTTGACTTCGGCGGCTTTGACCTGCTGGCCAGGCGCCACTTTGCCGGTCCCTTCGACAATCAGCCGGTCGCCGCTCTTCAGACCGTTGACGATCAGCCATTTGTCGCCGTAGGTTTCGCCGGTTTCCACGCTGCGCTGTTCAACCTTGTTATTAGCATCAACCACCAGCGCGGTGGCATCGCCTTTGGCATCGCGGGTAATGCCCTGCTGCGGGGCGAGGATCGCATCGTTCATAATGCCTTCGTCTATGCGGGCGCGAACGAACATGCCGGGCAGTAGCACATGCTGCGGATTGGGGAAGACCGCGCGCAGCGTGACCGAACCGGTCGATTCATCTACCGCCACTTCGGTCAGCGCCAGGCGACCTTTTTCGCTGTAGGTGCTGCCATCTTCAAGGGTCAGGGTCACGTTGAGCGTATCGCTGTTGCTCGCCAGGCTTTGCTTACGCAGACGCAGCAGATCGACGCTGGATCGGGTGAGATCGACGTACATCGTATCCAGGCCGCGTATCGTCGCCAGCGCGGTGTCCTGATCGGCGGATACCAGCGCCCCCGGCGTGACGGATGAGATCCCGATGCGCCCGGCAATCGGCGCGGTCACGGTGGTCCAGTTCAGGTTGATACGCGCGCTTTCCAGCGCCGCTTTTTTCGACTCGACGCTGGCTTTATCCTGATTACAGGTCGCTATTGCGTCATCGGCGTCCTGACGGGAGACGCCGTTATCTTTGACCAGCACCGCGTAGCGCTGGGCTTTTTGACAGTCGGCGGTCACCAGCGCCTGGGCCTGTTTCAGCGATGCGGCGGCTTCGTTAAACGTCGCTCGATAGCTTGACGGGTCGATTTGGTACAGCGCCTGTCCGGCTTTGACCATATCGCCTTCGGTAAACAGGCGTTTTTGTACGATCCCGCCCACCTGCGGGCGAACTTCAGCGCTAAGCGAGGCGGTGGTGCGTCCGGTCAGGCTGCTTACCACCGGGACAGGTTGCCCCTGCAGAGTGACGACGCCGACTTCCGGCGTCATCTGCTGCGGGGAGGAGGTTTGCGCATTATCGCACCCGCTAAGGAGAAATAATGCTGCTGCGATGGGGGCTATAGTGTATTTCATTATATTTTCTCAGGATGAACGACGTCCGCCCCGCAAATTCACTGGCGGGGTGATGGGCCGGGCGATGATGCATCTCCGGGCAAGCACAAATAACAAAGTGGGAAATAAATATTCCTGTTTGCAGTAAATAACTCGGTGAATACCGCTATTGATTGCGCGGTTTTTCCGAGATTTTCCTGTGCGGCGAATACGGCATCAGACGGCGGTTACAGGCTCTGAACCGAGTAGTCATGCCTGCTACAGGCTATTTATCACGGGTTTCTCCATGGTTTAAGATGATGAGAATGATCGTTCTCATTTTTTCCATTATACGTCTGAACCGAATGATGGGAAGATTTTTTACACAAAATTTAGTGCAGGGAATTTAGTCAGGAAATAATGGAGAAAAAAAGGATATTTTGTGAAAGTAGGGTGGTGAATGGTCTGTGAAAAATAAAAAATGGAGATAATCAATGGCATTAATAATAACAGAGAACATTAATCCTACCGATCAAGAAGAGCTGCTGGCGGGCCTGCGGGAATACAATTTGCGCTTTCTCGACCCGGCTCAGTTCGGCGAGCTGGGCGTTTATTTACGCGATGAAGCTGGCGCGATGCGCGGCGGGTTGATTGCCAAACGCAAAGGCAGCTGGCTGTGCATTGAGTATTTGTGGGTCAGCGAAGCTTCGCGCGGCAGCGGCCTGGGCAGCGAGCTGATGTATGAAGCGGAATCTCAGGCGCGGTCGCGTGGCTGCAGCCATATGCTGGTGGATACGTTCAGCTTTCAGGCGCTGCCGTTTTATCAGAAGCTGGGCTATCAGCTGCAGATGTCGCTGCCGGATTTTCCGCACGCGGGTATGCAGCGCCATTATTTATCGAAAGTCTTGTAAATCTGGCTTCAGGAGACCATCCCGGAGGCGGCGCTGTGCGCCTGTCCGGGCTACCCAATTGCAGACGGCTGTGAACCGGGTTAAATCCCCCGGATGGCGGCTGCGCTTATCCGCGCTACTCAACCGCAGACGGTTATAAACCTGTAGCCCGGCTAAGCGCAGCGCGAGCCGGGGGGAATTAGCCGCCGATGCCATTGTCTGTCAACGCCAGGGCATGGCTGACAATCATCTCCCGGTCTACCGATTTTAACCGCGGATCGGTGTGGGTGCGGGAGAACGGCACCAGCACCAGGCTTATCAGAGTGGTAAACAGCAGCTCCGGGGAGAGCGCCGGATTAAGCTTGCCCTCCCGCTGCCAGCGGCGCACCGTCTCCAGCATCTTATGATACTTCTCATCGCCAAAACGCGCGTGCATATGCTGGCGCAGCACCGGCATCTCGCCGATGATCTCCTGCATCCACAGCGGCGCGAACCACGCATTTTTCTCCGCCATGGTCGCCAGGGTTTTAATGAGCAACGTAAAAGCGGTGACCGGATCGTCGCCGTGCGCGACAAAAATCTGTCCGATCTCGCTGCGTAGCGGCATAAAGCGCTCCTCAACCAGCTTTTCCACCAGCGCTTCGCGCGAGCTGAAGTAGTAGTGCAGCATCGCGGGCGTCACCCCCGCCTCTTTAGCAATGGCGTTCAGCGAAATTCGGGCGATCCCGTGGCGCGCAAACAGCGCCAGGGCAATATCCATCAGCTGTTCGCGGTTGGCGGAGCCGGATTTTTGCCCGCGCGGACGACCGGGGCGACGCGGCGCTTCGTTGTCTTTTTGTGCTGACATCTTGTGGCGATCCCTTGACCAGATTCATCATTTCCCTAAATATTAATTATGCATTTAATTAATTTCAAGCGAGTGATGCTATGACATCTGAAGTCGCCACCCAACCGGCGGTACCCTCGATCCGCCTGCTCTTCAGCGCCCTGCTGCTGGTGATGCTGCTCTCGGCGCTGGATCAGACTATCGTCTCCACCGCGCTGCCGACCATCGTCGGTGAACTTGGCGGGCTGGATAAGCTTTCCTGGGTGGTCACCGCCTATATCCTGAGTTCGACCATCGCGGTGCCGCTGTACGGCAAATTTGGCGATCTGTTCGGGCGCAAAATTGTCCTGCAGGTGGCGATTGTACTGTTTCTTGCCGGTTCCGTTCTTTGCGGGTTGGCGCAAAATATGACCCAACTGGTGCTGATGCGCGGCCTGCAGGGGCTGGGCGGCGGCGGCCTGATGGTGATCAGTATGGCGGCGGTGGCTGACGTTATCCCTCCCGCCAGACGCGGCCGCTATCAGGGGCTGTTTGGCGGCGTCTTTGGCCTGGCGACGGTCATCGGGCCGTTAATTGGCGGCTTCCTGGTGCAGCACGCCTCCTGGCGGTGGATTTTTTATATCAACCTGCCGCTGGGGCTGTTTGCGCTGCTGGTGATCGGTGCGGTTTTTCACAGCAGCAACAAACGCAGCCAGCATCAGATCGACTGGCTGGGAGCGATCTATCTCAGCATGGCGCTGCTGTGCATCATCCTGTTTACCTCCGAGGGCGGCAGCGTCCGCGCGTGGAGCGACCCGCAGCTGTGGTGCATCCTGGCGTTTGGTCTGGTCGGGATTGTTGGCTTTATTCATGAAGAGCGGCTGGCCAGCGAGCCGATTATTCCGCTCTCCTTGTTCCGCAACCGCAGCTTTTTGCTGTGCAGCCTGATTGGCTTTGTTATCGGCATGGCGCTGTTTGGCTCGGTGACCTTTCTGCCGCTCTATTTACAGGTGGTCAAAGAGGCGACGCCGACCGAGGCGGGCCTGCAGCTAATTCCGCTGATGGGTGGCCTGCTGCTGACGTCAATCATCAGCGGCCGCATTATCAGCCGCACCGGCAAGTATCGCCTTTTTCCGATTATCGGCACTCTGCTGGGGGTCATCGGCATGGTGCTGCTGACGCGCATCACTATTCACTCCGCGATGTGGCAGTTGTACCTGTTTACCGGGGTGCTGGGGGCGGGCCTGGGGCTGGTGATGCAGGTGCTGGTGCTGGCGGTGCAGAACGCGATGCCCGCGCAGATGTACGGCGTGGCGACCTCCGGGGTCACGCTGTTTCGATCGATTGGCGGTTCCATCGGCGTGGCGCTATTTGGAGCGGTGTTTACGCATGTGCTGCAAAGCAATCTCCAGCGCCTGCTGCCGGAAGGCGCGCAGCTGCCGAGGGCGCTGAACCCGGCGGCGGTGCAGAATCTTCCGGCGGAGATTCGCCTCGATTACCTGGATGCCTTCGGGTCCGCTATTCATGCAGCGTTTCTGATGGCCGCCTGCATTATGGCGGTAGCGTTCGCGCTCTCCTGGTTCCTGAAAGAAGCGCCGTTAAAAACCACCGCAGGCTAGACGGCGGCGGCAATACGTAACAGCGCCTGGCGCAGTGCCGGTGTGGCAAAATCGATAAATTTACGCAGCTTGAGCGGAGCCAGATCCCGGGAGGTGTACAGCAGGTGCACCGGCACAGGTTCCGGCTCCGTCGCTTGCAGGATCATCCGTAATTCGCCGCGGGCCAGGCCATCGATCGCCTGGTAATGCAGCAGTCGGGCCACGCCGACTCCCTGGCGGGCAGCCTCGGCGGCGCTCTCCGGCGTGGTCAGTGACAGCACCGGCTGCACTAGCACCAGCCGGTCCTCCGCCTCTTCGGCGTGAAAGCGCCAGCCGCGGTAAGGCATCGGTGATTCAATACCAATGATTGGTAGCGCGGCCAGCTCGCGCGGGCGTTGTGGTATGCCGTGTTTTTCCAACAAAGCCGGGTGGGCGCAGGTCACGATGCGCATCTCGCCCAGCCGGGTGGCCACCATCCCGCTGTCCGGTAGCGGGCCGATACGTACCGCTAAGTCAATATGGTCGCCCACCAGGTCGGCATTGCGGTCGCTGAGCAGCAAACGGACGCGAATCTGCGGGTAACGAGCGAGAAAACGGGCGACTATCGGTAAAACATGCAGGCGCCCAAACATGGTTGGGGCTGAGAGAACCAGTTCGCCTTTTGGCTCCTGATATTCACCCGCCGCCTGGCGCTCGGCGCGCTCTACCTCTTCCAGAATGCGCCGCGCGGCGGCGACATAATCGACGCCGGCATCGGTCAGCGTCAGCTTGCGCGTAGTGCGGATCATCAGGCGTACGCCGAGGGTATTTTCCAGTTCGCCAATCTGGCGACTGACGGTAGTCAGGGGCATATTCAGCGCCCGCGCAGCCGCCGACATACTGCCGAGTTCGGTCACTTTTACCAGCAGCGCCATCGCGCTAAGTCGGTCCATAATTATCCCGTTTTACGGAAAGATGATTGTCATATTCCCACTATTATCTTTTCTGCCAGCACAGTCCATGATGAGTTACGCCGCAACGCATCGGGAGGATCTATGCCAGCAGAATTTCTTGATATCGCCATGACGCCGGACGTAATGGATGTCCAGCATGAAATGGGCAGCGATGAGCTGTGGCAGGCGCCGCATCGCCAGCGCCGGGGTGAGCGCTTCGGCGCCAGCGAGGAGGCGATGATTGTCACCCGCGACAGCTTCTATCTGGCCACCCTTTCGCAAACCGGCTGGCCCTATGTTCAGCATCGCGGCGGTCCGGTGGGCTTTGTGCATCTGCTGGATGAAACCACCCTGGCGATGGCGGATTTTTCCGGTAATCGCCAGTACATCACCACCGGCAACCTGCGCGGCAGCAATCGAGCCTGTCTGTTTTTGATGGATTACCCGCGGCGTGCCAGGCTGAAAATCTACGCCACCGTAGAGGTTGTGGCGGTGGATGCCGACCCGCAGCTGCTGGCGCGGGTGGCCCCGGAGAACTATCGGGCCCGGATTGAGCGCATTTATCGTTTCCGCTTACAGGCTTTTGACTGGAACTGCCCGCAGCATATTACCCCGCGCTACACCGCCCGACAGGTGGCGGAGTATAGCCAGACGCTGCAACAGCGTATTGACGAGCTGGAGCGGGAAAATCAGCGTCTGCAGCAGCGTATTCATACAGGAGATTCATGATGACCGAACAACGTCCGCCTCTGCCGCCGTTCACCCGCGAGAGCGCCGCGCAAAAAGTCCGAGCCGCTGAAGATGGCTGGAACAGCCGCGATGCCGCTAAGGTCGCGCTGGCCTATACCGTCGATAGCGAATGGCGTAACCGCAGCGAATTTGTTCACGGCAGAACGCAGATTATCGACTTCCTGCAGCGCAAATGGCGTAAAGAGCAGGAGTACCGGCTGATTAAGGAGCTGTGGGCGTGGAACGATAATCGTATTGCGGTACGCTTTGCCTATGAGTGGCACGACGACAGCGGCAACTGGTTTCGTTCATACGGCAACGAAAACTGGGAGTTTGATCGGCACGGCCTGATGCAGACGCGCTACGCCTGCATCAACGATCTGCCGATAACCGAAAGCGAGCGTCTGTTTCACTGGCCCCAGGGCCGTCGTCCGGACGATCACCCGGGGCTGAGTGAGCTGGGGCTGTAAGGCGCTATTCTGCGGAACGAGCCTCACCGTTAAAGAGATCCCCGGAGGCGGCGCTGCGCACCTGTCCGGGCTACTCGATTGCAGCCGGCGGTGAATCCGTAGCCCGGGCAGGCGCATCGCGCTGCCCCCGGGAGAAAGGGGAAGATGATTTTATTTCCGGTTGCGGTTTTTGCGTTTAAAACCTCCCCACAAAGTCGTTATAGTTTCAGACGAAAAAATAATAACGATCTTCTATGGACTGACGGGGTGATAACAATGAAATTGCGTTTACGGACAGCCGCCGCCGTGGTGCTGGCGGGCCTGCTGCTGGCGGGCTGCGACCAGAAGGGCAGCGATGCGAAACACATTAAAGTCGGCGTGATTAACGGCGCGGAACAGGATGTGGCGGAAGTAGCGAAGAAAGTGGCCAAAGAGAAATATGGCCTCGACGTTGAGCTGGTGGGTTTTAGCGGCTCGCTGCTGCCCAATGAGTCCACCAACGCCGGCGATCTGGACGCCAACGTCTTCCAGCATCGCCCGTTCCTCGAACAGGATAATAAAGCCCACAACTATCACCTGGTAGCGGTAGGCAACACCTTCGTCTTCCCGATGGCAGGCTACTCGCGCAAAATTAAATCCGTCACCGAGCTGAAAGACGGCGCGACGATTGCCATACCGAACGACCCGACCAACCTGGGCCGCGCGCTGCTTCTGCTCCAGCAGGAAAAGCTGATTACCCTCAAAGCGGGCACCGGCCTGCTGCCGACGGCGGTCGATATCACCGACAACCCGCATAACCTGAAAATAATGGAACTGGAAGGGGCGCAACTGCCGCGCGTTATCGACGACCCGAAGGTCGACGTAGCGATCATCAGCACCACCTACCTGCAGCAAACGGGCCTTTCCCCGGTGCGCGACGGTATCTTTATTGAAGATAAAAACTCGCCCTATGTGAACATCATCGTGACCCGCGAAGACAACAAAGACGCGGAAAACGTCAAAGCGTTTATCCACTCCTACCAGTCGCCGGAAGTGGCGAAAGCGGCAGAGACGATCTTTAACGGCGGCGCGGTGCCCGGCTGGTAATCACTCACACAAGGAGACGTGGCGATGACCCGGCAACGCCAGGCTGATTTGCTGCTCATAGCCGCGACGGTTATCGCCGCCTGCGGATGGATTTTTTCCCGGGAAGCGATTGCCGGTATGCCGGTTTTCGCTTTCCTCGGTCTGCGCTTTTTCTTCGCCGCGCTGCTGCTGCTGCCTTTCTGCCGCGGCTTTCGCGTCGGCAGGGAGCACTGGCCGCGCATTATAATCAGCGGTCTGTGGTTTGCCTTAAACCTGTGCCTGTGGATCTACTCGGTATCGACGACCCCGTCGCTGGGCGAAGGGGCGTTTATCATGAGCCTGTCGATGCTGTTCGTGCCGCTTACCGCCTGGGTGATGATGAAGGCGAGGCCGGCGCGGGCCTACTGGGAGTGCCTGCCGATAGCGGTTGTCGGTCTCGGCTTGCTCAGCCTGCATATGCCGATTGCGTTTCACCCCAGCCAGGGTTGGTTTCTGCTGACCGCGCTGGTGCAGTCGATCTGGTTTTGCTACACCAGCAAAAGCGCCCGCGAGGTGCCGCTAATCCCGCTGACCACCGTGCAGCTCGGCATTACCGGGATTGTTGGACTGGGGGTCTCCGCCGCCGTCGAAAGCTGGGATCAGCCGTTTACGCTGCCGACCTTCGGCTGGCTGCTCGCCAGTATCGTTATCGCCACCAGCCTGCGCTTCGGCCTGCAAATGAAGGGGCAGAAGTACGCGGCGGTCGCCAGCGCGGCGATAATTATGGTGCTGGAGCCGCTGCTGACGGTGATTGCCGCGGCGCTGTGGTACGGCGAACAGCTACCGCTGCAGAAAATTATCGGCGGCCTGCTGATCCTCGTCGCTCAGCTATGGTTCCGCTGGCGAATGCTGAAGCCGCTACGCTAAACCGGTACGCCGCTGCGCCATCAGATGCAGCAGCGGCACCAGCGATAGCCCGTCCGGCATATCGCCGCGGGCGATCATCTGGCCTATCTCTTCGAGGGTAAACCAGCCCGTTTCCATCACTTCGTCCTGATCTTCATCCATTCCCACCCAGGCCAAATCGCGGGCCAGCCAGGTAATAAACAGCTGATCGCTGCTGCCGTAGGAGGGGTTATAGCGGATAATTTCTTCAGCGTGCTGCGCCTGCCAGCCGGTCTCTTCTCGCAGTTCCCGCAGGGCCGCCTCGCGCGGGTCTTCGCCTTCATCGACGCCGCCGGAAGGAATTGCCCATACCACCCGATCGATCAGGTAACGGTAGTGGCGAATCAGCAGCACTTTGTCATCCTGCATCGCCACAATCCCTACCGCCGGGTGCGGGTAGTGAATAGAGTAAAAATCCCGCCGATCGCCGGGCGCCATATCAATCCCAACCTTGCGCATACTGAACCACGGACAATGCGCCAGAACTTCGGCATCATGCAGGTCGTCTGAGGTGAGTTTCTTCTTCATCGTCGCCACTGTTTCTGAAAAATAAGCCTTCAGCACACCATAGCCGGGCGGCGATGGCAACCGTCGCAGATTGGCCCGATTTCATCGTTCATTGCCCAAACGCCCATATTGCGCCAGGCTTGTGGGACGTACGATGTTCAGCAGATGACCGCGAAGAGGAATGAACATCATGAAAATCACCCATGTGCGTAATGCCACCCAGCTTATTGATTATGCGGGTAAAAAGTTTCTCATTGACCCGATGCTTTCTGCCAAAGACGCCTGGGCGGGCTTTGCCGGTACCGCGCGCAGCGAGTTGCGTAACCCGCTGGTGGACCTGCCTTTTTCCATCGAAGCGATCGTTGACGTGGATGCCGTGATTGTTACCCACACCCATCAGGATCACTGGGACGAAGCGGCGATCGCCGCGATCCCCAAAACCCTGCCGGTTTACGTCCAGCATGAGGCCGACGCTCAGCTACTGCGTGGGCAGGGCTTTCGCGATATTCGTCTGCTCTCTGAGGACAGCGCGTTTGCTGACGTTGCGCTGGTAAAAACCACCTCGGGCCAGCACGGCAGCGACCGCACCTATGCGGTGCCGGCAATGGCCGAGCGCCTGGGCGAAGCCTGCGGCGTGGTGCTGCGCCATCCGCAGGAGAAAACCCTGTGGCTGGTGGGGGACTCTATCTGGCGCGATGAAGTGGAAGCCGACATGCTCAGGCTGCGCCCTGAGGTGGTGGTGCTGAATGCCGGGTATGCGCACGTCATCGGTTTTGGGCCGATCATCATGGGCAAAGAGGATGTGCTGAAGGCGCACTTCACCCTACCGGATGCCAAAATCGTCGCCAGCCATATGGAAGCGGTGAACCACTGTCTGCTGAGCCGCGATGAGCTGCGCCAGTACGTGGCTGACAATCAGATTGCCGGGGCGGTCAGCATCCCGCAGGATGGGGAAAGTATGGTCTTTTAGAAGCGGAGCGGGCGATGAAACTGACGGAAGTGGCGATTGTGGCGGTGGACGGGTTTAGTCCGTTTCACTACTCGGTGCCCTGTATGCTGTTTGGCGATACGGTCTCGGAAACCAAACGCTTTAACCTGCATATTTGCGCCGAACACCCCGGGCTGCTGAACGCTCGCGATGGCTTTGCGCTGAACGCCAGCGGCGATTTTTCCACTCTGGAGCAGGCGGATATTGTGGTGGTGCCTTACTGGGGGGCGGTGAATCAGCGTCCACCGCAGCCGCTGCTTGACGGCCTGGTTCGCGCGCGTAACAACGGTGCGCAGATCGTCGGCCTGTGTCTCGGGGCGTTTGTGCTCGGCTACGCCGGGCTGCTGGATGGCAGGCGTGCGGCGACCCACTGGGAGTTCGAGCAGGATTTTCAGCACCTGTTTCCGCAGGTGCGGCTGGATATCAATGCGCTGTACGTTGACGATGAGGGGATCATCACCTCGGCGGGCACCGCGGCGGCGCTCGACTGCTGCCTGTATCTCATTCGCCAGCGCTTCGGCAGCCTTGCCGCCAATCAGATCGCCCGGCGGATGATCGTCCCGCCGCACCGGGAGGGAGGACAGGCGCAGTTTATCGCTCAGCCGGTACCGAAAAACACCCGCGACGCGCGGATAAACGGCCTGCTTGAGTATCTTCAGCAGCATATCCGCGAATCGCATAATCTCGATTCGCTGGCGCAGGTGGCGGCGATGAGCCGCCGTACCCTGACCCGCCATTTCGCCAAAGCGACCGGTATGGGCATTGCCGACTGGCTGGCCGCCGAGCGCCTGCGGCGCAGCCAGATCCTGCTGGAGGCCGGGGATTTACCCGTTGGGCAGGTGGCGGAGGAAGTGGGCTATCGCTCCGCCGTAACCTGGCGTCAACAGTTTAAAGCGCGTTTTGGCGTCAGCCCGGTGGAGTGGCGGCGCACCTTTCGTCGCCGGGCTTAACCGCCGAGGGTGGCGCTGTCGATGACGAAACGGTATTTCACGTCGCCTTTAATCATCCGCTCCCAGGCCTCGTTAATCTGGTCGCCGCGAATCAGCTCAATATCGGCGACGATGCCGTGCTCGGCGCAGAAATCGAGCATCTCCTGAGTTTCCGGGATGCCGCCGATCATCGATCCGGCAATTGACCGGCGGCGGAAGATCAGATTAAACACTTCCGGCGAGGGATGCGGCGTGGCGGGCGCGCCCACCAGCGTCATGGTGCCGTCGCGTTTGAGCAGCGTGGTGAAGGCATCGAGGTTATGCGGCGCCGCCACGGTGTTAAGTATAAAGTCGAAGCTTTTCAGATGGGCGGCCATTTCGTTTTCGTTGCGCGAGACCACCACTTCGTCCGCGCCCAGCTCTCGCGCCGCGTCACGCTTGGATTCCGAGGTAGTAAAGGCCACCACGTGGGCCCCCATGGCGTGGGCCAGCTTGATGCCCATATGCCCCAGCCCGCCGATGCCCACGATGCCGACTTTTTTGCCCGGCCCAACGTTCCAGTGGCGAAGCGGCGAGTAGGTCGTGATACCCGCGCACAGCAGCGGCGCGACGGCGGCCAGCTGTTCTTTGGGATGGGATATGCGCAGCACGTAGCGCTGATGAACAACGATCTGCTGGGAGTAACCGCCGAGCGTGTGGCCGGGCGCATCCTGCGTCGGGCCGTTATAGGTGAGCACCATATGATCACAGTAGTTTTCCAGCCCGTCCCGGCACTCCTCGCACTCTTTACAGCTATCGACCATACAGCCGACGCCCACCAAATCGCCAACGGCGTGACCGGAGACGCGGCTGCCCACGGCGGTCACCCGGCCGACGATTTCATGACCCGGCACGCAGGGATAGAGCGTCCCTGCCCACTCGGAGCGCGCCTGGTGCACATCCGAGTGGCAGACGCCGCAATAATCAATGGCGATCTGCACATCGTCCGGCCCCGGCTCGCGGCGGGTGATGGCCATAGATCCCAACGGCTGGCTGGCCGAATTCGTTCCAATAGCGTTGATTTGCATAGCAAAACCTCTTCTACATAATGGCGTTGAATAAAACGGAGGGGGAGAACGTTTTTTGAGCGGCAGGATCAAGCGTAGCCTGGTTGAGGCGCGATGGGAGGGGGAGAGCTCAAAGGATTAAAGATGGGCTCACCCCCGCAAACGGAGTGCAGAAAATATCAGGGCGCGACGGGCGTCAGATAATCCAGCCGCAGCGGCCCGGCAAGCAGGCTATCCATCTGCGCAATAAAAGCCTGGAAGTGCGGCAGGGCGATATGCGCGTCCAGAGCCTCCTGATTGCGCCAGGATTCGCGCATATAGAACGTATCCGGCGCATCGCGCAGCTGAAACAGGGCGTAATCAAGATTGCCCGGCTCCTGACGCGTGGGCAACAGGAGCGCCCGCAGGGCCTGGCGCAGCGCGTCGTTGTGGCACGGTTTTGCCGTCAGCACCGCGATAAATGAAATCGCCTCGCCGCTCATCTTAAAAACCCTCCAGCACGATTTTGCCCACCGAGCGCCCGGTTTCCAGCTGCGCGTGCGCTTTTTGCAGATTGGCGGCGGTGATGGCGCCGTAGTGCTCGCCGAGGGTGGTCTTAATGGTGTTGTCGTCAATCAGCGCCGCCACGCGGGTCAGCAGCTGATGCTGGGCGATCATGTCCGGCGTTTCGAACATTGAGCGGGTAAACATAAATTCCCAGTGCAGGGAGATGCTTTTCGCCTTTAGCGGCACCACGTCGAGGGTTTGCGGATCGTCGATTAGCGCCAGCTTGCCCTGCGGTGCGAGAGCGGCGATCAGCTGCGGATAGTGCTGGTCGGTATTGGTCAGGCTGGCGACGTGGGTTACCGCTTTGACGCCAATCCGCGCCAGCTCTTCAGCAAGCGGTTTGCTGTGATCGATAACATGATGCGCGCCCGCTTCCCGTACCCATTTCTGGCTTTCCGGACGCGAGGCGGTGCCGATAACCGTCATACCGGTGAGCTTGCTGGCGAGCTGGGTCAGTATCGAACCGACGCCGCCCGCCGCGCCGACGATCAGCAGCGTGTCGCCCGCGTTGCCGCCTTCCTCTACGCCAAGGCGGTGGAACAGCAGCTCCCATGCGGTGATGGCGGTGAGCGGCAGCGCGGCGGCGGCGGCGTTATCCAACGAACGCGGTTTGCGGGCGACGATGCGTTCGTCCACTAACTGAAACTCGCTGTTGCTGCCCGGACGGCCCAGCGCGCCGGCGTACCACACTTCATCGCCCGCGGCGAACAGGGTTACCGCGTTGCCGACGGCTTTAACTACGCCAACCGCGTCCCAGCCCAGCACGCGCGGGGTATCGGCGTTAAAGCCGGCGCGGACTTTGGTATCCACCGGATTGACGGAAATGGCCTTCACTTCAACCAGCAGATCATGCCCCTCGGCAACCGGCTGCGGCAGCTCGATGTCGGTTAAAAAAGGAATGTTGCTGCCTTCGGTCGCTGCGCGAGTAATGGCGATCGCTTTCATACACTCTCCGGTTTTGAATGAGGTTCATCGTTTGAATGTATTGAGGATAGACCGCGGCACGTGGGGGAAAAATGGCCCGGCGGCGATAACAGTTATATTGAAAAAGTGAAAATCAGCGGACGCGATAAAAATCGAGCGTTACGCCGTCCTGGGAGCGGCCGCCGGAACAGATAAACAGCGAGGTGGTGAGCCAGCGCAGCGCCGGCGCGTCCACTTCGAAAGTCGGTACGGTGCGAAAATAGATCGCTTCCGGCGGAATATCGCTAAAAAAGCGCATATCGTCGCCAAAAAGACGTTCTTTATACTCTTCGGGTAGGCGGCGAATGCCGTTGTTTTCAATATATACCGTGCCTTCTTCCACGTGTAAGGCATAGCGCGCGGAGAGGCGGCAGGTGCCGTCAGGCTCGATGATCTGGCTGTCGACGCCGCCGGGTAAGACGTGGCCGTTGAGCTCACCGCGTACGATTCCGCTGAGGATAGGGATCAGCTGACGTTTCCCGCTCTGCGGGCTGCGGGAAACGATGACCGGTTTGTCGACCTGAATGGTGATAGAGAAGCTGTGTTTGAGTTCGGGTGTCATCATTGGTCTCCTTTTTAAGCCACGTTATCCCGTTAGTGTAAGGATTTAAAGGTGAAGGGAATAACGCAAACATTGGATGGAAATGATTGGCTGGGGAGATGGGATTTGAAATCGGCAGGCTTATTTTCGTTTATTTCGAATATTGAGGGTTTCGAATATTTCGAATATACTCGCCTGTATGACTCACAGGAGACAATCATATGACTACACTGACTCATCTCAACCTTCCCGATCGCCAGGAGAGCGAACTTGCGCAGCGCGGACAGCGTGAGCTTGCGGCGTATCTTTCCACCAGGCTGGAAACACAGCGTATTGCCATTGTAGGAGAGGATGATAAAGCTCATACCATAGAGCTACCTACAAGTGCGCTGACATTGCTGATGGAGATATTGGGGGAGTTGGCTAGCGGAAATGCGGTACAAATCGTTCCCGTACATGCGGAACTCACAACCCAGGAGGCGGCAAATATACTCAATGTCTCTCGTCCGCATATGGTTAAGCTCCTGGAAGCGAGGAAGCTCCCATTTCATAAAACGGGGCGTCATCGCAGAGTGTTGTTTGCCGATCTTATGGAGTATAAGAAACGCAGGGAACAGGAGAGCCTGGACGCGATGCAATCATTGGCCGATCAGGCGCAGGACTTAGGGATGTATTAATGCGACATTCACCTTATCCGGTGATTTTAGATGCCTGTGTGTTATATCCGGCACGACTCAGAGATTTGCTGATGCACCTGGGGATTGCCGGGCTGTATCAACCAAAATGGAGCCGCTGCATTCAGGATGAATGGTGCAGAAACTTGATTGCTAATCGGCCTGACATTCTGCCAGAGACGCTTCAGCGTACTGTCAAAATGATGAATTCCGCCTTACCAGATGCCAATGTTACGGGATATAAGGGATTAATAAGTAATCTGCATCTGCCGGATCCCAACGACAGACATGTTCTTGCCGCAGCGATAAGAGCGAAAGCTGAAATTATTGTAACGCTTAACCATAAGGACTTTCCGCCAGAACTTCTGGGTCCATATGAAATAGAAACGCTTCACCCTGATGCGTTTATTTCCGATCTCTTCGATCTTAATCATGCTCTGACGCTTGAAGCCGTCAGGCGGCAGCGACTGTCTCTAAAACATCCATCTATGGCGGTCGATGAATTTCTTGAAATGCTGCTAAAGCAGGGTTTACCGATGACGGTAAAGGAATTAGCGCATTATCAGTATGCTATTTAAACGACTACAAGCTTGAGTTGTTCGAGATAACCAAACAACTCAGCCGTCTGGTGAGTCTTAAACCTGTTTTGCAGGGGGCATGTTTACATTTAAGTTATCTATGAGGGACGACGTTAAGTGTTCATTTGCCATATAACCTCCGGATTAACCTACTTTGGTTCGCATAGCATGTCAGAAGAGCATAAATTTCATTAGACGGGCGATTAACCCGGCGTCATTTGGGAGCGGCTATCCAGAAGGTGAACATGTCCGGCCGTCAGACGAGATGAAGCGTGTTGTTGACGCTTTTAAAGGAACAACTGGATGCCGTGGCGGCGGAAGAGGGGGTGAGTCTCGCGAGCTGGTTTAAAGAACTGGCGAGAAGCGCGCTAAAAGCGAAAGGCATTGAACCGAAAGGCTGATTTTCTGGATAAGTTCACATGGATAAAAATGATTGAACTGGCGGAAGATCACAGGAGTTGAACCTGCCCGGGACCGCTGGCGGCCCCAACTGGATTTGAAGTCCAGCCACCTCACCGGAGATGACGATCTTCCGCGCCTCGATTGCTACATGGAGGCGGGCGCATTATAGCTACTTTCCTGCATTAACCACATCCCCCAACGCACTTTTTTACTGCGAAAACTGGACTTTACAGAACCTTCTGAAACATTCCTTTGCAAAATCCGTGGCTTACACTTTTACACACTCTTTCAGGCTACCGGGATCACATAAAACAAGAAACGTAATTTGATTATGAGATATCGCAATTCATCTTACTGCGCGGATGGGTTACAAAGCATGTAACCGGTACCAACCCGCGGTAGCGCTGAGAGAAGAGTGTGCGATGAAAGATCATATTTTGTCCGTCAAAGAGAAGATTGGCTACGGCATGGGCGACGCCGCAAGCCACATCATTTTTGATAACGTCATGTTGTATATGATGTTTTTCTATACCGATATCTTTGGTATCCCTGCCGGCTATGTCGGTACCATGTTCCTGCTGGCCCGCGCGCTGGACGCGATATCCGACCCTTGCATGGGGCTGCTGGCCGACCGTACCCGCAGCCGCTGGGGAAAATTCCGCCCGTGGATACTGTTTGGAGCGATTCCGTTCGGTCTCGTGTGCGTACTGGCCTACAGCTCGCCGGACCTGAGTCATAACGGCAAGCTGATATACGCCGCGGTCACCTACACGCTGCTGACCCTGCTCTACACCGTGGTCAACATCCCTTACTGCGCGCTGGGCGGAGTCATTACCGACAATCCGACGCAGCGCATCTCCCTGCAGTCCTGGCGCTTTGTGCTGGCGACGGCGGGCGGCATGCTCTCCACCGTCCTGATGATGCCGTTGGTGAACTTTATCGGCGGCGAAGATAAAGCGTTTGGTTTCCAGGGCGGCATCGCGGTGCTCTCGGTGATCGCGTTCCTGATGCTGGCGTTTTGCTTCTTCACTACCAAAGAGCGCGTCGAAGCGCCGCCGAGCTCTACCTCGATGCGGGAAGACCTGCGTGATATCTGGCGCAACGATCAGTGGCGAGTGGTTGGCCTGCTGACCATTCTCAATATTCTCGCGGTCTGCGTTCGCGGCGGCGCGATGATGTACTACACCACCTGGATTATGGGATCCGCGGGTCTGTTCACCGCCTTCCTCACCACCTACTGCGTCGGCAACCTGATTGGCTCGGCGCTGGCGAAGCCGCTTACCGACTGGAAATGCAAAGTCAGCGTTTTCTGGTGGACCAATGCTCTGCTGGCGGCGCTGAGCGTGGCGATGTTCTTCGTGCCGATGGACGCAGAAATCACCATGTTCGCCTTTATCTTCGTAATTGGCGTGCTTCATCAGCTGGTGACGCCGATTCAGTGGGTGATGATGTCCGACACCGTCGACTACGGCGAATGGTGTAACGGCAAACGCCTGACCGGCATCAGCTTTGCGGGCACCCTGTTCGTGCTCAAGCTGGGCCTGGCGCTGGGCGGCGCGCTGATTGGCTGGATGCTGGCGGGCGGCGGTTACGATGCCGCGGCCAAAACCCAGAACAGCGCCACTATCACCATCATCATCTCATTGTTCACCCTTGCTCCGGCGGTCTGCTACCTGCTGAGCGCGGTTATCGCGAAACGCTACTACACCCTGAAAACGCCGTTCCTGAAAAAGATGATGGCGGAACTGGCTCAGGGCGCGCGCCGCAACGAACACGACTTCACTTCAGCGCCGACAGGCAAAGAATTGCAAAACTAAGAGGAAGCTATTCATGAAAATCAGTGATGGAAACTGGCTTATTCAACCAGGGCTCAATCTGATCCAACCCGTGCAGGTCTATGAGGTTGAGCAGCAAGGTAACGAGATGGTCGTCTATGTGGCGTCTCGCGAAGTTCGCGAACGCGCCGCCCAGCTGGACGTTCCGCTCTTTACCGTGCGCTTCTTCTCCCCACAGGAAGGGGTGATCGGCGTACGCATGGAGCACTTCCAGGGCGCACTGAACAACGGCCCGCATTACCCGCTGAACGTGCTGAAAGACGTGAACGTGGAGATTAATAATGGCGCTGAATATGCCGAGCTGAAAAGCGGCAATTTGACCGCACGCGTCACGAAAGGCGATTTCTGGTCGCTGGATTTTCTGCGCGACGGCGTGCGTATTACCGGTAGCCAGCTGAAAAATGACGGCTACGTGCAGGATACCAAAACGAATCGCAACTATATGTTCGAGCGTCTGGATCTCGGCGTCGGCGACACCGTTTATGGCCTCGGCGAGCGCTTTACCGCGCTGGTGCGTAACGGCCAGACGGTCGAAACCTGGAACGAAGACGGCGGCACCAGTACCGAACAGTCGTATAAAAATATCCCGTTCTACCTGACTAACCGCGGCTACGGTGTGCTGGTGAATCATCCTGAGCGCGTCTCTTTCGAAATCGGCTCCGAAAAAGTCTCGAAGGTGCAGTTCAGCGTCGAAGGGGAATACCTGGAGTACTTCGTCATCGACGGCCCGACTCCGAAAGAGGTGCTGAACCGCTATACCCGGTTTACCGGGCGTCCGGCGCTGCCGCCAGCCTGGTCCTTCGGCCTGTGGCTGACCACCTCGTTTACCACCAACTACGATGAAGCGACGGTTAACAGCTTTATTGACGGTATGGCAGAGCGCAACCTGCCGTTGCACGTGTTCCATTTCGACTGTTTCTGGATGAAAGCCTTCCAGTGGTGCGATTTTGAGTGGGATCCGGTGACCTTCCCTGACCCGGAAGGGATGATTAAACGCCTGAAAGAGAAAGGACTGAAGGTCTGCGTGTGGATCAACCCGTATATCGGCCAGCGTTCACCGGTGTTTAAAGAGCTCCAGGAGAAAGGCTATCTGTTGAAACGTCCGGATGGTTCATTGTGGCAGTGGGATAAATGGCAGCCGGGCCTGGCGATTTATGACTTCACCAATCCGCAAGCCTGCCAGTGGTATGCCGACAAGCTGAAAGGCCTGGTGGCGATGGGCGTAGACTGCTTCAAAACCGACTTCGGCGAGCGTATTCCGACCGACGTGCAGTGGTTTGATGGTTCCGATCCGCAGAAAATGCACAACCACTACGCCTTCATCTATAACGAGCTGGTGTGGAACGTGCTGAAAGAGACCGTTGGCGAGAAAGAAGCGGTGCTGTTCGCTCGTTCCGCCTCGGTGGGCGCGCAACAGTTCCCGGTGCACTGGGGCGGCGACTGCTACGCCAACTATGAATCGATGGCGGAAAGCCTGCGCGGCGGCCTGTCGATCGGCATGTCCGGTTTTGGGTTCTGGAGCCACGATATCGGCGGCTTCGAAAACACCGCGCCCGCCCACGTCTACAAGCGCTGGTGCGCCTTCGGCCTGCTGTCGAGCCACAGCCGTCTGCACGGCAGCAAATCCTATCGTGTGCCATGGGCCTACGATGACGAGTCCTGCGACGTGGTGCGCCACTTCACGCAGCTGAAATGCCGCATGATGCCGTATCTGTACCGTCAGGCGGCGCTGGCCAACGAGTTCGGTACGCCGATGCTGCGTTCGATGATGCTGGAGTTCCCGCACGACCCGGCCTGCGACTATCTGGACCGGCAGTACATGCTGGGGGATTCGGTGCTGGTGGCGCCGGTGTTTAGCGAAACGGGCGACGTCCAGTTCTGGCTGCCGGAAGGCCGCTGGACCCATCTGTGGCACAACGATGAAGCGCAGGGCAGCCGCTGGCATAAGCAGAATCATGATGTGCTGAGCCTACCGGTGTACGTGCGTGACAACACCCTGCTGGCGTTGGGCAACAATGACCAGAAACCGGACTACGCGTGGAATGAAGGCACCGCCTTCCAGCTGTTTAATCTCGAAGATGGGCGCGAAGCGGTCAGCCAGGTGCCGGCAGCGGACGGGTCGGTGGTCTTTACCCTGAAGGCGAAACGCCAGGGCAATGTCATTACCGTCAGCGGTGACGGTGAGGCCAGCGGCTGGACGCTGTGCCTGCGCAATATCCAGCAGGTAGCGAGCGTGCAGGGCGGTGCTCAGGCAGGCAGTGAGCTGGGCGTGGTGGTGACCGCGCAGGGCAATGCGTTGACCATCACGCTGTAAGTTTTTGCTTCCTGAAGCATGGGTTCACAGCCATCTGCGGACCCGTAGCCCGGACAAGGCGCGACAGGCGCCGCCTCCGGGGAATGTGCCGAACCTGATGCATCTGCGCTGCTGCTCCCCGGCTCGCGCTGCGCTTAGCCGGGCTACGGATCCACAGCCGTCTGCGGACAGGTAACCCGGTGGCGCGACGCTTACCGGGGCTACAGGCTATGCCCTCTTCGTTTGCGAAGAGGGTTTTTTATTCCATTTCTTCTGAAAAAGTAACGTTCATTTCATTCTGGTGATTCACCCCACAGACACTCGCGCCGTCAGGTGATAGCGTAGTTTGCCGCTGAGAGGAGCCCGGAATGGATTTAGAAAACATCTTTCGTGACGTTAAGCTAAGCAAAACCGAAATGACCGTGCTGCGTTTTATTCAGAATGACCCTGAGCAATGCGTACGCGAGGGCATCCGCGCCGTCGCGGAACACTGTTATAGCAACCCTTCCTCGCTAGTGCGGCTGGCGAAGAAACTGAAATTCAGCGGCTGGCTGGAGCTGGTCTATTTTATTAAATTCAATATCACCATGCCGAAACTCGATGTCACCAACGATATCGACTACATGAGCATTCAGCCGATAGAGCGGATAACTTCTCTACTGGAAAGCCTGCAACATCATCGCATTTTGATTCACGGCAGCGGCTTTTCGCAGCTGATCGCCCAGTATATTTACAATAAATTTTTGGTGACCGGGGTAAACGCCAGCCTGGCGCTATGGCCGGATTACGAAATTCTTGAGCAGAAGAACGCCGCTAAATTTGATTCGATCTGGATTATTTCCAAATCCGGGCGTAGCAGTTCGGCGCTGAACTGGGTGAAGGCGCTGGAAGGGAAGAAGATTAATCTGGTCTGCTTCACCGGCGATTATCAAAGCCCGCTGGCGCAGGCGGCGGATACGGCGTTTATTATTCACGATCCGCAGAAATTCGATGATGATATTTACTGGAGCAACCCGTTTTTTGGCTACTGCATACTCGGGTTTGAGCGGCTGCTGAAGATGTGGTTTACACACACGGGGATCCCCGGAGGCGGCGCCTGAGGCGCCTGTCCGGGCTACCGCCCCGCAGGCGGTGGTGAACCCGTAGCCCGGTCAGCGCAGCGCCACCGGGAGGAGTGCGGTGGCACGAGGGTGGGATTATTGCCAGTCGGCGAACTGCTTATCATCGAGATAAGCTTCAACAAGCGCTTTTGCCAGCGAATAAGAGCCGACCAGCGGATGCGCCATCAGCGCCCGTACCGCCAGTGACTTATCCCGCTGCAGAATCGCCGCCACCGCCAGCCGCTCATACTCCTTTACGCTGGCGATCATGTTTTTCTGCGCTGTCGGCACATGCTTCGGCGTCACCGGCTTCAGGCCCTCTTTACTGAGATCGCAGCTGATCTCAATCACGTCGTCCTGGCGCAGGAAGTCCAGCGTGCCGTTGTTGGGCATCGACACCACAATACGCTTGGTGGTGGTGCTGTTGACCGCCTCCAGAATATCCAGCGCCACCCCTGCGTAGCCGCCGGTATCCGGCTCCTCGATAAACTGCTTTAAGGTTAACGGCTCGCGGGTATGGAATTTTTCCTGCTGCGACTCGTTCTGCATATAGCTATTTTCCCGGCGCAGATAGTGCTTCATCCAGATGGTAAACGCCGCTTCCGGGTTGGCTTTCACATCCACGGTCCGCAGCTCTTCGCGCATATCGTGATTGATACGGGCAATCTGCTCGCCGCGGGTTTCCGCTGCGTTCTGAATCGCTTTTAAAGCCACTTCTCGATAGTAGTAGTAGTAAAGATATTCATTAAGCAGTTGCTTATCGCATAGCTGAACCAGCTCCGGCGAAAAATACTGCATCGCCGTCTTACGATACAGCTCAGGACTGGTAATCAGGCGCTCGGTGACATCCTCGCCGCTTACGGTGAAGTGGGTAAACCAGGAGAAGTGGTTCAACCCGTAGCACTCAACGCCGAGATCGCGCTCGTCGCAGCCGAGGATTGCCGGCAGCTCGCGAATCAACTCCGACGGCGCGTCGCAGATGCCGTACACCCGGCGCTTAAAGCCGGATTTGATAATCGCCTCGGTGACCAGCCCTGACGGGTTAGTGAAGTTAAAAAGAATAGCGTCTTCGGCGGCGTGCTCTTCAATCAGGCGGCAGTAGTGAAGAATCGCCGGAATGGAACGCATCGCCATGGCGAAACCGCCTGCGCCGGTGGTCTCCTGGCCCAGGGTGTTGTGCTGCAGGGCGATACGCTCGTCGCGAATGCGGCTCTCATCGCCGCCTACCCGCAAGGTGGTGATGACATAGTGGCTATTTTTGAGTGCCGGCACCGGGTCGCTGGTTACGCTGAAGTGAATATCCGGGCGAATCGTATTAAACACATAGCGGGCGATTTCGCCAAAAATTGCCAGATTCTCAGCGGAGCTGTCGAGAAATACAACTTCCGTTAAACCAATGCGGTGCGCGTTATATGCCAGAGATTTTGCCAGGAATGCAGAGCGAACGCCGCCCCCGCCTAATACGGTTAATTTCATAAACAACTCCTAATTAATTTTCTGCTAGCCAGCTATCAACCCGGGAACGGACCTGTCCCACTTTGACGCCGTAAATAACCTGAACTTCATTTCGATTTCGTACTACGCCGTTTGCACCGGTGCTTTTTAATATTGCATCATCAACTAAATCCATATTGTGAATAGCGACGCGCAGGCGGGTAAAACAGTTGTCGACGGAAATAATATTCGCTTTGCCGCCTAAGCCATTAATAATCTCGTTGGTCACCGACTGCGGTTCGCCCATTTTTTTACGATAATCAGCTTTGCTATATAACTTCACGTTTTCATCATCTTCACGGCCCGGCGTTTTGAGATTCAACTTAACGACCAGCGTGCGGAAGATAACGTAGTAGACGGCGAACTGGCCGATCCCGATGAGCACGTAGCCGGGCCAGCGGGTCAGGGCGACTGGCAGCGGCAGGTTGTAAATCAGAAACTCAATCAGCCCCGAGGCGCCCCACGGACGGACGGTAAAGATGTCGCAAATCGCCTGCGAAGCTGCGGTTAAGGTAGCATGGATCACCCACAGCAGCGGGGAAACGAACAGAAAGGTAAACTCAATCGGCTCGGTGATACCGGTGAGCATGGAGGTGATAATGGCCGGTAGCAGAATCGCTTTAGCCATCATTTTTTTCTCCGGTTTCGCCGTATGGTAGAACGCCAGCGAGGCGCCGGCCAGGCCGAAGATGGTGGTCATCCCCTGCTGTGAGAAACGCAGCGCCTCGTTCATCACCGGCGTCAGATCCGGGTGACGCATATAGGCGAGGAAAATCGCCTGGGTTCCGGAGACTATCTGCCCGTCGACGTTCAGCGTGCCGCCGATTTGCGTGAGCTGGAACGGCGACCAGACGAAGTGGTGCAGGCCGGTGGGGATGAGGAATTTTTCAAAGAAGCCGTAAACGAAGACCCCCGCCACGCCGGCGTTTTTCATAAAGCCGGTCAGCGCCGCGATGCCGTGGGTCATAAACGGCCAGATCCAGGTAAAAGCGATGGCGTAGAAAATGATGACCGGCGTCATCGCCACCAGCGTCAGCTTGGCCCCGCCGTACATGGAGAGCGCGCCGGGTAGCTCAATAGTCGATACTTTGTTATGCACCCAGGCGATGGTGCAGCCGAGAATAATGCCGAGGAAAACCCCCATATCGACCACCACAAAGCCCAGCAGTTGGGTTTGCCCGGTGCCGTAATATTCGCCGTTAATTTTTTCCGCCAGGCCGTGAGTATGCTCCAGCCAGGAGTGGTTGGCGCCAAGAAACATAATAAAACACATCACTGAAACCAGCGCGACTTCGGTTTTTTTATCTTTTGCCAGGCCATAGCTGATGCCGACGCAAAAGAGTAATCCCAGATTGCCGAATAAAGGCCAGAAGGTATCGCCGAGTAGCTGTCCAAGCTGGTGTAAAAAGCTGGTCTCTGAAATTAATGTTGGGTTGGTTAAGACTGAGCTGAGTGCCAAAATTAAGCCGATGACCGGCAAGAACAATACTGCACCGATCATTGCTCTGGAGAATTTTTGCATATTCTCCAGAATACGTTGACGTATTACAGACATGGTCGTTCCTTTATTTTTGTAGGTTCAGGGACTTTAATTATTTTTTTCGCTTCCAGTATTTTTGTTATAGCAAGTCCGCTATTTGAAAGGAACAGGTTGCGGAAAATAGGTACAAATAGCCGCTAAATGGCAACAGGTTTCACCATTAAGGATATTATATGACCCTCACCCCAAACCTCTCCCTGAAAGGGAGAGGGGGTCGATCGGTGTGGGCATAAAAAATAAAGAGTGCAGAGGGCGGTTCCCTCTCCCCGGCGGGGAGAGGGTTAGGGTGAGGGGAAACTAGGGGGTAGACATTATCGGAGCAGAAGGAGCCTGAGCGCTGGTAACTTCACCGTTGCGCATGACCTGCGCTACCTGCTGTTTCTCCATATTGACTGCGCTGAGCTGACCATTAACGGTTGGCTTCAGCGGCGCATCTGGCAGCACGCTGCCGGTCGCCGTTAGCTGGAGATTACCATCGCCGGATATCGGCAGCGCTGGCCAGCCCCAGGCCTGCAAAATATTTAGCGGCACGCCGCGACCGCTCAGGCTCAGGTTGACCTGACGCTGCGGAAGCTGCGACACCGCCGCGGTGGCTTGCAGGATCCCACGCTCGGTAAAGGCGCTGAGCTCGTTAACGTTCACCGTTGAGGCATTGGCGCTCAGCTTCAGCGACGGGCGGCGGACATCAATACGATTAAAGGTCGCGGCGGCGGCGTTCAGCGTCGCGCTACCGTTCCACACGCCCCAGCTGCGGTTTTTCACCAGCTGCAGCTCGCCGCCGTAGCCGTCGAGCGCGGTGATTTGCCACGGGAACGCCGGTTCAACATCGATAATGAGGTTGCGGCTGGCGCTGAACTTTCTCAGCGTCAGGCTTTGCAG
This sequence comes from Klebsiella sp. S69, assembly GCF_016516145.1. Classification (NCBI taxonomy): domain Bacteria; kingdom Pseudomonadati; phylum Pseudomonadota; class Gammaproteobacteria; order Enterobacterales; family Enterobacteriaceae; genus Klebsiella; species Klebsiella sp. S69. The sequence continues at coordinate 37,647 of NZ_JACVUU010000011.1, read as the reverse complement.
CCACTCGGGTAGCGGCGCCATCCATAGCTGCTTCCAGTTGGTCGGCAGCGTATATTCCAGTCCGGCGAACGCGGTGTCGTCCAGCACGAGGGCATGGTCGGCGCGCAGCCAGTTGCCGGACGTGCGCACCATCCCGCCCTCCCAGCGTGAGGTGAACTGGCGCAGCGCGATACCCTGCGGGGAGAATCCGGCGTTAAGGATTGGGTCGAGGAAGTGCAGCGAACCGTAAATAAACTCGTTGGCGTTCATCGACAGCGTGCCATCCTGGCTTTGCCAGTCGCCGCGGCTCAGGGTCAGGTTGCGCAGATTAAGGTCGAGGCCAGCGATCGCCCAGTCAGGCCCCTGCAGGCTGGCGTCGGTCACGTCAAGGCGGCCAATCTGCAGCGAGGGCAGGGTGGTCAGCGGCGTGAAAAAGTCGGCGAGTGATTTATCGCTTTGCAGACGGATCTCGTTGAGGCGCAAATTATCGACCTGCCAGCCGCCGTCGGCGCTGCGTTTTGCCGTGCCGGTGAGCGTGCCGCGAGCGACGTCCGCCCCGAGGGTCGAGAGCGTCACTTCGCCGTTATCGATATTCCCCTGAATCAGCACGTTGCTGGCTTCAATACCGTTGAGCGTCATCGACCCGGCGCTCATCTGAATTTGCGTTTTCTTGCCCAGCACATTACCCGCTTCCGGCGCCCACGGGCTGACGCCGCCGGTGACGCGCTGCGCGCTCAGATCCCAGTCGCTCTCCGGGCTGTTGAACGCCATATTGCGCAACCGGAGACGATCGGCGGCGAACGGCAGCGCTGCGGAAGAAGGGGAGAAGTTTAGCGTACCGTCGCTGAGAATGATTTCGTCAGCATGCAGCGGGTCGCTAAACTGGCGGCTGCTAAATCCGATATCCACGGTTTGCGCCACCAGCGTGGCGGGTTTGCCGTCGCGACCGAGGGTGACGTTTTGCAGCTGCAGGTGCAGTGGCGAAGAGAAATTATGGTCCATTTTGTTGAAAGAGACCTTCCAGCCGGTACCGTCGCTTAGCCAGGCGCTGGCCTGACGCCCTCCCCACTGGGTTTGCAGCAGGAAATAAGCGGCAATAATCACCACCAGCAGAGCAATCAGCAGCCAGAGAATCAGCTTTCTGAGAAATTTCATGATCTTCGATCCTGAGCGAGACACATAAGGCTGTTATGCCCGAATTATGCGCAATCCTCAAGACAGGAATTGTGTAATGAGATGATGTGAGGTTGATGATGTTTGCGCTCCGGCCGACGTTGCGCGGCCGGAGCATCAGAGAGGATCAGTTTTTCTCTGGCGGGAAAATCAGATTCAGAACAATCGCCGTGATACCGCCGGCGGCGATACCGGAGGAGAGCAGATTCTTCAGCCAGTCAGGGGCGAACTGCAGGATCAGCGGCTGCTGGGAAACGCCAAGGCCGACGGCCAGCGACAGGGCGATAATCAGGATCGCGCGGCGGTTCAGCGGCTCGCGGGAGACGATACGCACGCCGGAGGCGGCAATGGTGCCGAACATCACCAGCGTTGCGCCGCCGAGCACCGGCTCAGGAATATGCTGCACGAAGCCGCTCACCGCCGGGAACAGGCCGAGCACGATCAGCATCAGCGCGACCACAAAACCAACATAGCGGCTGGCGACGCCGGTCAACTGAATCACGCCGTTGTTCTGGCCAAAGCAGGAGTTCGGGAAGGTGTTGAATACTGCCGAAACAAACGAGTTCAGACCGTTGGCCAGCACGCCGCCCTTCAGACGCTTCATATATAGCGGGCCGGAAACCGGCTGCTCGGAAACGTCAGAGGTGGCGGTGATATCGCCGATGGTTTCCAGCGAGGTAATCATAAACACCAGCATCAGCGGCAGCAGCAGATTCCAGTCGATGCCCAGTCCGTAGTACAGCGGCGTGGGAACCATAATCAGGCTGCTTTCCGTCGGTGCGGTATTGGTCGGCAGCATATCGAGTAGCCATGCCGCCAGGTATCCGGCCGCCATCGCGATAACCAGCGAAGCGATGCGCAGATACGGGTTGCGCTGGCGGTTAAGGATAATAATCAGCGCCAGCACGATCCCCGCCAGCAGCAGGTTTTTTGGCGCGCCGAAGGTGTGGTCGGCCATGGCGGCATAGCCCCCGCCGATGGAGGTCAGGCCAACCTGAATCAGCGACAGGCCGATAATCATTACCACCACGCCGGAGACCAGCGGAGTGATTATGCGGCGGGCGAGATGCAGAACGCGCGAGAGAACCATCTCTGTGCAGCTGGCCAGCATCAGGGTGCCGAACAGCGCGGCCATCATGGTCGGAACATCGGCGCCGCCGGTTTTCAGCGCGGTTCCGCCCATAATCAGCGGAGCGACGAAGTTAAAGCTGGTGCCCTGAATCGAAAGCAGACCAGAACCCACCGGGCCCCAGGCTTTAATTTGAATGATGGATGCCACGCCGGAGGCGAACAGGGACATGCTGATGATGTGTTGTGTATCCTGAGCCGGGAGGCCCAGAGCCTGACAAATTAACAGCGCCGGAGTGATAACCGCGACAAACATCGCCAGCAGGTGCTGGAACGCGGCGAACAGCGTTTGCGGTAGCGGCGGGCGGTCTTCAAGGCGGTAGATTAATTCGCTGGTTTGCTTATGCGCAACCGGTTGCGCATTTTCTGATTCTGCGGTGTTAACGGACATCACAACAATCCCAAAGGTGGCAAAGCGGGGATTTTATCGGACTGTAGACCAAAAGCAAACGTTTGCCACTCTTTAGCGGCAAATATTTATGCAGGGAATAGGTGTCAAATATTTATTAACATTTTGTATGCTTGATCGCATCATTATCCCTACAAAATATCTTTTCCTGTCCTTTTTTCCGTACTTCTGCTTAAAATCCCTTCCCGATTACTCATGATGAGAAGCAATCGACACCGGGAATTTCGTCGCGTGTGAATGGATCATGCGCCTATAAGGAGCTCTTTTTATGTTTCATCTCGATACCTTATCGACGCTCGTTGCCGCAACATTAGTGTTGCTACTAGGTAGAAAACTCGTTCAAACCGTCCCTTTCCTGAAGAAATACACTATTCCTGAGCCCGTGGCGGGCGGTCTGCTGGTCGCTCTGGCGCTGCTGGTATTAAAGAAAAGCATGGATATCGAAATTGATTTCGATATGAGCCTGAAAGACCCGCTGATGCTGGCTTTCTTCGCCACTATCGGCCTGAATGCCAACCTCGCCAGCCTGCGCTCTGGCGGCAAAGTGGTGGGGACATTCCTGATCGTGGTGGTGGGGCTGCTGCTGCTGCAAAACGCCCTCGGTATCGGCATGGCGAAGCTGCTGGGCCTCGACCCGCTGATGGGGCTGCTGGCCGGTTCGATTACCCTTTCCGGCGGCCACGGTACCGGCGCGGCGTGGAGTAAACTGTTTATTGAGCGCTATGGCTTTGTCAACGCCACCGAAGTGGCTATGGCTTGCGCAACCTTCGGTCTCGTTCTTGGCGGCCTGATCGGCGGGCCGGTGGCGCGCTATCTGGTCAAACACTCTTCATCACCGGACGGCACGCCGGACGATCAGCTCGCGCCGACCGCGTTTGAAAAGCCGGATATGGGGCGCATGATCACGTCGCTGGTGCTGATTGAGAGCATCGCGCTGATCGCCATCTGTTTGACGGTAGGCAAGATCGTTGCGCAACTGTTGGCGGGGACCGTATTCGAACTGCCTACCTTCGTTTGCGTGCTGTTTATCGGCGTTATCCTCAGCAATAGCCTGTCAGCACTTGGCCTGTACCGCGTATTCGACCGCGCGGTGTCGGTGCTGGGTAACGTCAGCCTGTCGCTATTCCTGGCGATGGCCCTGATGAGCCTGAAGCTATGGGAGCTGGCGTCGCTGGCGCTGCCGATGATTGCCATTCTGGCGGTGCAGACGATAGCAATGGCGCTGTATGCGGTGTTTGTGACCTATCGAATGATGGGTAAAAACTACGATGCCGCGGTGCTGGCCGCCGGCCACTGTGGTTTCGGCCTCGGCGCGACGCCGACGGCGATTGCCAATATGCAGGCGATTACCGATCGTTTCGGTCCGTCGCATATGGCGTTTCTGGTGGTGCCGATGGTGGGGGCGTTCTTTATCGATATCGTTAACGCGCTGGTGATTAAGCTCTATCTGCTGCTGCCGGTATTTGGCTGATAAAAACCCGGAGGCGGTGCGCTACGGGATTATGCGGTCTGCGGGCTGTGTAGCCCGCCTAAGGCGTTTACGCCGCAACCCGGGGATACCCCGGGATTTATGCGTTGGCGCGGTTTCTCCCCGGCTCGCGCTGCGCTTAGCCGGGCTACGGGGTGTGCGGTCTGCGGATTGTATCCCGGCTAAGGCGTTTACGCCGCCAGCCGGGAATACCTCAACAATCTTACGCTTCGTCGTGCTCTTCCCACGCCAGCGCGCGTTTTACCGCCTTCTTCCAGCCGCTGTAGCGATAGTTACGCTCGGTGGTTTCAATTCCCGGACGGAACTCGCGCTCGATAACGGCTTTCTCCTGCAGCTCATCCAGATTCTGCCAGAAGCCCACCGCCAGACCGGCCAGATAAGCTGCGCCCAGCGCCGTGACTTCGCGGACTTCCGGGCGTTCTACGCGGGTACCGAGAATATCGGACTGGAACTGCATCAGGAAGTTGTTGGCGACCGCGCCGCCGTCAACGCGCAGGGCGTGCAGACGGATCCCGGAGTCAGCCTGCATCGCTTCCAGCACGTCGCGGGTCTGATAGGCGATCGATTCCAGCGTGGCGCGAATAATATGGTTGGAATTGACGCCGCGGGTCAGGCCGAAGATCGCCCCGCGGGCATATGGGTCCCAGTAAGGCGCGCCAAGCCCGGTAAACGCCGGAACCACGTACACGCCGTTGGTATCCTTCACTTTGGTGGCGAAATATTCGGAATCGAACGCGTCGCTAATCAGCTTCATCTCATCGCGCAGCCACTGAATGGAGGCGCCCGCCATAAATACCGCGCCTTCCAGCGCATAGTTCACTTCACCGCGCGGGCCGCAGGCGATAGTCGTCAGCAGGCCGTGCGTTGATGCCACCGCTTTCTCGCCGGTATTCATCAGCATAAAGCAGCCGGTGCCGTAGGTGTTTTTCGCCATCCCCTCTTTAACGCACAGCTGGCCGAATAGCGCCGCCTGCTGGTCGCCCGCGATGCCGGCGATCGGAATACGCGTGCCGCCCTTACCGCCGATGTTGGTCTGGCCGTACACTTCGGAAGATTTGCGCACTTCCGGCAGCATGGCGCGCGGAATATCCAGCGCGTCGAGCATTTTGTCGTCCCAGTCCAGTTCGTGGATATTGAACAGCATGGTACGCGAGGCGTTGGTGTAGTCGGTAACGTGAACGCGTCCCTGGGTCATTTTCCAGATAAGCCAGGTGTCTACGGTGCCGAACAGCAGCTCGCCGCGTTTTGCGCGCTCGCGCGCACCTTCGACGTGGTCAAGGATCCACTTCACTTTGGTTCCGGAGAAGTAGGGGTCAACCACCAGGCCAGTTGCCTTACGGATGTACTCTTCCATGCCGTCGCGCTTGAGCTGTTCGCAGATCTCGGCGGTACGGCGGCACTGCCAGACGATGGCGTTATAAATCGGCTTACCGGTTTCGCGCTCCCACACGATGGCGGTTTCACGCTGGTTGGTAATGCCGATCGCGGCGATTTCATCGGAACTGATATCGGCCTTTGCCAGCACTTCAACCAGCGTAGAGCTTTGCGATGCCCAGATTTCCATCGGGTCGTGCTCAACCCAGCCTGGACGCGGATAAATTTGTTCGAATTCTCGCTGAGAGACGCTGACGATATTGGCATCGTGATCCATTACCACGGCGCGGGAGCTGGTGGTGCCCTGGTCGAGCGCTACGATATATTTTTTGTCGGTCATAGTATGAGTCCCGTAGTCAGATTACAGCGAAGCTTTGTGTTGTGTCGTAGAGGGAGATGCGGCTTCTTTCTCTTCAACGACGCAGGTGTCGCAAGGCAGGTGGCGGCCAATCAGCTTGCGGTAGCAGAATGCGCCCAGCGCAGCACCGACGATTGGCGCACACAGCGGCACCAGGAAATAAGGAATATCTTTGCCGCCGGTGAAAGCGACGTTGCCCCAGCCTGCCAGCCAGGCGAAGGCTTTCGGTCCGATATCACGCGCCGGGTTCATGGCGAAGCCGGTCAGCGGGCCCATGGATGCGCCAATGACGGCGATCAGCAGACCAATCAGCAGCGGCGCCAGCGGGCCGCGCGGCACGCCGTTGCCATCATCGGTCAGCGCCAGAATGACGCCCATCAGGATAGCGGTAATCACCATTTCTACCGCGAAGGCCTGCACAAAATTGATATGCGGGTTTGGATAGGTAGAGAAAATACCCGCCAGCTCAAGACTTTCGACGCTACCGCGCACCATATTGTGGGTATGTTCGAAATCGAAGAAAAGATTGTAATAAAGCCCGTAAACTAAAGCCGCAGCGCAAAAGGCGCCAGCGAATTGCGCAATGATAAAAGGAACAACTTTACGACCGTCAAAGCAGGCGAACAGCCACAGCGCGATGGTCACCGCCGGGTTAAGGTGCGCACCGGAAACCCCTGCGGTCAGGTAAATCGCCATGGCGACGCCCAGACCCCAGATGATGCTGATTTCCCACTGACCGAAGCTGGCTCCCGCGACCTTAAGCGCAGCGACGCACCCAACGCCGAAAAAGATCAACAACCCGGTACCGAGGAACTCTGCGATGCACTGGCCTTTTAGTGTTGATGTTTGGCTCATAATCGAATCCTGAAGCGAAGTGATGATTATTGTATGTGTGAAGGTCGCAGGCGACCACGCTGCCATGTAGGCATAGTGTTAATTTATCGTTAACGAACAAAAACGAGAAATATCGAAATTCAAATGTGTGTGCCTCGTCAAGAAAATGAGCGTTTTCGCGCCATAAACGCGTGTTCGGTCATTTGCGGGAGCGTTTCACCGCTCATTTTTTTAACGAGGTGATTAACAATTACGAAAAAGTACCGGGTAAAAGCGGCGAACGGACCAGGTAAAGACTGAAAAGTGTTGCAAACCGCAATCTACGCGGGTTGTCGCTGGACAGGGGCGGCGGGGCTTCATACAATCGACTACATCACCACTGTAGTGCGCTAATTTTCGTTAAGGCGTCAACGCGTATACGAAACGGACGGTTTCTATCAACGCCTTGCAAGTTCAGGAGAGGTATGACGATGTCATTAGAAGTGTTTGAGAAATTAGAATCTAAAGTTCAGCAGGCGATTGATACCATCACTCTGTTACAGATGGAAATCGAAGAGCTGAAAGAAAAGAACAATACGCTGGCGCAGGAAGTACAGAGCGCCCAGCATAGCCGTGAAGAGCTTGAGCGTGAAAACGGTCAGCTTAAAGAACAGCAGCAGGGCTGGCAGGATCGTCTGCAGGCGCTGCTGGGCCGTATGGAAGAAGTCTGATGCTTCCCGCCTCCTCCCGTTCGGGAGGAGGCAAACTCACCTCGCTCTATATACTCACAAGTTATAGCCAATCTTTTTTTATTCTTTAATCATCAGTCTGCTTTCTGGCACGCTTAATCCATCACAACACTACATAAAGAGAGCGGTGCGATGAATAAGTGGGGCGTGGGGTTAACTCTGTTGCTGGCATCCGCCAGCGTTCTGGCAAAAGACATTCAGCTATTAAACGTTTCTTACGATCCGACGCGCGAGCTGTACGAACAGTACAACAAAGCCTTTAGCGCGCACTGGAAGCAAGAAACCGGCGACAACGTGGTGATTCGTCAGTCACACGGCGGCTCCGGCAAACAGGCGACCTCGGTGATCAACGGCATTGAAGCCGATGTGGTGACCCTTGCGCTGGCCTATGACGTCGATGCGATCGCCGAGCGTGGACGAATCGACAAAAACTGGCTAAAGCGTCTGCCGGATAACTCCGCGCCGTATACCTCAACCATCGTGTTCCTCGTACGTAAAGGTAACCCGAAGCAGATTCATGACTGGAACGACCTGATCAAACCGGGCGTGTCGGTGATTACCCCGAACCCGAAAAGCTCCGGCGGCGCGCGCTGGAACTATCTGGCGGCCTGGGGCTATGCCCTGCACCAGAATAACGGTGACCAGGCTAAGGCGCAGGAGTTCGTAAAAGCGCTGTTTAAGAACGTCGAAGTACTGGATTCCGGCGCCCGCGGTTCGACCAACACCTTTGTGGAACGCGGGATCGGCGATGTGCTGATTGCCTGGGAAAACGAAGCCCTGCTGGCGACCAACGAACTGGGTAAAGACAAATTCGAGATCGTCACCCCGAGCGAATCGATTCTGGCCGAGCCGACCGTTTCCGTGGTGGATAAAGTGGTCGACAAAAAGGGCACTCGCCAGGTGGCGGAAGCGTATCTGAAGTATCTCTACTCGCCGGAAGGCCAGGAGATTGCGGCGAAGAACTTCTATCGTCCGCGTGACCCAGAAATCGCGAAAAAATACGCGGATGAGTTCCCGAAACTGAAGCTGTTCACCATCGATGACGTGTTTGGCGGCTGGACTAAAGCGCAGAAAGAGCACTTCTCCAACGGCGGCACCTTTGACCAGATCAACCAGCGTTAAATAGCCTCTCCTTATCCCCGCTCGCGCTGCGCGTAGCGGGGCGACAACTCTTGTCGCCCGGGTAAGGCGTAAGCCGCGACCCGGGGCAGAGTAGTCTGGTAGCCCGCTCAGGCGCGTTAAGCACCGCTTCCGGCAAAACTCACCGTACCTCCTCCCGTTTTCATTTAGTCATCAAACTGCGTTACTCTTCCGTTTCTGGCTGAGACAGGAAAAAATAATGCGAAGAGTACGACACCTTTTTTTAGCGCTGGTGGTAGTGGTTGTGGCGGCGATGGCTGGCGGCTACTACTGGCTTCATTCCGGCAACCGTGACGCGTTGCGTCACATTGTTCTGCAACAGTGCGTCCCTCATCAACAGCAGAATCACAATCCCGCGCCCTGCGCGGAAGTGAACCTGAAGGGCGGCTATGTCCTGTTTAAGGACCGCAATGGCCCGCTGCAGTATTTGCTGATGCCAACCTACCGTATCAACGGCACTGAAAGCCCGCTGCTGCTTGAACCGCTGACGCCGAACTTCTTCTGGCAGGCCTGGCAGGGACGCGAAATCATGAGCCAGCACCGTGGTTCTGCCGTACCGGATGAGGCGGTCTCGCTGGCCATCAACTCGCGCAGCGGACGCACGCAAAATCATTTCCATATTCATATCTCCTGCCTGCGACCTGATGTGCGCCATCAGCTGGATAGCCAGGCTGCCGCTATCAGCAGCCGTTGGTTACCGCTGCCCGGTGGGCTCATGGGCCATGAATATCTGGCGCGCCGCGTAACCGAAACCGAACTGGCGCAGCGCAGTCCGTTCCTGATGCTGGCTGAAGAGGTGCCGGAAGCGCGAGAACATATGGGCCGTTTCGCGCTGGCGATGGCGAAGCAGAGCGACGGCTCGCTGCTGCTGCTGGCAACCGAGCGTAACCTGCTGACGCTGAATCGCGCATCGGCAGAAGAGGTTCAGGACCATAGCTGCGCCATTCTGACATCCCGTTAATTTTCTTTACGTTCCCGCCATTCATTATCTCCTTGATTCTTATCCCGGTTTAACGCCGGGGTAGGATCGGGTGCATAAAAATATGTGAAACCGATCAAAAGATATAAAGGTATACCTTTATATCTTTTTGAGGATGGTTACACTCTCTTCATAGCCTCCATTGCGTGTCGGACAGGCGGCTTATTTATAAAAACGTTTTTATTTCATGTAGTGACATCATTAATTGTTTCCTCTATTTGCGCGGCTAAGCGTAAAGGAATATCAACATGAAACTTTCTATCGTGGAAAAAATCGGCTTCGGCGCAGGAGATATGGCGATAAACGTTGTGATCATCGCCATGCAGCTGCTTCTCGCCTATTTTTATACCGATATCTACGGCCTGAGCGCCGCTGATGTTGGCGTACTTTTCGTGGTTGTGCGGATGATCGATGCCATTATCGATCCGGCCATGGGCGTTCTTACCGATAAGCTGAATACGCGCTGGGGACGCTATCGCCCGTGGCTGCTGTGGTTTGCCATCCCTTTTGGCTTCGCCGTTTATTTAATGTTTATCACGCCTGATATGGTTTATATGGCTAAGCTGGCGTGGGCCTATGGCACCTATATTCTGATGACCCTGGTCTATACCGCTATCACTATTCCCTATATCTCGATGATTGGCGTGATTACCAGCGATCCCGTGGAACGGCTAAGCGCAAACGGCTATCGCTTTGTGATGACCAAAATTGCCGCTTTTCTGGTGACTATTGTCGTCCCGATGCTTGCCGTCTGGCTTGGGCAGGGCAACAAGGCCCTGGGTTACCAGTTTTCTATGGGGCTAATGGGCGCGATGGGGGCCCTGCTGTTTATCTTCTGTTTTCTCACCACTCGTGAACGTAGCGAGCCGGAAATTACTTCGCTATCGGTAGGGAAGCAGTTTAAGTATCTGTTACGTAACGATCAGTGGATTATTCTTGGGGTTGTTATTTTATTGCTGATGTGTGGTTACGTTATTCGCGGTTCCGTCGCGGCCTATTATGCCAAGTATTATCTTAATGGCGGCGATAGCCTGATTTCACCTTTTCTGACTACCGGTGTTGTCGCCTCTATTCTGGCGATGATCGCCACCACCTGGATAACTAAATTCTGGGATAAAATTAAGATGTTCCGCTACACCCAGATTATTACCTTTGTACTAAGCGCGCTGATGTATTTCTTCGTTGGGCGTGAAAATCTTATCCTGGCATTTACGTTCTATTTTCTTATTAATTTCTTCTGCGATATGCAAATGCCGGTGTTCTGGTCCTCTATCGCCGAAGCGGTGGATTATGGCGAAAAGAAAACCGGGCTGCGGGTATCCGGCCTCGCGTTTGGCGGCATTCTCTTCTTCCAGAAGTTTGGTATGGGGATCGCGGGGGGCGTACTGGGATTTCTGCTGAGCCACTTTGGCTATCAGGCCGACGTTGAACAGAGCGCGCGTTCGCTCACCGGTATTGCGCTGATGATGACGCTCATTCCGGCCCTTTTCCATCTTGCGGTTGGGCTACTTATGAAAAAGTATCTGATTAATAACGAATATTATCGTGATATTCAGCTAGCCCTTGCGCAAAAACAGGCATAAGGAGGCGTAAATGAATGCCATGAATAAGGTTTGGGCGATCGGCGACGCCTCCGTAGACCTGGTACCGGAAAAACAGAACAGCTACCTGAAATGTCCCGGAGGCGCTTCGGCGAACGTGGGGGTCTGCGTTGCCAGGCTGGGCGGAACGTGCGGTTTTATCGGCTGCCTTGGCGACGATGACGCCGGGCATTTCCTGCGCCAGGTTTTTCAGGATAACGGCGTCGATGTCTCTTCGCTGCGGCTGGATGCGAGCCTGACCAGCGCGGTACTGATTGTCAATCTGACGGCTGACGGCGAGCGCAGCTTTACCTATCTGGTACATCCGGGGGCTGATACCTTCGTTTCACCTCAGGATCTGCCGACGTTCAGAAAATACGAATGGTTTTACTTTAGCTCCATTGGTCTCACCGACAGCCCCGCTCGCGAGGCATGCCTTGAGGGCGCGCGAAGAATGCGGGAGGCCGGCGGCTACGTTCTGTTTGATGTCAACTTGCGCAGCAAGATGTGGCGCAATGCCGCTGAGATCCCTGACCTGATCGCCCGCTCCGCTGCGCTGGCGTCTATCTGCAAAGTCTCGGCAGATGAGCTGTGTCAGCTGAGCGGCGCCAGCCATTGGCAGGATGCGCGGTATTACATGCGCGATCTGGGCTGCGAGACCACCATCATTTCGTTGGGGGCCGAAGGGGCGTTGCTCATCACCGCCGAGGGAGAGTTCCTTTTTCCTGCCCCGCGCGTGGAGGTCGTCGATACCACCGGAGCCGGTGATGCCTTTGTTGGCGGCCTGCTGTTCACGCTTTCCCGCGAAAACCACTGGAATCATGCCCTGCTGGCGGAGGCGATCAGCAATGCCAACGCCTGCGGAGCGATGGCGGTGACGGCAAAAGGGGCAATGACTGCTCTGCCGTTTCCCGACCAGCTCAATACTTTTCTGTCCAGCCGTTCGCTGGCACAAGCCATGACCGTGAAATAAGGAGTCATCATGCACGTTGATCAAAACAAAATACTGGGATGCCTGGTGGGTGCCGCCGCCGCGGACGCGATGGGCGCGGCGACGGAAGTACGGACTCAGCAGCAAATTAAGGACTATTTCGGCGGCTGGGTGACGACCTTTCAAAAACCGCCAGCGGATACGTTTGGTCGCTGTAACGAAGCGGGTATGTGCACGGATGATTTTATTCAGGCGAAATACATTATGGACGCGCTGCTGCGCCACCAGCGCCAGGTCAGCGATGAGGCGATGCGCGAAGCCTTTCAGCAGTGGCTGGATTACCCTTACTACGCCAACTTTACCGGCCCGACAACGCGTGCGGCAATGAAAGCGATATTCAATGACCATCGCGCCTCTTTGCAGGGTGATCTTGAAGGCGAAAAGCAGTCGGTACAGATTATTAATAAGGGAAACGCGGAAGCCACCAACGGCGCCGCCATGAAGATTTGGCCTGCGGCGGTACTGCATCCGGGAGATATTGATGCGGCGATTCACTGCGCGCTGCAGATTTGCCGCTTTACGCATAATAACGTGCTGGCGATGTCCGGCGCAGCGGCGATGGCGGCGGCAACCAGCGAAGCGTTACGATCGCAGACCAATGCGGACACCATTATTGCCGCCGGTATTTATGGCGCGCAAAGAGGCTATCTGCTGGCGCAGGATCAAGGGGCGATGATGGTGGCAGGCCCATCCGTTGCCCGACGCATCGAACTGGCCGTGGCTATCGGTCAACGGCATCGTCATTGGGAAACGGCGGTGGTGGAACTTGCCGATATTATTGGTTCCGGGCTGCACGTCAGCGAAGCCGTACCGGCGGCCTTTGGCCTGTTCGCGTGTTGTCCGAATTCTGCCGTAGATGCTATTATCTCCGGCGTTAATATCGGCAATGATACTGATACTGTCGCTACCATGGTCGGAGCGATTTCCGGCGCATTCCATGGCGTGGAGGCTTTTCCCGCCGATTATTTAACGACCGTGGATCGTATGAATCATTTCGATTTGGCACAACTGGCCAGGCAAATCGCAGGGTAGCGAATTCACCCTGCCGGGGACGGTAAAACGTCCCCTGCTGGCGAAGACGTGAGGTGCGCAGTTTGCAGGTTGATAAAACGAGCTTTACTCCGCTTTATAAGCAACTATTTTTTATCATCTGTCAGCAGATTCAGAATGGGTCCTTGCCGTTAGGCAGCCAGCTGCCGACGCAAAAAGAGGTTGCCAGAGCCTATAACGTCTCGCTCATCGTGGTTAAACAGGCCTGGAGCGAATTAATCAATGCGGGCATTATTTCGTCCCAGCGCGGAAGCGGATCGGTAGTGTGCTCTGTGCCGGAGGGAGTAAGCTACGGCCACACGTTTCGCGGCATTACCAGCGATCTTCAGGATGCCAGCGTCGAGATAGAGAACCGTATTCTTGAGATCGCGCCGCGTCGCGCACGTGACGCTCAGGCAGATGGTTTGAGCCTGCCCGCCCATCATCATTATCTCTATATCTCGCGTATTCGTTGCCTGAACAATCGCCCGTTTAACCATGAAAAGATCTATCTCGATCTTAGCTTCTTTCCCAATCTGCAGCTCACGCCAGAGGCGCTGGAGCATACGTCGCTTTATTCGCTATTAAACGTCACCAGTGACTCGGCGACTGAAAAGGTGGAGGCGATCTTACCTTCCGCCGACCTGTGCGAAAAGCTGCAGATTGCGGCGAATAAACCACTATTATCCGTCGCCAGACAGACGTTTCAGGCCGGGCATAACAGCCCTTTCGAATATTGCCGCTATTACGTGCTGTCGGAATACTTTGGCGAAATTCATTATCACTAATCTGCCCGCACCAGAGTTGTCATAACCCCCACTATATCTGGCGTTTACCTGCCCTGTTGTCCGTCGTATTCTTGCTGAAAAAACCGACAGGAGACAGGTATGTCGCTCTGGTTGTCCCATCCTCTGTTCCTTCCTTCAATTATCGTTGGCCTCACTATCCTGCTTTGGGCGACATCGCTCCTGCCGGAGTTTATGACCGCGCTGCTGTTTTTTGCCGCAGCGATGATCGCTAAAATCGCGCCGCCGGAGGTGATTTTCGGCGGCTTCGCGTCGTCGGCATTCTGGCTGGTGTTCAGCGGCTTTGTGCTGGGGATCGCTATCCGCAAAACCGGGCTGGCGGACAGGGCGGCACGGGCGCTTTCGTCGCGTCTGACGGATTCCTGGCCGCTGATGGTCGGCAGCGTGGTGCTGCTCAGCTATGCGCTGGCGTTTGTGATGCCGTCCAATATGGGGCGCATCGCGCTGCTGATGCCGATTGTGGCGGCAATGGCCAGGCGTGCCGGTATTGAAGAGGGAACGCGCCCCTGGTTTGGCCTGGCGCTGGCGGTGGGGTTCGGTACCTTCCAGCTGTCTGCCACTATTTTACCGGCGAACGTCCCGAATCTGGTGATGAGCGGCGCGGCGGAGGGATCGTACGGTATCCATCTGAATTATCTGCCCTATTTACTGCTGCATACGCCGGTGCTCGGCTGGCTCAAGGGGGCGGCGCTGATCGTGCTGATATGCTGGCTGTTCCCGGGGAAACCGCATCCGCCGCGCGATCTGTCGCCGCTGCCGCCGATGAGCCGCGATGAGAAGCGCCTTGCCTGGCTGCTGGTCGTGGTGCTGACGCTCTGGGTGACGGAGAGCTGGCACGGCATAGGGCCAGCCTGGACGGGGCTGGCGGCGGCGGTGATAACGCTGCTGCCGCGAGTCGGTTTTATCAGCGGCGAGGAGTTTTCCAGCGGCGTGAACATCCGCACCTGTATTTACGTCGCCGGAATTTTGGGGCTGGCAATCACCGTGACCCAGACCGGGATCGGCGGTGTGGTGGGGAATGCCCTGCTGCAGATTATGCCGCTGGATAAAGAGAGCCCGTTTACCAGCTTTCTCGCGCTGACCGGTATTACCAGCGCGCTAAACTTTATTATGACCGCGAACGGCGTACCGGCGCTGTATACCACTTTCGCACAGAGCTTCTCCGATGCGACCGGCTTCCCGCTGCTGAGCGTGATTATGATTCAGGTGCTGGGATACTCCACGCCGCTGTTGCCGTATCAGGCGTCACCGATTGTAGTGGCGATGGGGCTAGGGAAAGTACCTGCACGGGCGGGAATGCTGCTGTGTATTGCGCTGGCGGCGGTGAGCTATTTAATTCTGCTGCCGCTGGACTATCTGTGGTATCAGGCGTTGGGCAAACTGTAGCCTGTTTCGTTCGGGGATTTTCCCGGAGGCGGCGCTGCGCACCTGTCCGGGCTACCAGGCACTCCCCGGTTGCGAAGCGCGACCGGGGAGTGCCTGTAAAGCGAATTACGCTTTTTTCGCGGCTTCTGCTGCTTTAACGATTACCGCGAAAGCGTCCGCTTTCAGGGATGCGCCGCCAACCAGCGCGCCGTCGATGTCCGGCTGGGTGAACAGTTCTGCTGCGTTGCCCGCGTTAACGGAACCGCCGTACTGGATAATGACTTGTTCAGCCACTTTCGCATCGGCTTTCGCAATGTGATCGCGGATGAATTTGTGTACTGCCTGAGCCTGAGCCGGGGTAGCGGATTTGCCGGTACCGATCGCCCATACCGGTTCGTAAGCGATAACCGCGCCTTCGAACGCCGCCGCGCCCTGGGTTTTCAGAACGGCGTCGATCTGACGTGCGCACACTTCTTCGGTTTTGCCCGCTTCGTTTTCCGCTTCGGTTTCACCGATGCACAGTACCGGGATCAGGCCCTGCTCTTTCAGTACCGCGAATTTCTTAGCGATAAACTCGTCGGACTCTTTGTGGTAGGTACGACGCTCGGAGTGGCCGATGATGATGTATTCAGCGCCGATGTCTTTCAGCATTTCGGCAGAGGTTTCGCCGGTGAATGCGCCGGACAGGTTCAGATCAACGTTCTGCGCGCCCAGGTGAATGTGGCTGCCGGCAGCGGCTTGTTTAGCCAGGTCGATGTACATCTCAGGCGGAGCAATGGCAACTGCACAGCCGGTAACGCCTGCCAGTTCGGTACGCAGGTTCGCGACCAGTTCGTTTACCATGTGGCGGCTGCCGTTCAGTTTCCAGTTACCCATCACTAAAGGATGTCGCATTTTTATTCTCCACGCTTTAAAGCGAATTAAGGAATATAGCCGCCCCCGCGGGCAGCATGGTCTGTGAAATAGTATAGAGATTCATCACTGGAAAGGCTTTGCTTTTTGTCATTTATTGTTGTTTTCCAGCGTTTCAGATAGCGCCAGCTTAATCGGTTCAACAGCGAAGGTCAGCCCCTTTTCGCTGTTGTCCGCCACCACATAGCGTACCGCGCCTTCGGTTTCCGAAAAGTACCGTTTGCCTTTTCCGGCGGCCAGCAGCTTTTGTAGCTTCTGTTGGCTCTGTGCCTGGCTGAGCGTCGGCACGAACGCGCGCATGACGGCGCTCATATACTCGAGGGCCCGGGCTTTCGCCGCTTTCTGCTGCGGCCCCTGAATCGGCAGCCAGGTTATCTGCATCGATTTAATTTTAAGCGTACCGCGCTCAAGCGCGGTCGAGGCATAAAGATTGTCGTTGATCCTGGTGGCGGCGCGGGTCAAATTCGCCTGGTCTTTACTGGAGGTGACGGCGCGAAACTCATTGAGCAAAAGCTTCGGGTTATCGGTATTGAATTTTTCCCGAAACGCGCTGATGGAGATATCAAACACCGGCGCGCCGGAGAGAAGATAGGGCGCCGTAGCGGCGGAGTCAGGCTCGGCGGACAACGCATTTTGGCCGACGGATAGCGCCGTCAGCCCAATTAAATATAAAGTTGCCCACTTCTTCATGCCCATCTTTCCTTTTTTTGTCTGCCGACGATTAAAACGAGAACCGTCACGCTTGTCAAAAAGTCACGCCTTCAGGGTAAACTACGTCGGTGATGATGATAAGGAATAAAACATGACCCTACAGCAGTGGCTATTCTCAATTAAAGGGCGGATTGGACGTCGCGACTTCTGGATCTGGATTGCTATCTGGATTGCGACCATGAGCGCGCTGTTCACGCTGGCTGGCAGCAACCTACTCAACTTACAGACCGCGGCGTTTATTCTGGTATGCCTGCTGTGGCCGACGGCGGCGGTGACCATTAAACGTCTGCACGACCGGGGGAAATCCGGCCTCTGGGCGCTGCTGATGATTCTGGCGTGGATGCTGCTGGCGGGTAACTGGTCGATGCTGCCGGGCGTCTGGCAGTGGGGCGTCGGGCGGTTTATACCGACGCTGATTATCGTGATGATGCTTATCGACCTGGGGGCGTTTGTCGGTACCCAGGGAGCAAATAAGTTTGGCAAAGAGACGCTGGACGTGCGCTGGAAAGCGGAGCCCTGATTACCAGTAGTGTTCGGCGGTCATATGACCCGGTCGGCGGCGCAGATGCTTGCTCATCTGCCGGGTCTCTTTCAGCAGCTGCTGAGTGTCGCGCACCATCTGCGGGTTTCCGCACAGCATGACGTGGCTACTCTCGGCGTTCATTGGCAGGCCAACGGCCTCTTCCAGCGCGCCGGTTTCAATCAGGAACGGGATACGTCCCGTGAGCATGCCCGGCGCGGTTTCCCGACTGACGACCGACTGGATGCGCAGCTTGCCCGCATAGCGAGCTTCCAGCGCCTGCATCTGCGGCAGATAGCTGAGATCCGCGGCATAGCGCGCGGCGTGCACCAGTACGAGATTTTTAAAACGATCCAGGTCCTTCCCTTCTTCGAGAATTGACAGATACGGGCCAATCGCCGTGCCGGTGGCGAGCATCCACAGGGTGTCGCAATCCGGCACCTCTTCGAGCACGAAGAAGCCGGCCGCTTCGCTGACCACCTGCACTTCATCGCCCGGCTTCAGCGCCGCCAGCCGTGGGCTAAGTTTGCCTTCCGGAACCGTCACCAGGTAGAACTCAAGATCGGGATTACTGGGAGCATTGACGTAGGAATAGGCGCGCTGCACGCGTTCACCGTCGACATCCAGCCCCAGTTTGGCAAACTGCCCTGCGGTAAACGGTTCAACCGGTGCGTGAACGATGAGGCTAAACAGTGCATCCGTCCAGTTTTGAACTTTTACGACTTTGCCTGTAACCCAGTTTGCCATAGCGTCTCTCCTCTCAATCCTGTTAGCGTATCTTCACCGCGACGAGAGCAGAATTCCAGCCCGAAAAGGCTGGAAAGCTCTATTGATCAAATGTTTTACAGGATGTGTAGCTGGATATCCGGGTCTTTGCGATCGAGATAATGAATCGACTGAATTCGGCGGATAGTGCGGGATTTACCGCGGATCAGTAGGGTTTCGGTGGTGGCCATATTACCTTTACGGGTAATACCGTCCAGCAGATCGCCTTTGGTGATGCCCGTCGCCGAGAAAACGACGTTGTCGCTGCGCGCCATATCGTCCAGACGCAGCACTTTGCCTGCTTCGATGCCCATGGCCTGACAGCGTGCCAGCTCGTTCTCGCCGATGCGGCGGTTCTCTTCACTGTCGCCCTTAACGTGGTGGCGCGCCAGCAGACGACCGTGCATATCGCCGTCCAGCGCGCGGATCACCGCCGCTGAAACGACCCCTTCCGGGGCACCGCCGATACCGTACATAACGTCAACTTCGCTATCCGGCATGCAGGTCAGAATAGAGGCGGCAACGTCGCCATCGGGAATAGCGAATACGCGCACGCCCAGTTTTTGCAGCTCAACGATGACCTCGTCATGGCGCGGCTTGGCTAAGATGGTAACGGTTAATTCACTTAGCGGCTTATTCAGCGCGCGGGCGATGTTTTGCAAGTTTTCCGCCAGCGGCAGGTTCAGATCGATGGTGCCTTTCGCGCCCGGACCGACAATCAGCTTTTCCATGTACATATCCGGCGCGTTCAGGAAACAGCCTTTATCGCCTACCGCCATCACCGCCAGCGCGTTGGCCTGGCCCATCGCCGTCATGCGGGTGCCTTCAATGGGATCGACGGCGATGTCTACCGCATCACCGTTGCCGGTACCGACGCGTTCGCCTATATACAGCATCGGCGCTTCGTCGATTTCGCCTTCGCCAATCACGATAGTACCGTCGATATTGATCAGGTTGAGCATAATGCGCATGGCGTTGACGGCGGCGCCGTCGGCGGTGTTTTTATCACCACGGCCTAACCATTTATAGCCTGCCAGCGCGGCGGCTTCGGTGACGCGCGAAAATTCGATGGCCAGTTCTCGTTTCATAATCCACTCATCTGAATAAAAAATTATGCGCAGCGTGGCGGGATAACGTGCGCGCTACGCGTTGGAATAGCGTTCGGTTTCCGGCATCCAGCGCTCGATAAGCGCCTGGGCCTGCTGAGGATATCTTTCGTGTATATGACGGGCGATGCGCTGAACTTCGGGGATCATGGCCTGATCGCGCATTAAATCTGCGACTTTGAATTCAGCGTTGCCGGTCTGGCGCGTGCCGAGGAGCTCGCCGGGACCGCGAATTTCCAGGTCTTTCTGGGCAATGACGAAGCCGTCGTTGCTATCGCGCAGAACCTGCAGGCGCTTCTGCGCGGTTTTAGAAAGCGGCGATTTATAGAGCAGCACGCAGTGTGAGGCCACCGCACCGCGCCCGACGCGCCCTCTGAGCTGGTGCAGCTGAGCCAGCCCCAGACGCTCAGGGTTTTCGATGATCATCAGGCTGGAATTAGGCACGTCCACGCCGACCTCAATTACCGTGGTGGCGACCAGTAGATGCAGCTCGCCCTGCTTGAACGCGCTCATGACCGCCTGTTTCTCGGCAGATTTCATGCGCCCGTGCACCAGGCCGATATTCAGCTCCGGCAGCGCCAGCTTCAGCTCTTCCCAGGTGGCTTCCGCCGCCTGGGCCTCCAGCAGATCCGACTCTTCAATCAGCGTACAAACCCAGTAGGCCTGGCGACCCTCGTGAGTACAGGCGTTCCGTACCCGGTCGATAATATCGCTGCGGCGGGTATCCGGGATGGCTACCGTCGTAACCGGCGTACGGCCCGGCGGCAGTTCATCGATGACCGAGGTGTCGAGATCGGCATAAGCGGTCATCGCCAGGGTCCGCGGAATCGGCGTCGCGGTCATAATCAGCTGGTGCGGGTGAAAGCCCTGCTGTTGGCCTTTCTCCCATAGCGCCAGCCGCTGATGGACGCCGAAACGATGCTGTTCGTCGATAATCACCAACGCGAGGCCGTTAAACTGGACCTGTTCCTGAAAGATGGCGTGGGTACCGACCACCATCTGCACCTGTCCGCTGGCGATAGCCTCCTGCTGCGCCAGGCGCGCTTTGCCTTTTTGTTTACCCGCCAGCCAGCCTACTTCAACGCCCAGCGGTTCAAACCAGCTGCGGAAGTTATTGGCATGCTGCTCAGCCAGCAGTTCTGTCGGCGCCATCAGCGCCACCTGCTTGCCGTGCGCGATGGCGCGCAGGGCGGCCAGCGCGGCAACCAGGGTTTTACCGGAGCCAACATCCCCCTGCACCAGACGCATCATCGGCACGTCCAGCGCCATATCGCGCTCAATTTCAGCCGTGACGCGCGCCTGCGCGCCGGTCGGGGTAAAGGGGAGAGAGGCCAGCAGCTTGTCTTTTAGCGTGTCGTTAGCGCTGAGCGAGAGAGCGTGGTAGCGCTGAGCGCCTGCCCGCAGCGCCAGCATGCTGAGGTTATGCGCCAGCAGCTCTTCCAGGATTAAGCGTCGCTGAGCCGGATGTTTGCCGCTTTCCAGCTCGCTAAGCTGTAAAGAGGGCGGCGGGCGATGCAGCGTGCGCAAGGCGTCAGGCAGGCTCATCATCCCCTGTGCCAGCTCCGGGGGCAGCAGCTCGGCGATAGCGCAGGTTTCCAGCAGCTCCAGCGCCTGGTCGGTGAGCTTACGCAGCGTAGCCTGCTTGATGCCTTCGGTGGTGGGATAAACCGGGGTCAGCGTTTCCTGTAAATCAGGGGTACTCATATCACCCTGAACCCGATATTCCGGGTGGATCATCTCCGCCCCGTGCTTACCGCGCTTCGCCTCTCCATAGGCCAGCACGCGACGCCCGGTTGCCAGGCTATTTTTCATCGCTGCGCTGAAGTTAAAAAAGCGCATGGTGAGGATGCCGGAGCCGTCGCTTATCTGACAGGTCATCATCCGGCGGCCGCCGAAAGTGATATTGCAGTTAAGAACTTCGCCTTCAACGGTGGCGTAAACGCCGGGCAGCAGTTCACCGATTTGATACAGATGGGTGCGGTCTTCGTAGCGTAGCGGCAGGTGCAGAAGCAGATCCTGCACCGTGTGCAGGCCGATTTTCGCCAGTCGGCTGCTCTGTGCCGCGCCAACGCCGGTTAGGGTATTAAGGGGGACGGCATCTAACAGGCGACCTTGCATCGTTTTTATCCTGCAGCCTGCATAGTGGCCCACCACGTGGCATCGGCTTCGACTTCGCCCAGCTCGTTGACGTGGGGGTAGGGTAGACCTTTACGTTTTGCGACCTTCGCCAGCACCGGATAGCCGCCTTCAAACAGCAGACGCTGCTGGTCTTCTTTCGGCAGCATGCTGTTGTCGCGCAGATACATGCCGGCGTTCTGCCGTTGGCGCTGGGCTTCATACAGAATAAGCGCCGAGGCGACGGAAACGTTCAGCGACTGCACCATGCCAATCATCGGAATAATGATGTCCTGATCCGCCAGGTCCAGCGCTTCCTGAGTAATGCCGGTTTTCTCCTGACCCATCAGGATACAGGTGGGGCGGGTATAGTCGATTTCACGAAAATCAACGGCGTTATCAGAGAGATGGGTTGCCAGAATCTGCATGCCCTGGCCTTTTAAATGCGTGACGGCATCGCCAATAGTACGATGGGTTTTCACCTGCACCCAGCTATTGCTGCCCGCGGCTGCGGAGGCCATGGTACGCATACGGCTACCGGGCCAGATGGCGTGCACTTCATGCACGCCAACGGCGTCTGCGGTACGAATAATCGCAGAGACGTTATGAGGCTTATGGACCTGCTCCATGCAGACCGTCAGGTCAGGCTGACGCCTGGCGAGCATCTCACAGATACGCGCATAACGCTGTAAATTCATTACACTTCATCCTTCGAATGACTCTTTAATCGCTGCGGATTACTCGGCCCATCCCTGGGCCTCGCCCCTTACGGGGCCGCTGTAAGCAGCGTTCAAATCTGCTCCTGGCAGATTTGTCATTCGCTTGCCGCCTTGATGCAATTCGAATGATTTTGTGTCAGAGCTAATTTCGGTTACGGGTGACTTTTATCACATCCGGCATGACGCGAATTTTGCGCATAATATTCGCCAGATGCACGCGGTCGCGCGCGGTGAGGCGAATAAAGGCGCTGTAAACGCGGCCATCTTTCTCTTCCGTATTCAGGCTTTGAATATTGGAAGAGGCGGTGTTGATTGCGGCGGTAAGATTCGCCAGGGCACCCTGATGGTTGAACATATCCACCTTAATTTCGGTGATAAATTCCTGCGCCGTCTCTTTGTCCCACTCAACCGCCATAAATTTCTCCGGCTCTTTTTGGTAGCCGCGAATGTTACGACAGGACTCGTGGTGAATAACCAGGCCTTTGCCCGGGCTGACGTGCGCAATAATCGGGTCGCCGGGAATCGGACGGCAGCACTTGGCAAAGGTGATCAGCACGCCATCCGCGCCTTTAATCGGCAGATGGTTATGGCCGACAGGCGCCGGCTGTACAGGCACGGCGGTGGTTTCACCCTGCTGCAGGTTTTTTGCTACGACGACGCTCATGGCGTTACCGAGGCCAATTTCGGCCAGCAGATCGTCAAGCGTTGCCAGCTTCATACGGTCAAGTTCGCGCTGAATGTTCTCTGGCGGAATTTCGGCCAGCTTGCGGCTGCCGCCGAGCGCGTGATTAAGCAGGCGTCGCCCGAGGCTAACGGAATCGTCGCGCTTGAGGTTTTTCAGCAGTTGGCGAATTTTGGCCCGCGCTTTGGAGCTGACGACAAAGTTCAGCCATGCGGCGTTCGGACGAGCGCCCGGCGCGGTGATGATCTCCACCGTCTGGCCGCTGGAGAGCGACTGCGACAGGGGATATGGCTGGCGGTCGACGCGCGCGCCGACGCAGGCATGGCCGATATCGGTATGCACCGCGTAGGCGAAGTCCACCGGCGTCGCGCCAGCGGGCAGTTCGACGATGCGCCCTTCCGGGGTGAAAACGTAAATCTCATCCGGGAACAGATCGGATTTCACGCTCTCAATAAATTCAAATGAGCTACCGGCGCTCTGCTGGAGCTCCAGCAGGCTCTGCATCCAGCGCTGAGCGCGGATTTGCGCCGTGGTACTGCTTTCGCCGCCGTGCTCTTTATAAGCCCAGTGCGCCGCAACCCCCATTTCCGCCATCTGGTCCATGTCTTCGGTACGAATTTGTACCTCAACCGGGACGCCGTGCGGGCCGATCATCGAGGTGTGCAAAGATTGATAGCCGTTCGCCTTTGGAATGGCAATGTAGTCTTTGACGCGGCCTGGACGCGGCTTGTAAAGGCTGTGCATCTGGCCTAGCACGCGATAGCAGGTGTCAGAATCATGGACAATCACGCGGAAGGCGTAGATATCCATAATCGAGTGAAAACGCTGCTCTTTGAGCACCATCTTGCAGTAGATGGAGTACAAATGCTTTTCGCGACCGCTAACGCGACAGGGTATTCCCGCTTCCTGCAAACGCCCTTCGATTTCGGAGAGGATTTTTTGAATCATCTCTTTACGGTTGCCGCGCGCTGCTTTAACTACCTCTTTAATAACGCGGTAGCGGTTAGGATACAGCGCCTCAAAGCCCAGCTCTTCGAGCTCGGTTTTGATGTGATGAATACCTAAACGGTGCGCCAGAGGGCTGTAGATTTCCAGCGTTTCGCGGGCGATGCGGCGGCGCTTATCCGGGCGCAATGAGCCCAGCGTGCGCATGTTGTGGGTGCGGTCAGCAAGCTTGATAAGGATGACGCGAATATCCTGCACCATCGCCATAATCATTTTGCGAAAGTTTTCGGCCTGAGCCTCTTTCTTGTCGCGAAACTTTAGCTTATCAAGTTTTGACACCCCCTCTACCAGTTCTGCAACGCTTTTGCCAAAAAGCTGCTCCATATCCTGATAGGTGGCGGGGGTATCTTCTATCACGTCGTGCAGCAGGGCAGCCATCAGCGTTTCATGGTCGAGCTTCATCTCGGCCAGGATACAGGCTACCGCTACCGGGTGCGTGATATAGGGTTCACCGCTTGAACGTGTCTGGCCCTCGTGAGCGTCACGTGCAACGAGATAAGCCTGCCGAAGGCGTTTGATTTGCTCTTCGGGCAGGTAGTTTTGAATCAGCTGATTCAGGCTTTCAAACAGATACAAGGGCGACCCGCTGTGTGATTAACGACGACCTTCAGCAATAGCGGTAACGGCTTGTAATTCAGCGGCTTCCTGCTCTTGCTGTTCCTGGCGCTCGCGAACGTCGAGGATCTTGTTGTTGATCAGACCTTCTTCGATTTCGCGCAGTGCGATAACGGTAGTTTTATCGTTTTCTTCCGGTACCAGCGGATCCTTTCCGCCTACCTGCATCTGACGAGCGCGACGCGCGGCGACCAGTACCAGGTCAAAACGGTTACCAATTTTCTCTACAGCGTCCTGAACAGTTACGCGTGCCATACTTAAAATGCTCCACAGGTGAAGAAATGACTGGGCATGATACTGAATGTGGGTTCAGTCTGCCAACAGTTTGGTGATTAAAGCGCCATGTCGCTGCTTTTGGCGGCTCATGCGCAGACGTTCGGCGCGAATAATAATTTTCAGATCGCTCAGCGCGGTATCAAAATCATCATTCACAATCAGGTAATCATATTCCGCGTAATGGCTCATTTCTGCAACTGCCTGTGCCATACGTTTCGCGATAACCTCTTCGCTATCCTGACCGCGGCCGCGCAGGCGACGATCAAGCTCATCTTTTGACGGCGGCAGAATAAAAATGCTGCGTGCGCCGGGCATTCTGTTGCGGATTTGCTGTGCGCCCTGCCAGTCGATATCAAGGAAGACGTCGACGCCGGTCGCCAGTACCTGCTCGATAGCTTCGCGCGAGGTGCCGTAATAGTTGCCAAAGACTTCTGCATGTTCAAGAAAAGCGTCTTCGCCAATCATCGTCCTGAATTCGTCGTGATTGACAAAGAAATAGTGTTCACCGTGCACTTCACCCGGGCGCGGAGCGCGTGTGGTATGCGAAACAGAAACCTGAGAGTCGTACAACGGTTGGGTTTTTAATAAAGCCTGAATCAGGCTGGATTTACCCGCGCCGCTAGGGGCGGAAACAATATAAAGCGTGCCTTGAGCCATGAGTGTCTTTTGTATGTGATGGTCGAAATAGAGCTTACATACGAGCCTATTATACACGCCGCCGCTGCGTGACGCAGTCCCTGTCACACTTTTTGCATTTTTTCTTTCATTTTGCTTGCCGTTTCCCTGATTTCTCCGGGCATTGCAGAAACAACATAGAAAACCTGGATGTCTGCTCGCAGCCTTAAAAATCCCCTATCGCCGATGAAAATACGCCTGCGGCACAATTCCCGGCGAATAAACAGGAGGGCATCGCGATGCAAAAAGGAATCCAGGCGCTGGTGCTGTGGATGCTGGTGGGATACGCGCAGGCAGCCTGCCCCACGTGGCCGCAGACGAGGGCCGAACAGGAAATGGAACGCCTCAGCCAGCAGATAACGGAATGGAAAAACGCCTACTGGCAGCAGGGGAACAGTGCGGTTAGCGATGAAGTCTATGACCAGCTGGCGGAGCGGCTGGCGTTCTGGCGGCGCTGCTTCACCGGCGAGGCTCCCGCTCACGATGTTCTTCCGCCGCTGAGGGGGGATGTCAGGCATCCGGTGGCGCACACCGGCGTGCGTAAACTGCCGGACCGCGCTGCGGTGGCGCGCTGGATGCGCGGTCAATCCGGCCTGTGGGTTCAGCCTAAAGTCGATGGCGTCGCAGTGACTCTGGTCTATAGACAGGGGCGCCTGGTGCAGGCAATAAGCCGGGGGAATGGTCTGGCCGGAGAAGACTGGACGGCCAGGGTTTTACAGATCCCCTCAGTGCCTAAAGTCTCTGACGGTGCACTGGCCAATAGCGTTCTGCAGGGAGAACTGTTCCTGCTTCGCGCGGGGCATGTGCAAAAGCAGATGGGGGGCATGAACGCGCGCGCAAAGGTGGCCGGCATGATGATGCGCCAGCAGGCTGCGGCGGAACTTAATCAACTGGGCATCTTTATCTGGGCATGGCCCGATGGTCCGCAGGATATGCAACAGCGGCTGACGCTGCTGCGGCAGGGCGGCTTTGTTTACAGCGCGCGCTTTTCGCATCCTGTCGCGAATGCGCAGCAGGTGGAACAGTGGCGCCAGCGTTGGTTTACTTCGCCGCTGCCTTTTGCCAGCGATGGCGTAGTGGTGCGGCGGGGAAAAGAGTCAGCCGGGCGCTTCTGGGTACCGGGACAGGGTGATTGGGTTATCGCCTGGAAATATCCTCCTGCCTCACGGGTTATGGAGGTTCGCGGTATCAGCTTCAGCATCGGGCGTAGCGGTAAAATAGCGGTGGTGGCGCATCTGGAGCCGCAGCTGCTGGACGATAAGCGCGTGCAGCGGGTGAACGTCGGCTCGGTATCCCGCTGGTCCACTCTGGATATCGGTATTGGCGATCAGCTGCAAATCAGCCTTGCCGGGCAGGGAATTCCGCGCATCGATTCGGTCGTCTGGCGCACGGCGCAGCGTAATAAACCCCAGCCGCCGGCGGCACGGTACAATGCCTTAACCTGCTATTTCGCCACGCCAGAGTGCGCGGAGCAGTTTCTCTCGCGGCTGGTCTGGCTCTCATCCCGATCGATTCTCAACATTGACGGCGCGGGAGAGACGCTGTGGCGGACACTGCACGATGCCCGCGGCATGGAGCATCTCTTTTCATGGCTGGCTTTTACGCCGGCACAGCTGCAAGCCATACCAGGTATCTCCGTGCAGCGCGGGCAGCGGCTGTGGCATCAGTTCAATCTTGCGCGCGAACGGCCTTTTCTACGCTGGATCCAGGCGATGGGAGTGCCCATACCGAAGACGGCTTTTGTCAGACTGGGGGAGGACAGCTGGCGGCAGATGCAGGATCGAAACGAAGAGCAGTGGCAACGGCTGCCGGGCGTCGGGGCTGAAAGAGCGCGGCAGCTGGTGACGTTCTTACATCATCCGGAAGTTGCCGCGCTGGCGAAGTGGCTGAGCGGGCAACGCATTCCGGGGTTCTGAAAGTATTAATGCGCGCTGTGGTTGTAGTTAAATACCGGCAGGCCCAGCTTCCAGCGCAGCGCCAGCATACGAGCAGTAAAGCCGAACAGCAGGGTGGAAATGACGACTACATCGTGACTGCTGACGTAATGCTGAAGCGCGATATATAAAATCGCGGCAGCGAACGATACTCCGGCGTACAGCTCTTTCTGGAACACCAGCGGGATACGCTTGCAGAACATATCACGCAGCACGCCGCCAAAGACGCCGGTGATGACCGCGGCAATGGAGGCGATTACCGGGCCCTGGCCCATATCCAGCGCGATCTGGGCGCCAATAATTGAGAACACCACCAGGCCGAGCGCATCAAGTACCAGAAACAGACGGCGCAGGTGCGGCATGACCGGCGCGGCAATCGTGGTGAGGACCGCAGCAACGGCAACAATAATGACGTACTCGGGGTGTTGTACCCAGCCAAGCGGATAGTGACCAAGCAGAATATCGCGCACCGAACCGCCTCCGAGAGCGGTCGCTGTCGCAATGATAATCACGCCAAACGTATCCATACGGCGGCGCCCGGCAGCCAGCGCGCCGGTCATGGCTTCCGCCGTGATCCCAATCAGATAAAGAATATGAAGCAGCATAAATCCCCCACGATGATGGCGGAAGGTTAACGATTTGTGCTCAGGATCACGACTGAGATTTTCTAAAGCATTCGCATTTAACCAGATTAAACTAATGCGAGATGTGCTTATATTGGCTTTATTTAATGGTTATTTAATTGCTGTTTCTTCATCCATTGATTAGAAAAAATAATGACTAAACCTTTTATGCACATCTATATTGAAAGCAGTATGAATACTTAATGTTTAACTCTGGGCCTTTATCCTTTTAGTTTCCTCCTTCAAGGTCTGAGAAAATGACTGCCGCCGCTGACAATAAAAACTATCTCATCCGCCTGCTTGCCGTTGTGCTGACGGGGATACTGGCCGGCCTGTCAGGCATGGTTCTGGCGCTGATTTTACACGCGATTCAGCACCAGGCTTTTGGCTACAGCCACGGCCAGCTCGTTGGCTCAGAGTCATTTTTACAGGGCGTCACGGATTCGTCCTGGCCGCGTCGGATCATGGCAATCGTCGCCGGCGGTGCAGTCGCCGGGTTCGGCTGGTGGCTGCTTGGGCGATATGGGCAGAAGCGGGTTTCAGTTGCGTCAGCGGTGGCCAATCCTTCCGTGCCAATGCCTGCGGGTACCACCACGATTCATGCCCTGTTGCAGATCGTCACCGTGGCGCTGGGCTCACCTCTTGGTCGCGAAGTCGCGCCGCGGGAAATGGGCGCGCTGGGGGCAGGGATGGTGGCGCGTAAGCTGGGTCTGCCGGAAGATGAAAGCCGAACGCTGATTGCCTGCGGCGCAGGTGCGGGTCTGGCGGCGGTGTATAACGTCCCGCTGGCCGGCGCGTTATTCAGCCTTGAGGTGATGCTGCTGTCGTTTAGCTGGGAAAAAACGCTGGCGGCTATCATCACATCGGCGATTGCCGCGTGGACGGCTACCCTCGGCTTAGGCGATAAGTCGCAATACCATTTTACTTCCGACATCCTGCCGCATTCATTTCTCTGGTGGGCGATTATCTCTGGCCCCATTCTCGGCGCCGGGGCCTGGCTCTTTCGCAAAGCGACCAGTACCGCTCGTTCGCACGTCCAAAGCAACTGGCAGATGCCGGTTTTCTGTCTGCTGGCGTTTTCTCTGCTTGCCGCCCTCAGCCTCTATTTCCCCCAGCTTCCGGGAAACGGTAAAGGACCTATGCAGCTGGCTCTCAGCGATGAACTGGGTTTCCCCGGGGCGGCGATGCTGCTGGTGCTGAAGATGGTGGTGATTCTGGCGGTGCTGCGCGGCGGTGCGGAAGGCGGCCTGCTGACGCCGGGGCTGGCGGTAGGCGGCTTGGCCAGCCTGCTGCTGTGTATGCTCTGGCAACAGCTGCTTCCCGGCGGAGATTACGGCAGTTTTGCGCTGGTTGGCGCGGCGGCGTTTCTCGCAGCATCCATGCAGATGCCGATAACGGCGGTGGCGCTGGTGATGGAATTCACCCATATGGATCACAGCTATCTGGCCCCCACGCTGCTGTGCGCGGCAGGGGCATTTTTAACCTGCCGGATATTGGATAAGAACGATTCCTTCTGAAACGCAGCGAAAATAAAAGGCCATGATTTACCATGACCTTTTATTCAAAAACGATTTGCGGGGGCGAGTCATCGTTACTCGATATTTTGGATCTGCTCGCGCATTTGTTCGATTAGCACTTTCAGTTCAATGGCGGAGTTCGTCACTTCGGCATTAATCGATTTAGACGCCAGCGTGTTCGACTCGCGGTTGAACTCCTGCATCATAAAGTCGAGGCGGCGACCGACCGCTTCTTTCTTCTTCAGGATATTCCACGTCTCTTTCACATGCGCTTCCAGGCGATCCAGCTCCTCGGCAACGTCAATACGCTGCGCCATCAGCACCAGCTCCTGCTCAAGGCGGTTATTTTCCAGCTGCACTTCGGCGTCTTCCAGTTTGGAAACCAGACGCTCGCGCTGCCACTGTAAAATTTCCGGCATGTGGGCGCGTACTTTAGCCACTTCGGCGGTGACCCCGTCCAGGCGCTGCTCAATAAGCGTTTTCAACGCCTGGCCTTCGGTTTCACGGGCGACGATAAAGTCGTCCAGCGCGCCGTTCAACGCGCCCAGGATTTCGGCGGCAATGGCGTCCAGATCTTGCTCATGAGCCGACATTACGCCGGGCCAGCGCAGAATATCCACCGGATTAATTTCGCCCTCGTCGCTCTGCATTTTTACCCAGTTGGCGGCATTAACCAGCTGCTTTGCCAGCTTTTCGTTGAGAATCAGCTCGCCCTGTGCGCTTGGGTCCTGCTCAAAACGCAGGGTGCATTCGACTTTACCGCGGGTCAGACGGGAGCGAATACGTTCACGTACCACGGGCTCCAGGCTACGGAACTGCTCCGGCAGGCGGAAGTAAGTTTCCAGATATCGTTGGTTTACCGAGCGCAGTTCCCACGCGGCGCTACCCCATTCACCCTTGATTTCACGCCGGGCGTAGGCGGTCATACTGCGGATCATAGACGTTCCTGTTTTTAAAGGAGAGTGGGGTGGATTATAGCTTTCGCGACCTTATCAGGATAGGAATAAGCGCGCATTATCCGTATAATGCGCAGCCACATTCGTTTCAAGCCGGAGAACATCATGCGTCCAGCAGGCCGTAGCGCTAATCAAGTGCGTCCAGTAACCCTGACCCGTAACTACACAAAACACGCAGAAGGCTCCGTGCTGGTCGAATTTGGTGACACGAAAGTATTGTGCACCGCTTCTATTGATGAAGGCGTGCCGCGCTTTCTGAAAGGCCAGGGGCAGGGGTGGATCACCGCCGAATACGGCATGCTGCCGCGTTCTACCCACACGCGTAACGCGCGTGAGGCCGCCAAAGGTAAACAGGGCGGCCGCACCATGGAAATCCAGCGCCTGATCGCGCGTGCGCTGCGCGCGGCAGTTGACCTGAAGGCGCTGGGCGAATTCACCATTACTCTGGACTGCGACGTGCTGCAGGCCGACGGCGGCACCCGTACTGCATCGATTACCGGAGCCTGCGTGGCGCTGGCGGATGCGCTGAATAAGCTGGTTGCGGCCGGTAAGCTGAAAACTAACCCGATGAAAGGAATGGTGGCGGCAGTTTCCGTAGGGATCGTGAATGGCGAAGCGATTTGCGATCTGGAATACGTTGAGGATTCCGCGGCGGAAACCGATATGAACGTGGTGATGACCGAAGATGGTCGCATCATTGAGGTGCAGGGTACGGCAGAAGGCGAACCGTTCACCCATGAAGAGCTCCTTACCCTGCTGGCATTGGCCCGAGGGGGCATCGAATCCATTGTCACGACGCAGAAGGCGGCGTTGCAAAACTAGTTTTTAAGGCGACTGAGAAGTCGCCTTTTTTTTGTCCGTAGAAAAGTAAGATGAGGAGCGAATCCATGAAACCGTATCAGCGCCAGTTTATTGAGTTTGCGCTTAACAAGCAGGTACTTAAGTTTGGCGAGTTTACGCTGAAATCCGGGCGCAAGAGTCCCTATTTCTTCAACGCCGGCCTGTTTAATACCGGGCGCGATCTGGCACTGTTAGGCCGTTTTTATGCCGAAGCGCTGGTGGATTCCGGGATTGATTTTGACCTGCTGTTTGGCCCGGCCTACAAAGGCATCCCTATCGCCACTACCACGGCGGTAGCGCTGGCGGAACATCATGACCGCGATCTGCCTTACTGCTTTAACCGCAAAGAGGCAAAGACCCACGGCGAAGGTGGAAATCTGGTGGGGAGCGCGCTGCAGGGCCGCGTGATGCTGGTGGATGATGTTATCACCGCAGGCACCGCGATTCGGGAATCGATGGAAATTATTCAGGCCAACGGCGCCGAGTTAGCCGGCGTACTGATCTCTCTGGATCGTCAGGAACGCGGACGCGGTGAAATCTCAGCGATTCAGGAAGTTGAGCGCGACTACAGCTGTAAAGTGATTTCCATCGTGACGCTGAAAGACCTGATCAGCTATCTGGAAGAGAAGCCGGAAATGGCTGAACATCTGGCAGCCGTTCGCGCCTATCGCGAAGCGTACGGGGTGTAAATATCAGCCCGGCCGGCAACGTCCGCCGGGCATATTTTCAGACCAGCTTTGCGCCTTGCGCATTGACGTAGAGCGAATAGATGGACGTGCTGGATGCCATAAACAGGCGGTTGCGCTGTTCACCGCCGAAGCACAGGTTGGCGCAGCGTTCCGGTAACTGAATAATACCGATGTTTTTCCCCTGCGGATTGAAGACGCGGACGCCGTCCAGCTCTTCGCTGCCCGTACCCCACCCGCACCACAGGTTCCCGTCCATGTCGCAGGCGATGCCGTCAGCGGTTCCGTTACCGCAGTCAATATGCACTCTTTTGTTTTTCAATGTGTTATCGACAACATCCCACGCCAGGATAAGCCGGTTTGGGGTAGCGCGGCTTTCCACCACGTAGAGCGTTTTTTCATCGGCGGAAAAACAGAGGCCGTTTGGCCCCTTGACGTCGCCCAGCACGACGCTCAGTTTACGGCTTTCCGGGTCCAGTCGATAAACGTTTTGCGGCAGCTGCGGCGTGGCCTTATGCCCTTCATAGAATCCGCTGATACCGAAAGGCGGATCGGTGAACCAGATGCTGCCGTCTGACCTCACGACGATGTCGTTTGGCGAGTTCAGCGGTTTGCCTTCGAAGTTATCCGCCAGTACGGTGATGCTACCGTCATATTCAGTGCGGGTAATTCGTCGGGTATCGTGTTCGCAGCTGATGAGCCGTCCCTGCCGATCGCGGGCGTGGCCGTTCGCGTAGTTTGCCGGTTGGCGAAATACGCTGGTAGCGCCGGTGGCCTCATCCCAGCGCATAATGACGTTGTCAGGAATATCACTCCAGAGCAGCATGCGCGTATCGCCAAACCATACCGGCCCTTCCGCCCAACGAAAGCCGGTGGCGATCTGCTCCACTTTTGCGCTGGCAAGCATATAGCGGCGAAAGCTATCATCCACCGCCATAATACGCGGATCGGGATAACGTGCAGATGGCGCCCAGGCCGCGAAGCTTTTTTGACTAAGCACGAGTGATGCGGTTGCCAGACCGCCCAGTTTGAGCAATTCCCGTCGTGATTTCGCCATCAGCCCTCTCCTTATCCATTGCAAAGATACAATCAAAGGATGGTATGAGAGAGCGAGAGCCGAAAACATCTGGCAGTTCTACGAATTGTTCTGGGCGTTATGCCAGAATAATCAAAAAAGAGAGATGCAGCCTTTCGGGCTGCATAGAGACAGGAGAGGGTTACTTCAGCTGGGCGGCGACCAGCGGCCAGCGGGCGTCAAAATCGTCCGTCGGGCGATATTTAAACTCGCTGCGCACAAAGCGCGACAGCATCCCTTCGCAGAATGCCAACAGCTGGCTGGCCAGCAGGGCTTCATCGACGGAGTAGCCTTCACCTTCACGCATTTTCTTTTCACGCATCACCTGACGCAGCTGGACTTCAATACGCTCGAAAAGCTGGTTTATGCGATCCTGAAGCCGGTCCTGTTCAAACATCAGCGCGTGGCCGGTCAGAATTCTTGTCAGCCCAGGATTACGCTCGCCAAACCCCAGAATCAACAACACAATCAGACGCAGGCGCGCGGTGGTGTCTTTTTCATCTTTTAAAATCAAATTGATGCGCGTAATCAGGCTGTCTTCGATAAACTCAATCAGGCTATCAAACATGCGGGTCTTGCTCGGGAAATGCCGATACAGAGCCGCTTCGGATACGCCAACGGAGGCCGCCAGCTTCGCCGTGGTGATACGCTGACTCCCGTCGCTGGATTCGAGCATTAGCGCCAGAGATTGAAGTATTTCTTCGCGACGATTCCTTTTCGCAGTTTGTTTTTCTGCCATGTTTTAAAATACCCCTGAAAAAAAGCACTTGTCAGGCAGGCATCCACAAAGCGACCGCAAGCTATTGCCTGCGGTGATGTTATTGCATTAGTGCGCTTTGCGATGCAGGTTCCACTTCATCTTTGGGGCTGCCCGTTTATCGGCGACGCCCCGAAGATTTTTGTCTATTGCCGGGCTTTTATTTACGCCCTGAGTGACCGAAGCCGCCTTCGCCGCGATCGGTGGCGTCAAACTCTTCCACCAGGTTAAATTCCGCCTGTACAACGGGCACGAACACCATTTGCGCGAGACGCTCGCCGGGTTCGATGGTGAAGCTCTGCTGACCGCGGTTCCAGACGGAAACCATCAGCTGACCCTGATAGTCGGAATCAATCAGGCCGACCAGGTTACCCAGGACGACGCCGTGTTTATGACCCAGCCCGGAGCGCGGGAGAATCACTGCTGCCAGAGACGGATCGGCAATATGAATCGCCAGGCCAGTTGGCACGAGGAGCGTAGCGCCAGGCGCCAGCTCTACGGCGTCATCGAGACAGGCTCGCAGGTCAAGTCCGGCGGAACCGGAGGTGGCATAGGTCGGCAGCGGAAATTGCTGACCAACGCGCGGGTCCAGAATCTTAACGTCGATTTTTTTCATCATAACGGGTCACGATCTCGTCGAGTAATAATTGGCCCAGGAGTTCCTTGCGCTCAAGTGGTAAGCGCTTATCTCCCTCCTGCCAGAAAAGGTGTAATGCATTGCTGTCGCTGTTAAATCCCTGATTTGGCTGTGAAACATCATTAGCGCAGATCAGATCAAGATTTTTGCGGGCTCGCTTTTGCCGTGCGTATTCTTCCACATTATTCGTTTCGGCGGCAAACCCAACGACGTAAGGGCGGTTGGCCTTAAGCGCGGCGACCCCTGCGACGATATCCGGATTTTTAACCATTTTCAGGGTGAGTTCATCACCTTGTTTTTTGATTTTTTCTTCGGCAATGGTGACCGCACGGTAGTCGGCGACCGCCGCGCAGCCAATAAAAATATGCTGCCGTGAGGCGCCGTTTTGCACCGCGGCTTCCATTTCCAGCGCCGTGGTGACATCAATTCTTTGTACAAACGGCGGCGTAGGTAGAGAAACCGGGCCGCTTACCAGCGTGACGTTTGCCCCGCGACGCGCGGCGGCGGCGGCAATCGCGAAGCCCATCTTACCAGAACTGTGGTTAGTGATATAACGCACCGGATCCAGCGGCTCGCGGGTTGGGCCCGCGGTAATCATGATGTTGAGATGTTGCAAATCTTTGACAGGAGAGAAGTACTGCGCGGCCATATCCACAATGGTCAGCGGGTCCAGCATCCGCCCCGGCCCAACATCGCCGCAGGCCTGGCTGCCGCTGTCCGGGCCCCAGACCAGCAAACCGCGCGAGGCAATCACCTCAAGATTATGCTGGGTGGCGGCGGCGCGATACATTTGCTGATTCATGGCGGGCACGACCGCGACGGGCGACGGCGTCGCCAGGCAAACCGTCGAGACGAGATCGTTAGCCATGCCTGCCGCGACGCGGGCGATTAAATCGGCGGTCGCCGGAGCGAGAATAACCAGATCGGCCCATTTCCCCAGCTCAATGTGGCCCATTGCGGCTTCGGCGGCCGGGTCGAGCAGGCTGTCGGAAACCGGATAACCCGATACCGCCTGTAAACTTAATGGCGTAATGAAGGCTTTAGCGGCTTCCGTCATGGCGACGCGGACATCCGCGCCGCGGTCGCGCAGGCGGCGCACCAGTTCCGGCGTTTTATAGGCAGCAATGCCGCCGCTCACGCCGAGAACGATCTTTTTACCAGCCAGACTCATCATGATTTTTTCCTGTTGCGGTACACCAGAATTCGCGCATCTTATCACAATCCTCACGGCATCGTGTGCCTGGTGGCGATCCACTTTGCGAGGCGCTACGCAGGGATAAAACTTGCCTGTCGGCGGCGCAAAAAGGCTGTGTCAGGATAGCGCGGAGTGGGAAGGAGAGGCCGCGATGGAGATACAGGAAACCCTCATGCCGAGGGAAAAGATGCAGCGTTACGGTATCGAAGTTTTATCGGATATCGAGCTGTTAGCGCTGTTTTTACGTACCGGTACGCGCACGCAGGACGTGATGACATTTTCGCGAGAGCTGCTGCAGCGATTTGGCTCGCTGTACGGCCTGCTTTCGGCGGAAGAGTCACAGTTCGCTGAGATTGAAGGCATTGGTCTGGCGAAATATGCGCAGCTAAAAGGGATTGCTGAACTGGCGCGACGCTATTTCAGCCTGCGGATGACAGAAGAGCCCTCGTTGGTCACCCCGTCGATGACGCGGGAGTTTCTGCAAAGCCAGCTGGCCGACGAAGAGCGCGAGATCTTCATGGTGATCTTTTTAGACAATCAGAATCGGGTATTGAAACATAGCCGACTTTTTTCTGGTACTCTTAGCCACGTTGAGGTGCATCCGCGAGAAATCGTACGCGAAGCCATCAAAGTGAACGCCGCCGCGGTGATCCTGGCACATAATCATCCATCCGGAAGTCCTGAGCCGAGTAAGGCCGACAGATTGATTACCGAAAGAGTGATAAAATGTTGTCGATTCATGGATATACGTGTGCTCGATCACCTTGTTATCGGCCGCGGAGCGTACGTATCTTTTGCTGAACGCGGCTGGATTTAGCCCCGATCATGCGATCCATCGGGATCTTTGTCTGTTCGGGACTTGAGCACATCGCAGAGTCAGCGTATACTACGCCACCTTTGAGAATCTCGGGTTTGGCATTTGGGCCTGGCAATCGAGAGTTCAATAGAACTATGCGATGACCGGGCTGTAAAGCCTGACGAGGCGCCAATACCCCATACGAAGCTCGAGCTAATTTGATTTTTGGAGAATAGACATGTCCCGAGTCTGCCAAGTTACTGGCAAGCGTCCGGTGACCGGTAACAACCGTTCCCACGCACTGAACGCGACTAAACGCCGTTTCCTGCCGAACCTGCACTCTCACCGTTTCTGGGTTGAGAGTGAGAAGCGTTTTGTCACCCTGCGCGTATCTGCTAAAGGTATGCGTGTTATTGATAAGAAAGGCATTGATACAGTTCTGTCCGAACTGCGTGCCCGTGGCGAAAAGTACTAAGTACTTAGAGGAAATAAATCATGGCTAAAGGTATTCGTGAGAAAATCAAGCTGGTTTCTTCTGCTGGTACTGGTCACTTCTATACCACCACGAAGAACAAGCGTACTAAGCCGGAAAAACTGGAACTGAAAAAGTTCGATCCAGTTGTCCGTCAGCACGTTTTATACAAAGAAGCTAAAATCAAATAATTTTAGGTTCCTTGTAAAGAAAAACCCCGCCTCGGCGGGGTTTTTTGTTATTAAAACGACGCCACCGTCGGCGCTGGTTGGAGTTTAGCCCTCCTGTGGCAGGCGGAAGAGCAAGCTGAACAATAATTGCCCTGAACCTCGTCGCTGAACGCGGTAAGATAGAGCATCCAGCCGTTTTTGTTCGAGAAAAGAATGCCTGAATTACCTGAAGTAGAAACCAGCCGCCGCGGCATTGAGCCTCACCTGGTTGGTGCGACCATCCTGCACGCCGTTGTGCGCAACGGGCGCCTGCGCTGGCCGGTTTCCGAAGAGATCTATCGCCTGAGCGACGTTCCTGTGCTCAGCGTGCGCCGCCGCGCTAAATATCTGCTGCTCGAACTGCCCGACGGCTGGATTATCGTCCATCTCGGCATGTCGGGAAGCCTGCGTATCCTCAGCGGAGATCTGCCGGCGTAAAAACACGACCATGTGGACCTGGTGATGAGTAACGGCAAGGTCCTGCGCT